>NZ_JBFUMV010000013.1:0-102246 GCF_054049175.1 Microbacterium sp. P5_E9 | reverse complement strand
AATCGGGTAAGCGACTTCCCCCAGCCGGTCACGGCGGCCCGCGCGCCCATGGTTCCGACGCCGGGGTCGTAATAGACCAGCTGAGCGTCACTCTTCTCAGCAACCTGATAAAGCCGCGTCACGGCGGTCGCGCCGGTTTCAGGCTCGTTGCTCGTGCCGTCAAAGCAGATCACAAGATTCCGTGGAGGCGGGCTCGAGTCCAATGGCGCGCCAGAATCTGAGTGATCATCCCCGCGGCTTGCCATCATCACCGACTCCTTCAGAGTCCCATGAACCGTCCCACCACGACATGGTCGGTGATATAGGCCAAACCGCCACGCGTTCGCGAATCGCCGCTCAGTCGGGCGATTCGTGCTCAGCGTAGCGGGTGCTTTCACGTCCGCGGGGTTCGGTGGCGGAACATGCGGCGGAGTCGAGGCCGGCCATGATCGCGTCCCTCAGGGGGCAGGTCTCGGCGCGCTTCGCCGTAGGGCCGGGCCCACGCCACCCCTCTGGGGGAGTACAGAGTGTTCCGCGAGGGCGACTCGGCCTGGTGCGCCCGGATTGAGCGGGTTCCGGTGCTCGCAGCGCCCGGTGCCCTTTGCCGCCCACTCCTTCGCAGATCTTGTGCCGCCTAGCGTTACGCGGCTGTTATGCGTCACACTCGACATCGATGAGCCTTTTCCATTTCGATGGAGGGGAACGGACGAGGTGGGTGGGGGCTCAGATGTCCAACACGGTCGAATTCTCCGAGCGGCCGGACGCACCGCGCACCCACATCACCCTCCGCCTGATCGCGCAGGACCCGTCCGTGACGGGAGACGACCGCAAGATTCTCACGGCGAGCGTCAAAGTGCCGTGGTCGCGGATGGAGGACGGGCCGCGTGGTGCCCGCTTCCACGTTGTCGACTTCGACCCCACCACCGGCAGGTACGACAAGCATCCTGCGCTGACGAATGAGGACGCGTTCGCCAAAGCACCTGATGAGGTACTGCTGACGGACCGATCGTTCCATGCTCAGCAGGTGTACGGCACCGCAGCAAGGACACTCGCCACATTTGAGTCGGCGTTGGGACGACGACTCTCGTGGAGCTTCGGTGGCCATCAGCTGTATCTCGTGCCGCACGCTTTTCCCGAGGCTAACGCCTACTACTCATCTGATGACCACGCAGTCCTGTTCGGGTACGTTCCCAACGGAGACGAGGACGAGGCGCCGGTCTACACGTGCCTGAGCTACGACGTCATCGTCCACGAGACGACTCACGCCATCCTGGACGGGTTACGTCGACGGTTCCTGGAGCCGGGATTGCCGGATCAGGCCGCTTTCCACGAGGGGCTCGCCGACATCGTGGCGCTGCTCTCAGTGTTCTCCATGCAACCGGTCGTGGAACAGGCACTCGGGCCGCCTACCGACGGGGGTCGACTCGCAGAGTCCCAGGTCGAGCCAGCCAAACTCAGGGACGGTGTGCTGACCAGCGTCGCAGAGCAAGTGGGAAGCGTGCTGACCCAAGGTCGGGGCCCCCTGCGTAAGTCGGCGATGGACCCACCGCCTGCTGACTGGGCTCGCCTGCCGGAGTTCGCAGAACCGCATCGGCGCGGCGAAGTCCTCGTCGCTATCGTGCTTGAGGTGCTGGTGGACATCTGGTCTGCCCGCCTCACCGCGTTGTTCTCCACGTCGGGCACGGGCGCAGCCGTCACCGTTGACCGAGCCCGCGCAGCGGAGGAGGGCGTGAAGGCCGCAACTCACCTGCTAACCATGCTGATCCGAGGCCTGGACTACCTGCCCCCGGTCGAGTTTGAGTTCGCTGATCTGCTCGATGCCGCGCTGCTCGCCGACGTCGAGGTGGTCCCCGACGATGACCTCGGCTACCGTCAGCTCCTGGTCCAGAGGTTCGCCGCGGCGGGGATCACCCGGCCGCGCGACCGAGTGAGCGATGTGCTCGAAGCAGAGGTGGCACCTCACTACCTGGGGATCAATCAGGTGTCATTGCGCAGCAACCGCGACGAAGTGTTCCGGTTCCTTTGGCAGAACGCGCTCCGCCTCGATGTGCCCACCAATTACTTCACTTCCATCGAATCTGTCTTACCCACCCAGCGGATTGGGGTGGACGGGCTGATCATCGCCGAGTCGGTAGCCACATACGTGCAGATGATCGAGATGACCGCGGGAGAGTTCGTCCGCATCTCAGAATTGCCACTTCCCGACGGAGTGAAGCCGACAACCTTGGTGCAACTCTTCGGCGGCGGAACTCTCGTGTTCGATCAATTCGGGAGGCTGAAACTGCACATCTATAAGCGAATCGACGATTGGCGGCGTCAGCGCCGTCGGATCGAATACCTCCAAGCGAGCGGCCAGCGTGATACCTCAAAGCGAATCGGCTTCGCCGATGGTTCCGCCCGTGGACAGGCCTTCGCTGAACTCCATGACACCAGCCTGAGATCCGGGGAGTCATGGTGAGCGCGCCCACCCGAGTGCGAGTCCGGATGTTTCAGGTGGGCTTCGGAGACTGCTTCCTGCTATCCGTCGAGTACGACGCGCCGCTCCCGGATGGTCGGGCAGAGCGGCACCTGCTCTTCGACTTCGGGTCGAGCCGTCGGCCCCGTGAGGGACGGGCGTCCGGCGAGATGTCCGACGTGGCGAAACTGATTCAGCAGCACACCCATGGTGTTCTCGATGTGCTCGTCGTCACCCACCGCCACAAGGACCACCTCTCCGGTTTCGCCGATGACGCGGCGGTGAACATCATTCGAACACTCGCCCCCAAGCGGGTACTTCGACCCTGGACTGAAACGCCAGATCTGGAACCTACCGCGGATGCCCCCGCGGGCGATGCGATAAACCCGCAACCCGGTGCCGATCCCGCATCGAAGCGCTACTTGAAGGGCCTGGCGGACGCGCAGGATTACAGCGACACGCTTGCAGGGGATGGCCGGCTCGACCTGGACGAACCTGCGGGCGCGGGAGACCGGCTGAAAAACGCCGCCGCTGTCCAGTTCCTCAATGAACTCAGCGGACCACCAAGGGGCGGCTACCTCTATGCGGGTGCCGACGCTGGCCTGGATGAGTTAGTCCCCGGACTTGCTGTGACGGTGCTCGGACCACCGACCGTCCAGCAGGATGTGCGCGTAAGCGGACAACACGCCGACGATCCGGAGTATTGGATGACGAGGCTTAGCGCCTCATTGAGGGTCGCCGCGGACAGTGTCACCTCGAACCGGAACGATACGCGCGGCCGGTCCCTCGGGCCCGGCCCGGTGCGGTGGCTGGTGGAACGACTCGCCGCGCAGCGGTCGCACTCCGCGGCACGTCTTGTCCGCGATCTCGATGACGCGTTGAACAATACGAGCATCATCCTCCTCCTCACGATCGGCAAGCTGTCGATGTTGTTTCCCGGAGACGCCCAGATCGAGAACTGGCAATACACTCTCGAACGCTTCGCCGACGACCAGTCCGACCTCAAGGCCAAGCTCGCTGGGATCGACCTGTACAAGGTCGGTCATCACGGCAGCCGCAACGCCACGCCGCGCACCCTCTATGATCTCTGGGCCGATCGACCCGACCACCTACCGCGGATGACGGCACTCATGTCGACCCGTGAGGGAGTGCACGGAAAGACCGAAGCGACAGCAGTTCCACGCGAAACCCTCATTACTGCATTGCGTCAGGTGGCCGAACTGCACTCGACCGATGACCTGAATCACGGCGAAGAGTTCATCGAGATCGTCGCCGACGTGACCGGCGGGCCATTCGCGCGAGTCTAGATTTGACCGCAGGGCCCCGCGTCGAGGCGTTCCGTCAAGGAAATTGCTGCGGAGTGGGGGAGTACAGAGCTCAATGGTGGAACTGATCCGTGCTTGCCGCGAGCGCGTCGGCGGATGCGACGCAGGGGATCGGTGACGCCACTGCACGCGGATGACTAGGCGGTCCGTCACCGCAGTGTGGTCGTGGAGGCACGCACGAGACGGACGGCGCCGGCGGCGAGCGATCGCAGCCGCCCCCGGCTCATGGAAGGATGTGCCAAAGCCGTCCTTCGTGTCGAGGTGAGGTGGGTCACCGTGGTCGCGATGTCGGCTGCTTGCCTGCCAGCGCAGGGTGCATCCGCCAGCAGACCTTGGGGACGGTCTCGTGTCCGAGCCCTGATGAACCATTGCGGCTAGGTCGCCTTCACAGGGATCTCATGAGCGAGTAATACCGGAAAGTGCAGATTGTCGACGGCTTCGATCAGCGACTCCTGACAATCAAGAGTTGGGGTGTCACCTTCGCCCTGGCGACGCTGGGTTCGGCTTTCAGCAGGGCCACTACGGACTGTTCCTCGTCGCCGCGATCGGAGCCTTGGCGTTCTGGATCATCGAAGGCTCGGTCAAGTCTCACCAGATCCGCAACTACCCCCGAATGGCAGAGATCGAGGTGATCGCGTACGACCTGTTCGGCCGCACGACCTCTCGTGGACACGTATCTTTCACCACTGATCGACTGGAGCTTCTACTCGTCTTGGAGACGCCGCGGCAGTGGCCAGACGGACGAGAACCCGAATCGTCCCGCGCCCTGGGGAGAACAGGGCTCGGTGAGGTATCGATGGATCATCTTCTACCCGCATGTCGCGCTGCCGCACGCGATCGTCGTCATCGTCGGGCTTGCGCTGTTCTTCGTCGGAGTGGCCGGTGGATTTGGCCCGATCGAGTTGAAAGACCGTGGCGAATGCTGGCGCGTCCGCGCGACTCCATGTTCTAACCCCGATCATGCCCAATCGGGTAGGGCGCTGATGTGTCCGAGCACGCAGCGCTCTCGGCCCAGCCCGGTTCCCTCGCCGGAAGTGGCGGAGCGGGGAGCACACACCTGCAACCCGTCGACACGCGGAGAACAGGATAGCTACGGAGGACTTGCAATCACTCCTGGTGCCCCGCGGCGACATCTCCGCGACGAGCCTGAGTCTCCAAGCCGCTGACGAGGCGGTGAGATTCCTGACGATAGAGCAGGGTGGGACAGGGACGCTTCGGCAACCGAGCGAGCATGTGGTGGCGGCTGTCGGGGTTGGAGCGACGCTCCCGACGGCAAGGGGCATCCACTGCGCGGACGACGACTCGCGCTACCGCGCGGCGGTGGTCGCCTCGGACGAGATCGCTGTGTGAGCGTCAGCGGCCGAGTTGGCCGAGCGGGTCGAATCGGGTCAGCAACTGACGACCGACGAGGCCGACGGTACCAGCGAGAGACTCCTGGGTGAGTTCCTTCACGACTGGGATGTCGCGCACAGCCCAGAGCGCAAGCGTCGACGCCCACGCGGCGTCCCTCGCCTTCTCCATGGAGAAATTTGTCATCAGGTCGGCCAGCGGCGACAGAGGAGCACCGTATTTCACGACGGTTTCGTCGAGGAACTTCTGGCGGATGGGTCGCACACGCTCGGCGAGCACCTGGTTGATCTTGACGAAATCTCCGTGGACGCTGCCCGAGTCGGGTGACCGACTCAGCTTTTGGCACGTGCGTACGACCGCGATCGCAAGGTCGTGATTGATGTGCGCGTTCATGCCGGCGAGCGCGAACTGCAGGGGGAACAGACGCTCGGAGCGGCACTCCACGAGCGGAGCCCATACCTTCGAGGCCTCGCGGCCCGCTGCGATGTCTCGGGGCACGTCAAGGAAGAGGTCAGCGAAGGTGACGTCGAACGCCTCCATGAACTTCGGGTCTCCAAAAGTGCCATCCGCCACCCGGACGGYCACCAGAGCAGTCACATCTCGATATACGTCGGCGAAGATGCGGATGCCATCCGCGCGCGGCAGCGGGGCGCGCACGCGATCGAGCTCGCGGACGACCTTCCCAATGGGAGAGGACTGATCGACCTTGACGGGCGTCGTCATGCCGCCACCTTAGTGGTAGGCCGGATGCTGAGCACCTGCGATCCACCGCCGCCCAGGGCCGATGTGTCGATCCAGTTGCATACGATCCCGATTCGTTCGAGATCACCCGGGCTCTTCCCATCGGGATAACCCCTGCTGAGGATGTCCGTTATCCGTGCGGCAGTCCCGCATGTGGCGGGATGCTCTTGACGATTTGCCGTCCTACCAGGAATATCAGCATCAAATGACGCCGACCATCGTGGGCGCCCAATTACTCTGGGGGCAAAATGGCAAACATGGCGGCCGCGAGCGAACCCGCGAAGGCGCAATTCGAGAATCTTGCTCCGGATCAGCAGAAGGCGGTGGTTGAGGCAGTAAACCCGGGCCTGCTAGCACCCGGCCTTGGTGTCGTGGTCAAGAGCMCAGCCGCGCGGCGATGGATCTACAGCACGTATGCGTTTCTCGCGATCGCTGTCGGGGCGATCGTCGCGGGTTTCGGGGTGACGGGTGTCTTGCCGGCGTGGCTCGAAGCGGCGCAAGCGGTCATCGCCTACCTCGCAGTTCCGATCGGCGGGTTGGCGGCGGTCAACACAAACAGGAACTAGCTGTAGCTCGCTCGGCGGCGAATACTTCGCGGAGGTGATATCCGGCGAGCGGTCCGCCGAGGAGCTTCACGCGTGTCGTTGAGTCAGTCACGCCACCCACAGCACGTTCGTTCGACGCCAACCATATGGTCCTCTTCCTGTGGCTGTACACACGACTCATCAGCCGGGGTCATTGACACTCCTTTACCCCCGTGGGACCCTGAGCGCGTTGGGGGATCCGCGCGTTGGCCCAGGGAGTCCTATTTGGACTTCCTTCGACCGCCGAGTGTTAATCCATCGGCGCGCGCCCGATCAGAGCGTCCCGGATCTCGCGGCCTCTCGCGTCGAATAGTGACGCCCACCAGCATCCGCATTTGCGCAGGAAACCAAACCAACGGAGCTACGCCATGGCCGAAAACATCGGGACCGTCCGCCAACCTCTTGTGGCCGGGGTCATCGTCAGAGACGAGCTCATCGAGGATTTTGGGTTGCTGGCGTATGGGGATGGGAGCGGCTCGTGCAGCGCATCGCTGTTGCGCAACGACTGGGTCGTCTCTGCGGCCCATTGTGTCGAGCTCACAGACGCGGCCGGCAATATGACTCCTGATCCGACCCGGCCTGGCCAGAACATGCTCAAGCCGATCGCCAGCATGACCCTTACCGCCGGCTGGGATTCAGCCCAGACGCGGCAAGCGGTGCGGGTCGTTACCTTCCGTCCTTACGACATTGCTCTGGTCCAGCTCGCAGCACCGTTCACCGTGCATGGATCCACAACCGGCTACCAGCGTCTGGTCTTCCAGGGTGGTCAGTTCCCGCTTTTCGGGGACCCGCGCGGGGCGCACCTGCTTGTCTTCGGGCGAGGGATCTACCAGTTCGCCTCGGGGGAGGGCGCAGCCGCGACTCCGTCACTTCTGGACGGCAAGTATCGAATGGGCTACGCAAGAGTCAACCGCAACGATGGCGAGCTCTACTGGTATCCGAGCGAGAACGGCCAGATGATCGCCGGCGGCGACAGCGGCGGTCCATCATTTGCCTGGGTGCTTGGCGGATATGCGTTGGTCGGAGTTCACGCGTTAACGCGCGCCAACTATGTGGCGGGCAAGCCGTCCACGGGGTGGATGTGGGTGACCTCGACTCCGGAGGGTGCCGACGCTCCGATCATGCCGGTCTGGAAGCAGATGTGGCAGATCATGGGCCCCCCTCAGTCTGCTCCTGACATGCGTGAACCGTTCCCGCCCACCGGCAACGTCGGAACGTTTGCCGCTTCGCCGCCCGACTTCCAGCCGATGTGGGTTTACGCAGTCCAACCCAACGGTGAACTTGTCTGGTATCGCAAGGACTCCAACGCGGCGGTCTGGCAAGGTCCGCGCACCGTCGGCGTGGGCTGGAATGGCCTCAAGGACGTGATCGCTGCGGGCGGGAACAGGTTCTACGTCCTCACCTCTGATGACAAGCTGATGTGGTTTCAGCATGACGGCTTCAACTCGGGTGAGTTCAAATGGAAGGGCGGCATTGAGGTCGGCCATGGTTGGTCCTTCAAGCGGATCTTCGCTGGCGGTGACGGGGTCATTTACGCAATCCGGGACGATGGCAAGCTGTTTTGGTATCGCCACCTGGGCTACCGGGACGGAAGCAACCAATGGAGCGAGGCGAAAGAAGTCGGCTCGGGTTGGGGTGACTTCAAGGACGTGTTCTCCCTCGGCGGCGGTGCCGTCTACGCCGTTCAGGCCGACGGCACCCTTCTGCTGTACCAGCAGAAGGGTTTCGAGACAGGCGCCAAGGACTGGTATCCGCCACGAGGGGTCGGTACGGGCTGGAATCAGTTCCAGCAAATCGTCCCCGTCGGCAATGGAGTCATCCTGGGCATTCGTCCCGACGGGGCTCTGATCTGGTACAAGCACCTAGGAATGACCGACGGTGGCGTGGGATTTGGGCGGCTGAAGGACCGGTGGGAGACGGCTGTAACCATCGGCTCCGGATGGCAGCACTTCGCGAAGGTGTTCGCGATCATGCCAACAACGCCAGATCCCGTTCGCTGACGTTCGCGCGATTGCAACGAGAGGCGCCCCCGCTACCGAGTCGCCTACGCACCGCATGGCGGCCGTCGACGCGCTGACATCGTTCGCGGTGAGACGTGAGGGATCACTAGGCGAGTATTGGCTATTACTGTGTCCGTCGGCGTCGGGCAGGAATCGAAAACGGAATCGGAAGGCGTCGTCGTCGAGCGGGATCAAATAGGTGGACGCGTTGGGCGACCACAGGTCCGGGACGAGAAAGAGATAGTCGCCCCGCGGACAAGGAGGCGGCGGCCGTGATAGCGGTAGCGGAACTGCGCTCCTTCCTCCTCGGCGCTCACTCCGCGCGCGAGCTTCCTGACCGGATCACGTTGAACAAGAACAACATGCAGGAGCACGGCGCCGACCTCGACGCGTTGCGTAAGCGGGTGCACATCACGCTCGTGCACGACATCGGTCACTAATTTGGGCTCGACGATGCCCGGCTGCAGGAGCTCGGTGGGCATATCACGCCGCCACCTCGGGCAGCGGGGCGCATGGATGGCGGGGTGCCGGGCCGTGCCCGCTCAGCGCCGCGCAGCCGCGTCCAGACCCGATCGTGGAGAGCGCGCAGTGAGGTGATGAACGACTCCGCTAGCCCGCACCGGGTCCTCTGACGGATTTGAGGACGCATCTCGACGAGGCACCTGATTCTGTCTGGTGTGGCCGAACGTATGGCCCGCGCGATGAGATGCACGATGACCGTCCCATAACTGCGATGGGTGGCCGACGCTGAGGTCGACCGAGGGGAGGCAACCGCGCTCGCGTGGCGTCGATCGCCCGCGCCGTGGCGACGCAGACACTCGATGCGTCACCCAGAATTCCATCGATTATCGACTCGTGAAACCCCCGAGATGGCCCGATGGCGAACGAAGGTCGTGTCGGTCAATCGTGTAAACCCTCTGGGCTTCGAGGTCCGAGTCGACTAAAATCTTGGTGTGTGATTCGCGGTCGGCAGGCTGACGCATTATCCGCCGCGAGTGGCACGGAGCAGGCACGACCTGCGCGCCGACATAGTTCTTCCGCATGATTTCCCCGCTCTTGACTAGGACTGGGACTTCTGAGAAAAAGCCCTGATCAGAGGATAAAAGTACCTCGCAGTTCCGATCGGCGGGTTGGCGGCGGTCAACACAAACAGGAACTAGCTAGCTTTTTCGGTGGTGAATACTTCGCGGAGTTGTCTGGCGAACTGTCTTGTAGGGCTTCATTCGCCACCACCACATCGAAGAGAGAAGGCCCATGCCCGTCCGCCTCCGCGGGATGTGCGCGCGGACTAGGACGTCACGTGTGTTTGCCAGGCGCTGATTCACTGATCCGTCGGAGGGCTGTGCTCGAGATCTGCTCATGCTGGATGTCAAGCCGAGGCGCGGCCCAGGAGTGGTCGCTGTAATCTGCGCCGCGATGAGGACCGTGCGCGGTTCCTGTCCTTGATCGGGCCCCGTGCCAACGGGCACGACTCGACACCGAAATTTGCCCGTGCAATGTATGGGCTTGTCGCCCTACCGCCGAGAGGGCTTGACCGTCGCGTGCGAGGTCCGCCATCATTGCCTCAACCTCGGGTACGGGGAGCAACGTTGGGGGACGATGCCACGATCGAGGAATCCGATCCACGGCGGCGCGGTCACGCTGGCCGTGATGATGGTGTTCTGCATGTTTGCTTTCGCAACGCCGTCGCAGGCGTCAGCGGCGGAAATAGATCCGTGTGAGCTCCTCAAGTCGATCGAGGCTCCCTCGACGGCGTCACAGATCCGCGAGGCCGAGCGACTGCTGGAGGATGCCGGTCAGCCGACGGATTCGGCCACAATCCTCGCGTGCCTGGTCGAGCCCAAGACCCCGGCAACGTCTGTAACTCCGAAGGACTTCGGTGAGTGGTGGGCACAGTTCCAGAAAGACGTGCTCACGCCGATCACAGCGATGGTCGCGTTCTGGGCTGCCTTCGTGTTTGCGCTCATTGCGCTAGGGAGGATCCTCGCGTTCGTTCCGCCGTTCCGGGATCCGAAGCGGGGTGAGTTTCAGCACCGGAGCACGCGGCGCCTTGCGGTGGGCATCGGACTAGCGCTCTCCGTCGTGGTGCCTTCCGCGGTCATGCTGCGAGGGGTCTGGCTCATGCAGGGAGGCGGCCCGAAGGCACCGTACACTCCAGATGCACCCTTCGCCCCGCAGTTTGCGGCGGCGCTTGCGACTTTCGGCGGCGGCTGGTGGTTCTTCTTCCTGGTGCTGTCGGTGTTCGCGATCTGGGTTTGGTCGTTCGTCTTCGCGTCAGCGCCCCGGGTGACGCTCAACCTCAAGGGCAGCGACGACGGCAAAGGCCTCGATTCCAGCCAGCTCATGGCTGCCATCAACGGTCTTGCCGGCGGGAAGAACCGAGGAATAGAGATACCTGTTGGCACCGACTTGACAACAGCTGCCGAGGGGGTTGCCGAACTGTCGGACAACACCTTTGTCAAGGTGGTTCAGGCAACGCTTCGCGCGATCTTCGGTACGACTCCCTGGGTACTTTCGGCCGAGAACGAGTCAGACGACGCGGTGTCGATCACGATCTCGCGAAACGGCAAGCTGATGACCGCCAAGCGGATCCGAGTGGCAAAGCCACATCCGCTCGCGGGGATCGACGAAGTGCCAATTGCCGAACGTCTCGCGGCTCTGGTAGCGGGTGAGCTCGTGGCCACACTACGAACCCGGTACCGACCCGAGTTCGACCCCAAGCTCTATGGCGCCACCGATGGTCAGGCCATTGGTCTGCATTACCTCGCGAGCACGACGCTCGCCGCTTCTGCGGCATCTCGCGCGAAGGCCGTCGAGATTCTCGAACTCGCGCTCACGCTCGATCCGAGTAATCGCGCGGTATGGGCGACCCGGGCGAACTTCGTCTACCGCAACCCGGCGATCCACCTCGCTGGCGATCGAGGCCCGCATGAGAGCTATCGCCGTGCACTTCTCGCGGCGATCGAGAACGAACTCGCCCGACTCCCGCATGTGGATGATCCGCAATGGATCCCGCAGATCGACGACGGTTTCGGCCCGGCGCTCATTCCGACGGCGGCCCGCAACATTCCAGAGAAGTCGCTTCTGGCCAACGGCCTCTTGCCGCGTCTACTGCAGGCGTACGCCGCAGTGGAGGCGAATCTTGCTGCACTGGGCGATATCGAACTCATCGACACCGAAATCCGCATGCGCCGCCTGAGGATCCGGGTGCAGTCAGTCAAGCGCACCGACGAGTCGAGCGTGACGAGAGCGCGTCGGCGGCAGTTCCTCCTCATCGACGAGTTCCGTCGCGCGCGAGAGTTGACCGGCATCCCCCCGATATTGCGTCTCCCACCATTCGGTCAGGAGAAGAAGGCATGGGAGGAACGGGCGAATCGGCCTGAGCCCGGCGTCCTCGCTCTGCGTCGTCGGTTTGATTGCGAAGATGCAGCCCTCGCGGTTTCGGGCGACTTCGCCCACGACCCCGATGTGGCCTATGCGTTAGCGTGCTACCGATCGGCCAATTGGTGGTTGGCGGCCCCTCAGATGGAGGAATGATGTCGGAACAACGGGAGCCTTGGGACAAACTGACGGCGGCCGCCACCGCCGTCAGGGACGCAGCCACCAAACTCGCGGAAGCAGCGTCGAGGCCGCTTCATCCCCAGCGTCCCGACGATGACCTGGCGCCTATCACCGCAGACGCCGCTCGGGCCGTGGCTGCGGCATCCGAAGTGCTCGTTGCGGTCTGCGCTGAAGCGCCCCATTTGCCGGAGAAGGTCGACGAGGCCGAGCGCAAGTCCTCCGCCGCCAGCACAGTACTTGAGACCAAGCGAGCGGAACGGGCGGCAGCGGCAAACGCCGACCCAGCGGCGACCGCCGACAAGATCGCCGAACTGAAGCGGGCAGTCGACACGGCGAATGCCGAGCGGGATGCCGCGTCGGCGCGTTACGCAAACCTCAGGGTGAAGCGCGACGGAGTGCTCGGCACTGCGCTCGCGAGCGCTCAGATCATCGGGGAGTCCGCTGACGCCGCGATTCAGGACGCACGGCAAATGGTTGCGATCAACGGGAAGTCGGAGGAGACCGTTGCCCTCGCAAGGCGGGCGAATAGGCTCGCAACGGCGGTCCAGGCCCAGTCGGATCTGGCGACGATCATCTCCTCCCTGCGCGCACTGCTCACAGTTGCCGCGGTCAGCCCCGGCGTGCGGGAGTGGTTTCCCGTCGACCCTGAAATGTCAGCGATCAGTAATACCCCCGTCGTGCCGGCCACGATGACCGCGCCGCCCGAGGAGCCCGCCAGCCCGCAGGACCCGACGAAGGAAAGCCTCGAGAACCTCTTAAAGAAACTTCTCGCCCATCTCGCCCAGTAGGTCACCGATGCTGGCGTGCTCCGAGCCGACACCGCCCCGGATGGCGCTGTGGCGAGGTGTCGCGTCGCCCGAGGTATCCGCGGTCCCGCCGGCGGTTGACCACGCTGTGAGGCGGTCTACCACCGCCCATATGCCGGTCCCTCCGAAGGACACTCTGTCGCCCGTCCAGGGGAGGTCTCAGCGGGTGAGTACCCCGTCGACGCGACGGGGTATGCGCAGGGGATTCACGTCGTGAAGTTCGTCAGGCAGCAGTTCGGATGGAGCGGATTGGTACGCCACCAGGCGCAGGAACCGGCGCAGCGCCGTAGGACCGACAGAGGTGTCCGTAGATGTTGATGCCGGCCACGGGCCGCCATGGTTCTGCGCCCAGGTGACGGCGACCCCCGTTGGCCATCCGGCGAAGAGGACCCGGCCGGCGAATCCGACGAGCCGGTCCGCCATTGTCCGCGTGACCTCGTCCGTCTCGGAGTGAACCGTCGCGGTGAGGCTCCCGCCCAGGCTCTCGGCAAGTGCCAGCGCATCGTCGATCGATTCGTATTCGACGAGAAGAGTCGTCGGGCCGAACGGCTCGTCGAGCAGCGCAACGGATGCCCGCACGGTCTCCAGGTTGGCTGCGTAGACCACCGCCGCCGCGCCAAAGTCCTGCGGTTGAGGCGAGGCGCCGGCAACAGTGCGGACGCCCGGGATCCCACCGATCTGGCTCATCCCTTCGCGGAACGCGTCTTCGATCCCGGCGGTGAGAAGCCTGCCGGAGGCCGGAGCGGTCGCGAATCCGTATGGCCACGTCGTCCACTCCAGATCCAGTGAAAGGACGCATCACTATTCGCCGGGCGCTCCTCGCGCTCGCAGCCACCGTTGCACTCGTGTTCGCCGGCTCCGCACCCGCTCTTGCCGGCGGCAGCCCGCACTTCATCAAGAACGCCACCACCGCGTCAGTCGAGGGCACGTCGCTCGTCGTCCAGTTCAAGGAAGCGGGCCTCTCATCGGGCGCCGTCGAGGACGTGCAGGTCACCGCTCATGTTGTTGCCGATTACCAGTGCATCAACTGAGGCGGAAACAACCCGAACGATCCCAAGAAGGCCACCATCAACTCGGATGTCTCCGAGAGCGGCGTCTTCACAGCCGGTCAGAACGGCAACCTCGTCGGCTCGCTGTCGGTGAGCGTTCCGGCTGCCGCAACTGTGCTCGATTGCCCGAACGGGCAGACCGCAACGCTGGTCTCGTTCGAGTGGTCGAACGTAAGCGTTGAAGATCTCACGAGCGGTGCATTCCTCGCCATCAAGGGCACCTTCAGCGGCTGATTACCGAATCGACCGGGCCCGCCCGTCACCCGAGACCTCGACTGGCCATCGAGGTCTCGGGTCGTCGAGGTGAGGGAACATCCGCAAGCAGTCTGGTCGGAGGGCTCCTTGATCCCCACTACCTGCAGTCAGCTGATATGGCGCCGGAGTCGCCAGCGGAGGGCGATGAGTAGTTGACGCTAGTCGTCGACCGCGCGTAAGCCGATCCTCGGATGTACGCGACTGCGTGTCCGCCTGCCAACCGATCCGCTCAGGGCATCGTGCTACGCAATACCCGAGCGATCAACTGAGCGATGGCTGTCCGGGATCTGACGATGTGAGATGGCTTGCGATCGACGGCCATGGTCGTGTTCAACTCGTTGGTGCAGTTTACGGTCGACAATCGATGCGCCACTGATTGTTCAACGGTTATCGACTCCAGAACCATCGAGGTCGCGGGCTCGGACCATTCCCGTACTGCTTGGTTCCAACACTTCGTGTGAGTCAGCCAGGCTTGACACCTCTGGGCATCGAGGTCCGCGTCGACTAAAATCTGCTGTGGGATTCGCGGTCGGAAGGCTTACGCAGTTTCTGCCGCGAGTGGCACGCAGCAGGCACGACCTGCGCGCCGACCTGGTTCTTCCGCATGATTTCGCGGTTCGCGACGAGGACTGGGACTTCTAGAGTCCCCCAACTCGGACGGCTCCAACGGGCCCACCTTGAGCCCCGGATCTGCAGAGAACTGCAGGTTCGGGGCTCTTTTCGTGCCTCCGCATTGAGACAACGGAGGACATCAGGGACAGCATGGCCCAGATGAGACCGTCAGGCGATTCGCTCATCAGGAGCTGGACGGATCTGTCAAGGGCCCCGGCGGCGAGCAGCCGCGCGGTTACCGTCGAGGGGGAGGTACGCCCGATGATCGCATCCGCGAATTCCCGTGCTCGCGCCGAAAGCCGCACATCCACACCGGGCGCGGCCACGGTCGCCGGTGCGCTGAGTCCTGCCGGCGACGACGATTCCATGCTCACCGCGGCACTCGCCTCGGCGAAGCATCAAGCCATGCTGGGGACGGATGTCGCGGGCACGCTCGAGTGGTGTGTCGACGTGGGGCGGCGTGCTCCGTTGGTGGGCGAGGGCCAGACGAAGCGGTTGTGGGAACTGCTGGCAGGGGTGGCGATGCGGAATGTGTCGGCGGCGCGCATGCTCGAGCCGCATCTCGACGCGCTCAGCATCCTGCACCAGGCGGGGACGGATCTGTTTCGTCACCGGGATCCGTGGGAACTCGAGCGGGTCGCCGCAGACGGTGATTCCTCGTGGGGCGTGTTCGCGGCGGAGTCAGGCGGCGCGCGGCTCGAGGCGATCAGCACCGGGACAGGGTGGGTGCTGCGGGGGTCTAAGCCGTGGTGCTCGCTCGCCGGTGAGCTCTCGCATGCTCTGGTGACGGCATTCATCGACGAGTCCCATCGGCAGCTGTTCGCCGTGGATCTGCGCGGGCCGGGTGTGCATCCCCGGGGGAACGAGTGGTTCGCGCGCGGATTGCCGCACGTGGTCAGCGGTCCGGTCGACTTCGAAGATGTCCCGGCAGTTCCCGTCGGAGAGCCAGGGTGGTACCTGTCGCGCCGGGGTTTCGCGTGGGGCGGGATGTCGGTCGCCGCGTGCTGGTGGGGGGCGGCGCGGGGAGTCGCGAGTGCGCTCCTCGAGCCAGCGCGATCGCAGCGCGCAGACCAGCTCGCACTGGTTCATCTGGGCCGTGTGGATGCCGCACTGTGGGCCGCGCGCGCCACGCTCGCCGAGGCCGCGGACCTGATCGACCGGGGCGTTCCGCCACAGCTGGATGAGCGAATTCTGGCGGAGCGCGTACGGGCCGTGGTCGTCGACGCCGCCACGTTGACGCTCGCCGAGGCGGATGCCGCGCTCGGCCCAGGTCCCCTCGTGAAGGACGAGGACCATGCCCGGCGGGTGGCGGATCTGCATCTGTATCTGCGGCAGCACCACGGCCTGCGCGATGCCGCGCGCATCGGCCGGCTGCTCGTGGCTGCGGACTCGTGATGCGCACGTTCAGCCATCTGGATGCAGGAACGCCTGAAGCGGTGTGGCGCGGCGATCCGCGAACCCTCCACGGCCCCGAACTCCACCTGCCCGTCGATGGGCTCGTCGTCGTGGCTGCGCACCCAGACGATGAGACGCTGGGCGCTGCGGGACTCATCCGCCGAGTACACCGGCGCGGAGGCCGGGTCGCCGTGATCGTAGCGACCGACGGCGAAGCGTCGCATCCGGCGTCACCGACCCACACTCGGGAGCAGATCGCCACCCTGCGCCGGTCGGAAGTCGAGCGTGCCGTCGCCACCCTCGCCGACGGCACGCGCCTGCACTTCCTGGGGATCCCCGATGGTGCTCTGCGCGAGCACAGCGACCGCCTGGTCGAGGCGATCGCAGAGGCTCTCGACCGTCACGAGGGTCGCGGTGGCGACCTGCTCGTAGTGGCCCCATGGTCGGGCGACGGCCACCGCGATCACCGGGTCGCGGCGGAGGCGGTCGCCCGAGTTTGCGACGCGCGTGGCATCCGTCACGTGGGATACCCGATCTGGCTGTGGCATTGGGGCGCACCCGATGATGTGCCGTGGGGGTCCGCGCAGATGCTGACGCTCACGGCGGACGAGGTCGCGTCCAAGCAGGCGGCCATCGACCGACACGCGTCCCAGATCGCACCGCTGTCCCCAGCCCCCGGCGATGAGGCGGTGGTGCACGCCGACATGCGCGTGCACTTCGAACGCGGCGTTGAGCTGTTCCTCATCGAGCCGCCCGCGCGGAGTGCGGTCTCCATGACCGCAGGGTGGTTCGAGGAGTTCTACGAACGGCATGAGGATCCCTGGGGGTTCGAGACCCGGTGGTACGAACAGCGGAAGCGCAGCGTCTTGATGGCGTCGCTGCCGAAGGCGGAGATCGGCGATGTGCTCGAGATCGGCTGCTCGACGGGACTCATCACGCGAGAACTCGCCGCCCGCGCCGCCCGGGTCGTCGCGCTCGACCCGGTCGAGTCGGCCGTTGATGCGGCTCGAGCGCGGGTCGACGACGATCGCGTGACGTTCGTACAAGGTCAGGTGCCGCACGACTGGCCTGGTGGGAGGTACGACACCGTCGTGCTCTCGGAGGTCGGCTACTACCTGTCGACCGCCGATCTGGCCCGCACAATTCACCTCATCGAGGGCTGTCTGACAGATGACGGATGCCTCGTGGCCTGTCATTGGCGACACCCCGTCGCGGAGTACCCGCAAACAGGAGAGGAGGTGCATGCCGCGTTGCGTGCAAGCGCCGCCTGGGAGAGCACGGTCCGCCACGAGGAGAAGGACTTCATCCTCGAGGTGTTCAGTCGCACCCCTGCCCGCTCGGTCGCTCAACGAGAGGGGCTGGTGTGACGATTCCCGGCGTGACGACGGTGGTCGTGGCCGTGCCGGTGCACAACGAAGCGGAGCTGCTCGATCGGTGCCTGAGCGCTCTCAGCGTGGCCGCAGCGACGGCCGCGCGCCGGGGCATCCGCTGCGTGGTGCGGATCGTGCTCGACGGCTGCACCGATGGGTCGAGGCTGATCGCGGAGGCGCATCAGTTCCCGACCATGACGATCTCGGCGGAGCGAGTCGGCGACGCGCGGGCGCGAGGCATCGAGGCGGCGATGCAGGAGCTTCGTCACATCCCGCCCCAGCGAGTGTGGATCGCGAACACCGACGCGGACTCCGCGGTTCCTCCCAATTGGATCGTGGCACAGTGCGAGCTGGCAGCGTCCGGCGCAGATGTCTTCATCGGCACAGTCCGCCCCGACTTCGCCGACCTCAGTCCACGCCACCAGCGACACTGGGTGCGCACGCATTCCTCCGGCACTCCGAATGGGCACGTCCACGGTGCCAGCCTTGGTATACGCGCGAGCACCTACACTGCCGCAGGCGGTTTCGAGGCGGTCGAGGAGCACGAGGACGTCGAACTTGTGCGGCGCTGCCTGCTGCTCGGTGCGAACCTTCGCGCGAGCGCGACGGCGGAGGTGCTCACCTCCGGACGCTTCATCGGCCGCACCCCCGCCGGGTACGCCGGCTATCTGCGCGCTCAGGCGGAGATCTTGCGGTAGCCATTCGCACGTTGCCTGGGCCAATGGGGCACTCAGGGTACGCGCATCAGGTGGTCGTGACAACCCACCCGGCAGTCGAGGGGGCGGCCGCATAGCTTGTCGGTATGAGCTCAGATATCTCCGAACCGCGGCAGCCTGGGGCACCGCTCTATGACGCGACCTCGACCGGCGCCGCTGTCCCGGTGGACCCCAAACACACCCTGCAGCGGGATGTCCTGGCCCGCGAACAAGCCGAGTTCGGCGGTTTCAAGTTCGGTTCCGCCTTCTTCGGCTGGCTGACCGCCACCGGAACCGCCGTCATCCTCACCGCACTCGTCGCCGCGATCGGCGCAGCCCTCGGATTGGGCCTCGACGGGTCTGTTGACGGGGCCGCGGGCGCCGCGGCCGACAACCCCGCTCTGGTCGGGATCATCAGCGCCATCGTGCTGGGGCTGGTCCTGTTCATCGCCTACTTCGCGGGCGGATATGTCGCCGGGCGGATGGCACGTTTCAGTGGGATCAAGCAGGGACTGGCGGTGTGGATCTGGGCCGTTGCGATCGCCATCGTCGTCGCCATCATCACCGCCTTCGCGGGCAGTCAGTGGGACATCCTCGGCAACCTCAACAGTTTCCCCCGCATCCCCGTGACACCCGAGACCGCGACGCTCACCGGCATCCTGACCGCGCTCGGCGCTGCCGCGGTCACTCTCGTCGGTGCGATCCTCGGCGGCATGGCCGGCATGCGCTACCACCGCAAGGTCGACAGGGTCGGCCTCGGCCGCTAGTGCGGTCGCGGATCAATGAGCGGAGCGGAGTTGAAATGATCAGCAGCCAGAACAGCGCCAGCCTGGTCGGTGTCGACGTGACAGATGCCGACGGCAACAAGATCGGCACCGTGGGTCAGATCTTCGTCGATCCCGCGACTGGCACGCCGACCTGGGCGACGGTCAAGAGTGGGCTTTTCGGCACGTCCCACTCCTTCGTCCCGGTGGAGCACGCAGACGAGGTGGGCGGGAACCTGCACCTGCCCTACTCGAAGGACGCTGTGAAGAACGCTCCTCGGATCGCAGACGACGGTGAACTGTCCAGCGTCGACGAGGCAAGCCTGCTCGCCTACTACCGTCGGATCAGCCCGGACCAGCCTGCCGAGCGGTGACACCGTCGTCGCCGTAGCGGATGCCGCGGGCAGTCGAACGGGTCGCCGCCGGCGGAGAGGCAAGTAGCCTGCTCGCTGCGAGCCACTATCCCAGGATGGATGGGTGGAGTGGCTGGCAGCAGACGCGGTTCGCGACGAGGACTGGGACTTCCAGAGCCTCAGCTCGAAGGCGATGAGCACCGTTCCTTCACACGCATCCCGTGGCGCGCTCCTCGTCGCCTGGCCGCCGAGCGTGACCTCGCCGAGATCGACGAGGCACTCACCCGGTGGAGCTCCGGCGACTACGGCCGATGCGAGGGATGCGGTCGAAGCATCCCGATGGAAAGGCTGCGGGTGCGACCAGTTGCGAGGCGCTGCGTGCCCTGCGCGGAGCGGGTCGGCGGCTGACCCCTCACGCAGACCGCTGTTTACCGGGGAGACCGCCCGGCAGCGTTCACCCGGCGGGTGCAGAGTTCGCGTCGATCGCCCAGGCGGTGATGGCGACGGTCGAGCCTTCGACGATGTCGAGATCGATTGGCCAGGAGCCTCGGGTCATGCCGGCGGTAGGCGCGGCGTAGACGGTCTTCGTGACGAGTGCACCATGCGGGGACGCGGCATCCCACCCCAGAACAGACACCGCGTAGCCGCCGGCGGGCACCTCGATGCGCTGGGGGCCGTAGTCCTGCGCCATGAACGACCCGCCCTGCTCAACGGTCACCGCGAGCAGGTGCTGGTTCTGGTCGCCGAACGCCACATCGGGGTACCCCTCGATCACGCAGGGTTCGTCCGAGAAGTTCATCAGCCGGATCGGCAGGCCGCGGTGCCCGGTCGCCGCATCGGGCTCGCCCTTCAGCAGCATCGCCTTTTCGGGCGTGCACCACTCCGGGTCCAGGTCGGGGGAGGCGTCCGCCTTATCGGGCACCGGCACTCCTGGCGCGTCGGGGTCAGGCATGGCGCCGAAGGTGACGGCCGCCTCAGCCTCCTGCCGCGCGGCGGTATCCGCCTCGATCGCGGCAGTGCGCGCGTTGTCGGCCGCCACGCCGGTCGTGACCACAGCGATCACGGCGACGGCCGCGGCCGGCAGGAGCCAGGCGGGTCGCCGCGTCCGCGTCATCGGCTCCTCTGCGCCGGCCCCAACGGGAGCCGGCGTGCGGGCGACCAGGCCTGGCATCCACCCCACCGCCAGCCCCCACACGGCGCCGGATGCTGCGGCGGCGCCGAACTCGCCGACCAGCAGCCCGCGTGGTCCGAAGGTGGCGAGGGATCCCCAGGCGCCGGCGATGTCCAGGGCAAGCCCGACCAGCGCGCCCGCTGCGACGGTCGCGAACCAGGCTGCGACCAGCGTTGTGCTGCCCCGGCTCGCGGCCGCGGTGAACAACGCATGCGCGAGCGCGACTGCGATCCCGCTGATGACGAGCGTGAGGATCAGCCACAGACCGCTTTCGCCCCACATCAGTCCCGACGGCACCACCTCGGGCACCAGAAGGGCGAGTTGGGCCGCGGACCCTTGGATCTGCGAGAAGGCCCAGCGGACGACGGCGAACAGGAGCCAGAGTGCGGCCGCGAGAGCGCTCGATGCGAGCAGGCGGCGGCTGATTGATGTGCGCATCGCCTCTCATCCTGACTCATCCGCCGTTCCGATCCGCGAGGTGTCCGGGGTGAGCCCTCGCCTTCAGGCGAAGAGCTCGTCGAACGCGTCCGTGCGCACGCGTGGAGCCGCGACGGTCCGTTTGATCGCAGGCTCGGGGTTTGCGGCGGCGGTGCTGACCGACTCCATGAGAGCGCGTGCGGGCTCGGTCAGGAACCTGCTGGGCTTGGCGGCGACGTGTTTGGCGAGGAACGCGGTGGGATGCGTGGGCAGCTGGGAGGGCACGTACACGTCGAGGTCGTCGCGCGCGCGGGTGAGAGCGACGTAGAAGAGTCGCTCCTCCTCGGCGAGGCCAGCGGGCGAGGTGAGTGCCATGTCCGAGGGCATCGCACCGTCGTTCGCGCGCAGGAGGTGCACGCTGTCCCATTCCAGCCCCTTCGCGGAGTGGATCGTGGACAGGGTCAGCCAGTCCTCGTCGAGATGTGGCTGCTTCGCCCAGTCGCCGGCGACGTTCACCGGGTCGATCGCCTGCTCACTGACGAACGTGCGGAGATCGCTCTGTTGAGCGGCGGCCTGAGCGATGCCGTCGACTTCGGTCACCCGACGGTGCCAATCCGGATAGTGCGCGCGCAGCAGTGGATCCACCGCGCCTCGGCATGCTTCGACCAGCTCCGGCACGGCGGTCGTGGAGTCGACGGCGCCCAGCAGCGACAGGGTCGACGCGAGCCGGGTGCGCGCCTTCGCCGGGGCCGCCGCGACCGCGTCGGCCGTGCGATCGACGCCCCCGTCCGCGAGGATCCTGGCGAGCCCGCGTGCACTCGCTTTGCCGATCGCGCGGTGGCGGGTGAGCAGGCGGTACCAGGACACCTCATCTGCGGGATTGAGCACCACTCGGAAGCTCGCCAGCAAGTCCCGCACATGCGACGTCTCCAGGTAGCCGATCCCGCCGAACTTGTGGAACGGGATCGCCCGCACCTTGAGCTCGACCTCGAGCTGCGCGCTGTGGGATCCGGTGCGCATCAGCACGGCCTGCGAGCGCAGCGGCGTGCCATCGACGTGCGCGGCGAGGATGCGGTCCGCGATCGTGCGGGCCTCGTCGTCGGCGTTCCGGCAGGTGACCAGCGTCGGTCGGGCGCCCGGCTGCGGACGGTCGGCGACGAGCCGCAGCCTCAGTTCGCCCGGGCGCACCTCGTTCGCGAGGTCGAGGATCGGCTGTGTGGAACGGAAGTTGCGTTCGAGGCGCACGAGGGTGGCGTCCGGGTACGCGTCGATGAGCTCGAGCAGGTGGCCGGCGCTCGCCCCTCGGAACGCGTAGATCGCCTGTGCGTCGTCGCCGACTACCGTGAGCCCGCGGCCGTCGGGACTGAGGCCGCGCACGATGTCCACCTGAAGCTGGTTGACGTCCTGGTACTCGTCGACGAGCACCCAGTCCCAGCGCGCCCGCAGCCGCGCTCCGACATCGGGATCAGCGACCAGCGCCCGCCACGCGATGAGCAGATCATCCAGGTCGAGCAGGCCACGCTCGCGCTTGCGGTCGCGGTAATGCCGCAGCAGGCCGACGACCGCGTCGGCCTGCTCGAGCGCCCACGGAAACTGCTCTTCGATGACGGCGCGGGCCGGGGTCGCGGTGTTGATCGCGCGGGAGGCGATGTCGGCGATGGTGCGTGTCGTGGGCAGCCGCACCTCGGTGCCGTCGAGCCCGTGCTCCCCGCGGAGCAGGTCGATCAGGTCGATGACGTCGTCGGGATCGATGACCGTCACGTCCGCCAGCCCCAGATGCTGCGCATGCTCGGCGACGACGCGGTGCGCGACGGCATGGAAAGTGCCGCCGGCCATGCGCTGCGCGGCTTGAGCGTCGCCGCACATGGCCGCAGCGCGAGAGAGCATCGCGGATGCCGCGCGCCGAGTGAATGTCAGCAGCAGGATCCGTTCAGGTGCTACCCCCGCCTCGAGCAGCCGCGCAACTCGCGCGGTGAGCACGCGCGTCTTGCCGGTGCCGGCCCCTGCCGCGACCACAAGCGGCCCATCGCCGTGCTCGACTGCCTCGAGCTGCGCCGGATCCAGCCCGGCAAGTGCATCGCTTAGTGCCACAGAGGTGACGGTAACGAGAACCCCCGACACTCCGCCGTTATGACGAGTTCGCGGGCGTCTCGAAGTGGGCCAGACTCCTGCGCGTGCGCGACGAACACTGCCGCTTTCCCGGGTGCCGCACGCACCTACGTCGATAGGCCCCCGCCCACGCTCCGGTTCGTCCCGACCTGAGCCGAAGGGCACTGGGCTGTGGTTGGCTGGGCCTCATGAGACATGTTGCGCGGTGGGCTCTTGCCCTGGCTCTGGTGTTCGCCGGTGTGAGCCACCTGTTCTGGGGGCGCGGAGAGTTCCAGGCTCAGGTGCCCGACCTCACCACCAAGGTGCTGGACAAAGACGCGGTCGTCGTCGCCTCGGGTGTGGTCGAGGTCATGCTCGGCGCCGCACTCGTGGCGCTGCCGAAGTCGCGCAGCGCGGTCGGCGCGATCGTGGCGGCACTCTTCGTCGCGGTCTTCCCTGGCAACGTCGAGCAGTACGTCAAGCACCGCGACGGCTTCGGACTCGACACCGACACCAAGCGGCTCGTGCGCCTCTTCTTCCAGCCCGCGCTGGTGGCCTGGGCGATCTGGTCGACGCGAACGCAGCCGCAGGACTAATCGGCGGCGGCCTCCTGCGGGTCGAGGAACCCCAGCAGGTGCGGGGCGATCGCGGCCGCCTTGACATCGTGGTCCTGCCCCTCGACCACCTCGAACCGTGCGCCCGGCACGGCTTCGGCCAAGGTACTGACGCCGTACGAGAGAAACTCCGGGCTCGCTCCGCCGGCCAGGGTGAGGGCCGGGATGCTGAGCCCCGCCGCGAGATCGAACGGCACTGTGCTGTCGCCCATCGCGGCGTCGTCGTAGGCGAGCGTCGGCGCGAGGGCCACCATCCCCGGCCAGCCGGGTGACTGGCGCACACCCGCGATCCCGGCATCCGGTGTGCCCACTCGGCGCAGGAATGCAGCGACCGCCTCATCGGGGAGGCCGGCGGCGAGCGCTGCGCCGAGCGCCGCGGTGTACTCCACCGCGCCTGCGAGGGCGCTCGGGGGCATGAACGGCACTTCGTAGACCGCCAGCGCCGACACGCGTGACGGCCCGAGCGCAGCAGCCGCCCGCAGCGCGAGCGCGCCCCCGGACGAGATGCCGAAGAGCGCGGCCCGGCCTCCCGCGGCGTCGATGAGCGCGGCGATGTCCTCGATCTCGCGCTCGACGGCGAATGGCAGGGTGTCGCCGCTCTCGCCACGGCCCCTGCGGTCGTAGAGCACCACGGTCAGCTGCCCGCTCAGCGCTTCGGCGATCGGCCGCATCGGCCCTCCGCCGCGGAAGCACATCGCGCCGTCGATCAGGATGACGGCCGGCCCGTCGCCCATGATGTCGTACGCGATCAGGGTGCCGTCGGGGGAGGTGAGGGTGGCCATGGGTGCTCCTTTGGGGGTCACGTCCTATTGTCCGTGCAGATCGCCGCGGCCGGATCATGGCAACCGGCGGACTCAGCCCCTAGGCTTTCGGCGAATCGCCCGACTCGCAGGGCGCACCCGGAAGGACCCGCCGATGAGCGCTGGCCAGACCAACCCCACACCCACTCCCGGCAGCACAGCCGCCGCGCCACCGCCGGCCGGCGTGAGCCGAACGGCTCTCATTTGGATCGGAGTGGCAGTCGTGGTGCTGTCGTTCGTGGCGGCGTTCCTCGGCTCGTGGCTCGCGCGATCGGCCGACGGTGACGAAGAAGAGGCCGCGCCCACCCCGACGGCCAGCGCCAGCGAGGAGGTATCGGCGGACTACGAGGAGATCATCGCGGAGATCCTGCCCGCCGGCTCGGCCGTGCGTACCGGAACCGGCGCGCCTGAGTCCGGCAAGGGCTATGAGGGCGACGTCTACATCGACCGCAAAACGGCCGATGTGTACGCGTTCCAGGACGACTGGGTGTGGGTCGGCAACATCCGCACCAGCGCCGCCGAGAACCTGACCGGCGAGACGGGACCGGCGGGCACGCCCGGCGAGCCCGGCGAGGCGGGTGCCCCGGGCACCGCGGGCACCCAGGTGCTCATCGGCGAGGGCACGCCAGACGCCCAGACCTGCGAGACCGACGGTGACATCTACATCGACACCGTGGCCGGCCAGTTCTACGGCTGCGAGGGCGGAACGTGGACGGAATCCGGTCCGGCCCACGCCGCCACCCCAACCCCGGCGCCCTGAACCCCGCTACGCCTTGACTGACGCCGCGACAGTGAACTTCTTGTTGCGCGCGACCTGACGCGTCGGTCCGACGAGGCGCTCGAGGGCCGGGCGGTAGAACAGGGTGGAGTTCCATACCGTCCACAGTTCGCCGCCCGGCCGGAGCACCCGCGCCGCGTCGCCGAACAGGCGTGGAGCGAGGCCCTCATGAATGGCGCCGCCGACGTGGAACGGCGGATTGAGCGTGATGAACGAGGCGCTCGCGTCAGGCAGGCCCGAGAGCGCGTCCTCGCGGACGATGGTCACGCGATCCTCAACGCCGTTCGCTGCGGCCGTGGCGCGAGCCGACGCGACGGCGATCGAGGACTGATCGCTCGCATACACCTGCAGTTCCGGATGCCGGCGAGCCAGCCAGGCAGCGACGACTCCGGTGCCGCACGCCATGTCGACCGCGGGATCAGCCTGCGGGATGTCGGCGGGCAGACTCTCGAGCAGGAAGCGCGTGCCGATGTCGATCCCCGTACCGGCGAAGGCTCCGCCGAACGCCGACACGACGAGTCCGTCGTGCACCTCGCTCCGCGGCTGCGGCTCACGACCGTCATGCGGGCCGCGGGCGACGAGCACCCGCGACTTCTGCCGCGCATGCGTGACATCGACCGTGGTGAAGTGCTCGCGGAGCACGTCGTTCATCGACGTCGTCATGTACTTGAGCCGCCCACCGGCGAACACCCGCACCTCAGGTGACGCGTGCGCGGCGATCAGACCGGCGATGTCCCGCAGCGCGTCGAGCGACCGGGGGAGGCGCACGAGCACGATCTCGGCATCCCGCACCAGTTCAGCGTCGAACGCGAGCGAGCGGTACGTGCCGGAGAGCCCGAGCGTCTCGGCGTTCGCCGCCAGCGCTCGTTCCCCGGTCACGGTGTCCTGGTGGACACGGATGCCGAGCCCACCGGCTTCTCGCTCGGAGGCGTCGGCCGCGGACCCGAGTGCGAGCGCGCCGTAGCCATCGCCGATGACCACGAGCCGCCCTGCGCTCACCTGCGCGCGCGCCTCCGCGGACTCATCGAGGATGAGCCGGTCGGCAGCATCCGCTGCCGGCAGATCCGGGGACTCGACGTCGGGCCAGCGCCGCAGCGCGTCTAGGGGAGATTCCACGTCCCCACGGTAGCCCGCGGGTATGCGGTGAACCTGTGCGCTCAGCGCGCGCGACGCTCGAGGCCGTCGAGCAGGATGTCGAGACCGAACTCGAACTCGGTCTGGTCGTCGCACCAGCCGAGGGTCGAGTCGGGGTCATCGTGCACGACCTCGGCCAGCATCGCGGCGAGGTTCGGGGCGAGTGCGATCATGCTCGCGAGTTCGTCCTCGGATGGCGTGGACGAGCCGTCGCTGGAAGAGCTGTCCATGCGGAGCTCCTGGGTGAAGCCGTACAGGCGGCTGCCCAGGGCATGCAGGGCGTGGTGGATGAGGTCGAAGGAGACCCCGCCGGCATGCATGATCGCGACGCCGCCGTCGACGTAGCGGGCCATCGTCGGGCCCAGCGTCGAGCGGGACTCCATGACCTGCGGCACCCAGGGATGGCGCAGCATCACCCGGCGAGCACCGAGGATCCGCGCCCGCAGCGAGTGCGCCCACGGAACGTCGGGTCCCTGCGCTCCGAAGCCGCCGACCTCGGTCTCGATCTCGGCGAAGGTGCGCTCGACGAGCCCGTCGAGGATCGCGTCCTTGTTGGGCAGGTGGTAGTAGATCGACATCGCCTCGACCCCGAGGTCGTCGGCGAGGCGGCGCATGGTGAGGGCGTCGATGCCCTCGCGATCGGCGATCACGGTCGCGGTCTCGAGCACCCTGTCCTGCGTGAGCGGCGAGCGCTCCGCGAGCCTGCGTCCCGGCATCCGTCCACCTCCTTCCTCACCGTAGCGCGCGATATTCGCCCGGGGGTCTGGACGCGCGGCGGATACCGCGCTACCTTACAGTGTAATACTTACGGCGTAAGGGAGCGATCATGACCACAGTTTCGCGGCACGCGGCAGGGTCCAGCGCGTCAGCCAAGACGATGCGGGCGGCGGTCGCCCGCCGGTTCGGCGGCCCGGAGGTCGTGAGCATCGAGACGGTCGCGGTCCCGGAGCCTCGCCCCGACGAAGTCCGCGTGCGCGTCCGAGCCGCAGGCGTGAGCGTCGCCGACCATCGCATGCGCTCGCGCGACCTGCCCCGCGGACTCGGGGCGCTCGGGCTGGTGATGATCGGGGTGTTCCGGCCGCGGCATCCGATCCTCGGCACCGACGCCGCCGGAGTGATCGACGCGGTCGGAAGCGACGTGCGCGGGTTCGCCGTGGGCGACGAGGTCCTCGCGATCCGCGGGTTCGACATGGGCTGTCACGCGGAGTTCGTCGCCCTGAAGGCGAAGGACGTGTTTCGCAAGCCGGCGAACCTGACATTCGAGGAGGCTGCCGCGCTGCCGTTTGGGGCTCTCACCGCCCTGTCGTTCCTCGATCGCGTGGAGCTGGGCGAAGGCACCGAAGTCCTGGTCAACGGCGGGTCGAGTGCGGTCGGGAGCATCGTGATCCAGCTGGCTGCGGCAGCCGGCGCTCGGGTGACGGCGGTGACGAGTGCCGGCAACGCCGAGCTCGTGCGCTCGCTGGGCGCGGAGCGCGTCATCGACTACGCGACCACCGACTTCGCCGCGGAGGGCCTCACCTACGACGTGATCGTCGAGTGCGTCGGCAACGCGCCGTTCGAACGGGTGGCGCCGATCCTGCGCCGCGGTGGAGCGCTCCTGCTCGTCATCGCCGATCTGAAGGGGATGCTCGGCACCCGCCGCAACTCGCGCCGCAGCGGCGCGCTCGTCACCTATCAGGGCGCGAAGCTGACGGCGGGTGAGGCGCTGCGACGGATGACGGAGCTCGCCGAGTCCGGCGCGCTCGTCCCCGTCATCGACAGCATCCATCCGCTCGCGGATGTGGCCCTGGCGCATCGCCGCGTGGACACCGGCCACAAGCGCGGGAACGTGGTGCTGCGCATGGCGTGAGCCACTGGTGCGCTTCCGCGATCCGGGGGACGATGGTCGCAATTGGTCCGCGATGACGCGGGAGGACCCCTTGGCAGCGACATCCGCTCTCTCCACCCACCGGACGGTGGCGCTCATCGGCGCGATGGGCTCGGGCAAGACGACCCTCGCGGAGGCGCTGCTCTACCGAGCGGGCGCGATCCCGCGGATGGGGAGCGTCGAGCAGGGGACGACAACGCTGGATCACGAGCCGGAGGAGATCGCGCGGGGCGCCACCCTCGGGCTCGCGCCTGCGTGGTTCACGTGGCGCGAAGACGGCACCGAGCGGGACGTGACGCTCATCGACACGCCAGGGCATCCGGACTTCATCGGCGCCGTGGACGGTGCGCTCTCCGTCGCGGATGTCGCGGTGGTCGTGGTGAGCGCTGTCGACGGCGTCACCGGCGGCACCCGCGCCGCTTGGACGGCATCGGCGGCGGCCGGTGTGCCGCGCATCATCGTCGTGACCCAGGAGGATCGCGCGCGCGCCGACTTCCGGCGCACGCTCGCGCAGCTGCGCACCGCCTTCGGCGAGACGCTCTGGCCGCTCGAGCTGCCCCTCGGCGAGGAGGCGGACTTCCACGGGATCGCCGACCTCCTCTCCGAGGAGGCGCTCGTCTACGACGAGTCCGGCCACCACCATGGTGACGCGCTCCCCGAGGGCATCGCGGTGGAGGAGCATCGCCTGCACCAGGAGGTCACCGAGGAGATCGTCTCCCGCGACGACGAGCAGCTCGAGGCCTACCTGGACGGGAACGAGCCCTCGTCACCCGACCTGGAGCGCACGCTCGTGAAGGCGGTCGCAGCGGGCGAGGTGGTGCCCGTCATCCTCTGCTCCGCCGTCACCGGGACGGGGATCGACCACATCATCGACCTGATCTGCGACCTCGCCCCGTCCGGCGGCACGCATGACGGGCGGATCCTCCTCGGCGTCGATGCCGACGGAAACGGCGGCAGCGAGCATCGCGTCGCGCCTGATCCGGCGGGGGAGGCGCTCGTCCACGTGTTCCGCACGGTCGCCGATCCGTTCGTCGGTCAGGTCGCGATGCTCAAGGTGCTGTCCGGGGTGATGCGGCCGGGGGATCGGCTGCACAACGCCACCACGGGCGTCGAAGAGCGCATCGCCGGCATCTTCCGCCTCCGCGGGGCCGAGCACCTGCAGGCGGATTCGCTGCGCGCCGGAGAGATCGGTGCGGTCGCCAAGCTCACCGGGAGTCCGGCCGGGTCGCTGCTGTGGACGAGGACCAGCGGCGGGGCGCGCCCGATGCGGCTCCCCGTGCGCGCGCCGGTCTTCGCGGTGAGCCTCGAGCCGGTGTCGCAGTCCGATGACGCCAAGCTCACAACGGCGCTGGCGCGCCTCGTCGCCGAGGATCCGACCCTCGTGGTCGATCGAGCTGGAAGCGACACGCTCCTGCGGGGCCTCGGCGAGACCCACATCGCCGTCGGCGTCGAGCGGCTGGCCCGCGTGCTCGGCGTGCACGTCACGACGGACAGCGCGCCGATCGCGTACCGCGAGACGATCTCCGGCACGGCCGAGGCGGAGGGCAAGCTCAAGAAGCAGTCGGGCGGACACGGCCAGTTCGCCGTCGTGCACGTACGGGTATCGCCGCTTGCGCCTGGGGGCGGCTTCGAATTCATCGATTCCGTCGTGGGCGGCTCCGTGCCGCGCTCCTACATTCCCGCCGTCGAGCGCGGCGCCCGCGAGGCGTTCGCCTCCGGTGGTCCGCTCGGGCATCCGGTCGTCGACGTCCGGGTCGAACTCCTCGACGGCAAGGCGCATTCGGTGGACTCGTCCGAGATGGCGTTCCGCACCGCGGCGTCGCTCGGGGTGAAGGCCGCGCTCGCCGAGGCCGGCACCGTGCGACTCGAACCGGTGTCCATCGTCACCGTCACGGTTCCGGCCGATCACCAGGGTCCCGTGCTCACCGATCTTTCCGGTCGACGTGGGCGGGTCATCGCGAGCGAGACCGCCGACGAAGGCCGCGCCCGGGTCATCGCGAGCGTGCCAGATGCCGAGTTGGGCCGGTACGTGCTCGACCTGCGCGCCCTCACCGGCGGCGAAGCCGAGCTGACGATCGCCCCGGACCGGTACGAGCGCGCTCCCGCCTGAGCGTGCACGCGCTCGCTACGATGGGGATCCATGTCTGAGCGCCCGCCTTTCAGTCCGGTCATCGCACTGCTGACTCTGTCGAGCGTGTGGGACGCACAGCTGACGGCGGCGCTGAAGGACCTCGGCCTGACGACCCGCAAGTACGGGCTGCTCGCGCATATCCACGTCACGCCGGGCATCTCGTTCTCCGAACTCGCCCGCCGCTCGCAGATCACGGTGCAGACCGCGCACACCGCGGTGCGTGCGCTCCAGGAGGAGGGCCTCGTGTCGGATGCCACGGCACAGGCCGGCGCGGCATCCGATCTGCGACCTACCGCGAAGGGCGAATCTGCGCTCGCCGAGGCCGAGCGGCGCCTCGCGCGGCTGGATGCCGCCTTCGCCGGCGGAGCCCCGACGCTCACCCGCGCGCTGGAAGGCGAACCGCACGACGAGCCGTTCGGAGCGAACCTTCAGGAAGACTGAAGGGCTTCAGTTATACTGAAGGGGTGTTCCGAACCCCCCTGAATCTCTTTCGAGTGCTCGCGGTCGCCGAGGCGATCTCGTGGACCCTGCTCATCATCGGCCTGATCCTGCGCGCCACCGCAGGACTCGCGATCGCCACGACGATCGGAGGTGCGATCCACGGACTGGTGTTCCTGTCGTATGGCGCCACCGCAATCCTCGTGGCGAAGAACAACCGCTGGACCGTGCGACCGACCCTCGTCGCGCTCGTCAGCACGGTGATCCCGTACGCCACCATCCCGGTCGAGCTGTGGCTGCATCGCACGGGACGACTGACCGGTGCCTGGCGGGTGGACGCCACCGCCGATCCGCGCGATCTCGCGTGGCACGACCGTCTGATGCGATGGTTCCTCCGCCGGCCGTGGGTGTTCGCATCAGTGCTGCTGCTCGGCATCCTGGTCCTCTTCATCGTCCTCCTCATCCTCGGGCCGCCCGGCGGTCGTTGAGCCGAGCGCGGCAATCTCGGTGCCCAGCGCCGGATCCTCGGCCAGGATAGGAGCGTGAGCGAGAGCCGGGTCATCCGCACGACCGCCGGCATCGGCGCGCGTCATCGCCGGCGCCGCATGGACGGCGACCGGCGGGCCGCCGCCGTCATGCTGGTCGGCATCGTGCTGGCCATGGTGTGGGCCAACGCCCCGTTCGCCACGACGTACGAGGAGTTCTGGAACCTTCCGCTGTCGATCTCGGCGGGCGGACTCGAAGCGGCCTTCACGCTGCACGAGGTGGTCAACGAGGGCCTCATGACCCTGTTCTTCTTCCTCGTCGGGCTCGAGGTGAAGCGCGAACTGACGATCGGCGAGCTCACCGACCGCGCCCGCGCCGTCGTACCGATCACGGCGGCCGTCGCCGGGCTCATCGTGCCCGCCGCGATCTTCGCCCTGTTCACGTTCTCGAGCGGGCACGCGGATGCCTGGGGTGTGGTCATCTCGACCGACACCGCCTTCCTGCTCGGTGCCGTGGCGTTGATCGGCCTGCAGTTCCCCGCCCGACTGCGGATCTTCCTGCTCACCCTCGCCGTGGTCGACGACATCGGCGCACTTGTGGTGATCGCGATCTTCTACAACACCGGCATCCAGCTCGTCCCGCTCGTCGCCGCGGCTCTGCTCATCGGCCTCCTCGCGCTGGTGCGCTTCCTCCCGGCGGCGCGGGCACTCGGCTACATCGCCCTCGGGGCGGCCCTGTGGGCGGCGCTCCTCCTGGCCGGCGTGCATCCGACGCTCGCCGGGGTCGCGGTCGCGCTGCTCATCCCGGTGTTCCCGCCCCGGCGCTCCGACGTCGAACGCGCGGCCGAACTCACGCAGGCGTTCCGCGAGTCGCCGAATCCGGCGTATGCCGCGGCCGTCACCCGGAGCCTGCGCGATTCGCTCTCGATCAACGAGCGGGTCGATGCGGCCTGGCGCCCCTACATCGCCTACGGCGTCCTGCCGGTGTTCGCGCTCGCGAACGCGGGGGTGCACCTCGAACCCGAGATGATCCGGGATGCCGCGACCTCCCCGGTCGCGTGGGGCATCGTCGCGGGGCTCGTGGTCGGCAAGTTCATCGGCATCACGGGCGCCACCGCGATGATCCGGTTGGCAGGCAAGGGCGTGCTCGCGCCCGGGCTGGGGATGACCCGGATCGCCGGAGGAGCGGCGCTGTCCGGGATCGGCTTCACGATCTCCCTCTTCCTGGTGCCCCTCGCGATCGACGACCCGCACACCCGGGACATCGCGCGCATCGCCGTGCTGGCCGCATCGGTGATCGCCTTCTTCGCCGGCTGGGCGATCCTGGCGATCGGCGACCGGGTGCGGCCGCCGCGAGCCGTGGGCGCCCGCCTGGCGCGGCCGTTCGACCCCGACCGCGACCACTTCCGCGGCCGAGTGGGGGCCGTGCTGGAGATCGTCGAGTACGGCGACTTCGAGTGCTCCTTCTGCAGCCGCGCGACCGGCTCGATCGACGCCGTCCGCGAGCGGTTCGGCGATGACGTGCGCTGGATCTTCCGGCACTTCCCGCTCGATGCACCGCATCCGCGTGCGCAGGAGGCCGCCCAGGCCGCCGAAGCGGCGGCCCTGCAGGGCCGCTTCTTCGAGATGGCGGTCGTGCTGTTCGCGAACCAGGATCGCCTCGAGGTCGACGACCTGTGCCGGTATGCGGTCGAGCTCGGCCTCGACCCCGACCGGTTCGCCGAGGACTTCCGCTCACCGCATGTGATGCACCGCATCAAGGACGATCGGATGGATGCCGAGGTCATGGACCTGCACGGCACTCCCACGTTCTTCGTCAACGGACGTCGGCACATCGGCCCGTACGACTCGGCGACGCTGATCCGGGTCCTGGAGGCGAGCTGAGCATGCTGCTCGCACGCGTGCTGCAGGCCGTGGATGCGGTCACCGCGACGCGGTCGCGGCTCGCGAAGATCGAGGCGCTCTCCGAGCTCCTCAGCACACTCGACCAGGACGAGTTCGCCCCGGCCGTCGGCCTCCTCACCGCGAGCCCGCGGCAGGGACGGATCGGCGTCGGCTGGCGCGGCATCGCGACACTCGAGGTCGAGCACGCGCCGGAGCCCACCCTGACCATCGCCGACGTCGATGCCGCCTTCGAGGCGCTGGCCACGGCATCCGGTGCAGGGTCGGTCGCGACGCGCACTGCGACACTTCAGGCGCTCGCGGCGCAGGCCACGGCCCCGGAGTGGGACTTTCTGGCTCGGGTGATCGTCGGCGAGCTGCGCACCGGCGCTCTGGAGGGTGTGCTCCTGGACGCGATCGTGCGGGCTTCCGGGCGCGAGGCTGCGAGCGTGCGGCGGGCGGCGATGCTCTCCGGCGACCTCGCCGAGACCGCGGCACTGGCGATCCGCGGGACGGCGGAGGCGCTCGACGCGGTGGGGCTCGTCGTCGGGCGCGCGATCATGCCGATGCTCGCCGGCACGGCCCCGAGCGCGGCGGCGGCGATCGCGACGGTGGGCGAGGCATCCGTCGAATACAAGCTCGACGGCGCTCGCATCCAGGTGCATCGCGCGGGCGACGAGGTCTGGGTGTTCACCCGCAACCTCGCCGACATCACGCATCGGCTCCCCGAGGTGGTCGACATCGTCCGGCGGATGCCGGTGCATGCGGTGATCCTCGACGGTGAGACCCTCGCCCTCGACGAGAACGACGTGCCGCGTCCCTTCCAGGACACGATGGCCAGGTTCGGCGCAGACGGAGCGCGCGAGACCCTCCTGCATCCGTGGTTCTTCGACGTGCTGCACCTCGACGGCCGCGATCTCATCGACGAGCCGCTGGCGCTTCGCCGCGCGGAGCTCGGCCGGATCGCCCCGGCGCACCTGATCCCCGGCGAGATCACGGCCGATCCCGTGGCGGCGGAGCAGGTCTCGGCCGCAGCGCTCGCGGCCGGGCACGAAGGCGTCGTGGTGAAGGCCATCGACTCGCCCTACGCGGCCGGCCGCCGCGGGGCGAGCTGGATCAAGGTGAAGCCGGTGCACACGTTCGACCTCGTCGTCCTCGCCGCGGAGTGGGGGTACGGGCGGCGCACCGGGACGCTGTCCAACCTGCACCTCGGCGCACGCGATGAGACCGGCGAATTCGGGGGAGGCTTCGTGATGGTCGGCAAGACCTTCAAGGGCCTCACCGATGAGCTCCTGCGGTGGCAGACCGAGCGGTTCCCCGAGCTCGAGGTGCGGCGCTCCGAGGGCACCGTGTGGATCGCCCCCGAGATCGTGGTGGAGATCGCGATCGACGGCGTACAGCGTTCCACGCGCTACCCAGGGGGGATCGCGCTGCGCTTCGCCCGGGTCAAGCGGTACCGCGAAGACAAGCGGCCGGCCGAGGCCGACACCGTGCAGACGCTGCGCGCGATGCTCAAGGGGTGACGGCATGATCGTCGTGCTCACCGGTGCCGGCATCTCCGCCGAGAGCGGTGTGCCGACGTTCCGTGCCACCGACGGCCTGTGGGAGGGCCACTCCGTCGACCGCGTGGCGACGCCGGAGGGCTACGAGGCCGACCCCGAGCTGGTGCTCGGCTTCTACGACGCGCGACGAAGGGCCCTGGCATCCGTCGTCCCCAACGCGGCGCATCGCGCACTCGCGCGGCTCGAGGACGAGCTGGGCGATGACCTCCTCGTCGTGACGCAGAATGTCGACGATCTGCACGAGCGGGCCGGCAGCCGCCGCCTCGTCCACATGCACGGCGAGCTGCTCCGGGCGCGGTGCACCGCGTGCGGGTCGCGCTCGGCGTGGGCCTCCGATCTGATCGACCGCCCGCCCTGTCCCGTGTGCCGAGAGCGGATGCTGCGCCCCGACGTCGTCTGGTTCGGTGAGATGCCGTACGACCTCGACCGCATCGAGCGGGCCGTTGTGTCGTGCGACACGTTCGTATCGGTCGGGACATCCGGCGCGGTGTATCCGGCCGCCGGCTATGTCGCCCTCGCCGCGGCCTTCGGCGCGCGCACCCTTGAGCTCAACCTCGAGCCGAGCGACGCCGCTGTGCCGTTCGACGAGGTGCGGGCCGGGCCTGCCACCGAGGTCGTGCCTGCGTGGGTCGACGAGGTTCTGTTGACATAGCATCGAGGGGCCATGACCACGCCCGCCATCGTCGCCGACCTCCTCGCAGCCCTCCCCGTCGGAACGGTGGTGACCGATCCCGACACCCTCGAGCGCTGCAGCCACGACGACGCCGAATGGGCCGAGTTCGCCCGGCCCGCGGCGGTCGTCTTCGCCACCTCGGTTGATGAGGTGTCCACCGCCGTCCGCATCGCGGCGGCGCACGGCGTGCCGGTGGTGCCGCGTGGCGCGGGCACGGGACTGTCCGGAGGCGCCAACGCCACCGCGGGATGCCTTGTCCTATCACTCGAGCGGATGACCAGGATCCTCGAGGTCGAGCCGGCCGAGCGGTACGCGGTCGTCGAGGCAGGCGTCCTCAACGACGACCTCCGCCGGCACGTCGCCACCCAGGGCCTCTGGTACCCGCCCGACCCGGCGAGCCAGTCCATCAGCACGATCGGCGGCAACGTCGCCACCAACGCCGGCGGCATCTGCTGCGTGAAGTACGGCGTCACGCGCGACTACGTCCTGGGGCTCACCGTGGTGCTGGCCGATGGCCGGGTGGCACGAGTCGGGCGCCGGACGGCCAAGGGGGTAACCGGGTACGACCTCACCGGACTCCTCGTCGGGTCCGAAGGCACCCTCGGGATCATTGTCGAGGTGACCCTCAAGCTCCTCCCACTCGGCGGGCGCGAAGAGCGCGCGATCATCGGCTACTTTCCTTCGTTGACGGATGCCGGGCACGCCGTCGCAGCCGTGTCCGCGGCCGGCATCGTCCCTTCAGCCCTCGAGCTCATCGACCGCACCTGTCTGCACGCCGTGGCCGAATGGCAGGGGTGGACCCTCCCGGACAGTGCGCAGACCCTGCTCTTGGCCAAGGTCGACGAAGTCGGCGAGCGCGGCGAGGAGCTGGCCGCACGCATCGCCGGCCTGTTCGCCGAGGCCGGCGGCACCGAGGTGCAGCGCGCCTCCGACCCGGACGCGATCGACCGGCTGTTCGCGGCGCGCCGCCTCGCCTACCCGGCGCTGGAGCGGCTCGGGCCGGTGCTCACCGAGGACGTCTGCGTCCCGCGCAGCGCCGTGCCCGAGATGCTCGCTCGCATCGAGCGGGCGGCCGCCGATGAAGGCGTCGTGATCGCCAACATCGCCCACGCCGGCGACGGCAACCTGCACCCCCTGATCATCGCCCCCGAGGGCGACGATGAGGCCAAGCGCCGGGCGAAGCGGGCGTTCGACCGCATCGTCGACGACTGCCGCGCCCTGGGCGGCACCGTGACCGGCGAGCACGGCGTCGGTCTGCTCAAGCTCACCGGCGCAGCGGAGGAGCTGAGCCCCGTGGTGCTCGAGCTGCACTCCGCGATCAAACGGGCACTCGACCCCCACGACATCCTCAACCCAGGCAAAGCCTTCCCGAACGGAGCATGAGCACCATGACAACCATCACCGCCGACGACGGCGTCCGCCTCGACTACACCGAGCACGGCGACCCGGCCGGCCCACCCCTCGTCCTCACGGCCGGGTTCAAGGCCGCCGCCACGAGCTGGAAGTACCAGGTGCCGGCGCTGGCGGATGCCGGCTACCGCGTGCTCGCCGTCGACCTGCGTGGGCACGGCGCCGCTGAGCGCCCGGCACAGGGCGTCGACATGCGTCGCCGCGGGCAGGACCTGCGGGATGTCCTGCAGGCCCTCGATCTTTCCGACGCGATCCTCGTGGGCGGATCGATGGGCGGCAACACGATCTGGTCGTACGTCGACCAATTCACCGCTGACCGGGTGCGCGCGATCGCGATCATCGACCAGACGCCGAAGATGCTCAACACGCCCGATTGGCCGCACGGGTTCTACGGCTATGACGCCTCCAACATCGACACGTACTTCGCCGAGAAGATCCCCGACACCGGAAAGGGCACCCCGGTCTTCAAGCGCGGGATGCGCCTCGTGCGGATGCTCAGCGCCCTGAAGGGGGTCGACCGCACCCTGACGCCCGGGGAACTCGCCCTGCTCGGAGACCACGCGAAGGCCGACTGGCGCGCGACGATCGCCCAGACCGACGTGCCGGTGCTCTTCGTCGCGGGGGCGGAGAGCGAATTGTGGCCGAGCAGCCACGCGGCGGCTGCGGCGGCGCTCGCCCCGCGGGGTTCGTCGGTCGTCATCCCCAAAGACGGCCATGCGGCGAACTGGGAGCAGCCGAAGGCTTTCAACGCCGCACTGCTGGAGTTCCTGCGCGGCGTCTGAGCAGGGCGCTCAGCGTCCGACGAGCCGCACCCGCACGATGTTGGTCGACTCGTCGATCTCAGCGACGGTGGGGTGCGCCTTCACGAAGTCCGAGAACGAGCGGTGCCCGAGTCCCTTCTCCGTGAAGGACGGGTCCATCCGCTTGAGCAGGTTCTTGACCGCGGAGAGGTGCACCCAGTCCTCGTCGGTGCGCTCGTGCTCGAGGCGCAGCGCGCGACCGAGCAACTCGCCGGACGTGTCCTCGGGCTCCTTCTTCCGGCGGCGTCCCGTCGCGGCGGGTGCGGCATCCGTCGCCTTCTCGGTGACCGGAACGACGACGCCCGGGAGTGAGTCGTACGCGTCGAACTGGTCGCAGGCGGCGGCGAGGGACTTCGCCGTCGACCCCGCGACGCCGACACCGACCACGAACCGGCCGAGGCGCTTGCAGCGCTGGGCGAGCGGCACGTAGTCGCTGTCGCCGGCAACGACCACGACGTGGGTGAGGTCGGGGAGGCGGAACATGTCCTCGACGGTGTCCACCGCGAGGCGGATGTCGGCGCCGTTCTTGGCGTACGCGGCCGCAGGGAAGAGCTGCACGAGGTCGACGGCCCGCGCGACGAGCTGCGAGCGGTAGATGGCGTTGACCGGCGATGACCAGTCCGCGTAGGCGCGGGTGAGCACGAGCGTGCCGAACGAGGCGGCGTAGTCGATGATCGCCCCGACATCGATCGTCGCGGCGGCCAGGCGCCCGGCGATCTCGGTGTCGGTGGTGTTCTCGGCGATCCGCTGGCGGTCGCGCGAGTACGAGTTGCGTCCGTGCACGCGGTCGTACCAGCTCATCACGATGTTGTCGAAGTCGAGGTAGACGGCGACGCGGGGGTTCAGGTGGTCGGGCATATCACTGCTCTCCGGGGTAGCGCACGCCGATCTGGGCGCGGATCTCGTCGAGCGTGCCCATGATGGCCACGGTCTCGTCGATGGGGAGGATGTCGCTGTCGGTGCGTCCCTCGGCGAGGATCCGCTCCGCGGCCAGCGCTTGGTACTGCATCCCGCGGCCGTCGATCTGAGAGATGTAATCCTCGACCACCGTGCCGTCGGGCCGGGTCACGCGGAACGAGGTGGCGCTGTACCAGACCCGGTCGATGTCGATGCGGGCGTCCGTGCCGATGACGTGCGCCGTGTTCGGTCCCGCCGAGCGGGCGGCGGAGATCGTGGTGGACAGCGCGCCCGACGCGTGGGTGAAGATCGTGGCGACCTCCGCGTCGGCGCCGGTCTCGCTCAGTCGCGCGGCGGCGGTGACCGTCGTCGGCGCGCCGAGCATGTCCCACGCGAACGAGACGGGGTAGATCCCGAGGTCGAGCAGGGCGCCGCCGCCGAGCTCGAGAGCGTTGAGCCGGTGCGCGGGATCGGTGGAGATGCTCTGGGTGTGGTCGGCGGTGACGGCGCGCACGTCACCGAGTGCCCCCTCCGCGAGCAGCTCCCGGATGCGCGCCATGTGCGGAAGGTATCTGGTCCACATGGCCTCCATCGCGAGCAGGCCGTTGGCGGCGGCGACATCGCGCACCCGCGCCGCTTCGGCGGCGTTGAGGGTGAAGGGCTTCTCGACGAGGACGTGCTTGCCGTGCTCGAGCGCGAGGATGGCGTTGTCGGCGTGCGCCGGGTGCGGGGTGGCGACGTAGACGATGTCGACGTCGGGGTCGTCTACGAGGGCTTCGTAGGAGTCGTGGGCGTGCGGGATCTCGAATTCGTCGGCGAAGGCGCGGGCCGCGTCAGCGCGCCGCGATCCCACAGCGGCGATGTCGAGGCCCGCGGTGCGCAGGTCCTTGGTGAACATATGGGCGATTCCGCCCGTGGCGAGGATTCCCCAGCGCAGTCCGGTCATGCTTCGAGCGTACCGATCGCCGGCCTCGGCGAGTCATCGCGGCGAGCTGACCTGCTGCGGGGGAGTGTCCGACGCCCCGAGCACGAAGGCGGCGATCGCGAGGGCGGTTCCGGCGAGCACCGGGCCGTGTCCGAACTCCCAATCGGCGTCGGTGGCGCGGATCGTGTGCCCGGAGAGCACCGCACGGCGGTCGAACGGCCCCGAGGTCGCCCCCCACAGCACGATGGCGCCGCAGACCTGCGGGTCGATCGCCGGAGAGGCCCCGAGCGAGGACGCGAGCCGGAAGAGCGCGCGCGCGGTGTGCACGAGGGGACGGATGCCGCGCTTCCGGCCGTTCCGGACCGCCGCKGCGGCCTCGGTCAGGCGCGGGAGCGGGTCGCKATCGGCGGGGGCTTCCCTGGCGAGGCGCGCGTCGTCGAGGAAGGCGGTGACGAGGGCAGCCTGCTGGGACGCTGGAGCGTTCCCGACGAGCCGCGACGCCTCGGTCAGAAGCTCGACGATGGGGCTGCGGCGATCCGAGGTGACGCCGGTCTCGTCGCCGCGCGGCTGATTGCTCAGCGGAAGATGCTTGGACAGATCCGACACCCGGCCAGTGTAGGCGTGTGACGGCATGCACCGCGTCACACGACACAGCAGGCAGGATGTGACAGTCACATGGGCACCTGGGTGTAATCGAGCTACCGGGTGCATAATGTCCAGGAGAGTCATGTGACCGTGCACATGGAATTTCCCTAGCCGCGAAGAGGAGGCATCCGGATGAGCGAAGAAGCCAGCGCCCGGCGACCCAGCATCCGCGACGTCGCACGCCTCGCCGGCGTCTCGCATCAGACCGTCTCCCGCGTGCTCAACAACCACCCGAGCATCCGTCCCGAAACCAAAGAGCGTGTGCTCGAGGTCATGGCACGGCTGCAGTACCGACCGAACCGCGCGGCGCGGGCACTCGTGACCAGCCGTTCGCAGACGATCGGCATCCTCGCGGCCCGGAGCACCCAGTACGGGCCGGCTTCGAGCATCGCGGCCATCGAGGCGGCCGCCCAGGAGCGCGGCTACTGGGTGAGCACGGCGAACATCGACGCGTCGGATCCGCAGTCGATCCCGGCCGGGCTGACGCATCTGATGACCCAGGCGGTGGAGGGCATCGTCGTCATCGCCCCGCAGGTGCGCGTCTTGCGCGCACTGTCGGCGGAAGCCATAGACATCCCGTACGTCACGCTGCAGTCCACCGACCTCGATCCTGCGCACGCGATGTCGGTGGATCAGGTCGCCGGCGCCAGGCTCGCGACAAAACACCTGATCAACCAGGGTCATCGTGGGATCTACCACCTTGCGGGCCCCCAGGACTGGATCGAGGCGGAGGCGCGCATGCGCGGCTTCCTCGAGGAGATGTCGGCCAGCGACATCCCGACCACGGCGCCGATCCTCGGCGACTGGACCGCCGATTTCGGCTACTACGCGGGGCGTGAGCTGCTGCGGGTGCGGGACTTCACCGCGATCTTCTCGTCGAACGACCAGATGGCGCTCGGGCTGATCCACGCCATCCGGGACGAAGGGCTCGAGGTGCCGCGGGACATCAGCATCGTCGGCTTCGACGACATCCCCGAGGCCGCGCACTTCTGGCCGCCGTTGACCACGGTGCGACAGGATTTCGTCGAACTCGGCCGCCGGTGCGTCGACATCCTGCTCGGCCCGGTCGATCCGAACCATGAGTCGGCGCCCGCCACGATCATGCCCGAGCTGATCGTGCGGTCCTCGACCGGGCCGGTGCGGTGGGGCTGAAGAGGCCGTTACCAACCCGAGACCGTTTGAGTTGACACTCCGGCCGCGCCCGTGGCTATAGTGAACCGATGTGAACGGTCACATGACGTCACATCGGGAACGCTCATCGGAGCGCGAGACCAAGGAGACGCACTGTGGTGCAGGGCAAAGACGCTGAGCAGCGTGATCGGTACGTCGTCGGAGTGAAGACCGAAGTCGCCATCGCGCGGGTTCGCGCCGACGTGGCCGCGCTGCACGCCGAACTCGTCCGCTACGGACTCGTCGTCTGGACCGGCGGCAACGTCTCGGGTCGCGTTCCCGGCGCCGACCTCTTCGTGATCAAGCCCTCCGGCGTCTCGTACGATGACCTCGCCCCCGAGAACATGATCCTGTGCGACCTGGACGGCAACGTCGTCCCAGGCACTCCCGGCAGCGAGCGCACCCCATCGAGCGACACCGCCGCACACGCCTACGTCTACCGCAACATGCCCGAGGTCGGCGGTGTGGTGCACACCCACTCCGACTACGCCGTGGCATGGGCTGCGCGTGGCGAGGAGATCCCATGCGTCATCACCGCGATGGCCGACGAATTCGGCGGCCCGATCCCGGTCGGCCCGTTCGCGATCATCGGCGACGACTCGATCGGTCGAGGCATCGTCGAGACGCTCACCGGGCACCGCTCCCGCGCCGTGCTGATGCAGAACCACGGCCCGTTTACGATCGGCGCGACCGCGAAGGACGCCGTCAAGGCCGCCGTCATGTGCGAAGACGTCGCCCGCACCGTGCACTTCGCCAAGCAGGGCGGCCCCCTCATCTCCATCCCGCAGGACGCGATCGACCGGCTCTACAGCCGGTACCAGAACGTCTACGGGCAGAACTCCGACGACCGCCGGGACGCCCCGGTGGCCCGAGGCAACAACTGAATATCGGCACCACCAAGACGATGACGTCCATGAAAGGACACACACAGTGAACAACGGCAAGAAGTTCCTCATCGCCGCAGTCGCGGCAGGAGCACTCATGCTCACGGCATGCTCGGGCACCTCGGGTGACAGCGGTTCTGGCGACAGCGCAGACGGCGGCCTGATAGGCGTCGCGATGCCGACCAAGAGCTCGGAGCGTTGGATCTCTGACGGCAAGGCCGTTCAGGAAGCGCTCGAGTCCGAGGGTTACAAGGTCGACCTGCAGTACGCCGAGGACGACATCCCCACGCAGGTCTCGCAGATCGAGAACATGATCACCAAGGGCGCCAAGGCCCTCATCGTCGCGTCGATCGACGGCACGACGCTCTCGGAGGTCCTCCAGACCGCCGCGGACGCTGACATTCCCGTCATCGCGTACGACCGCCTGATCAAGGGCACCGAGAACGTCGACTACTACGCGACGTTCGACAACTTCCTCGTCGGCCAGCAGCAGGCGTGGACCGTGCTCAACGGCCTCGGCCTGACCGACCTCGAGGGCAACGCCCTCGATGACGCGCCCGCCGGCCCGTTCAACATCGAGCTGTTCGCCGGCTCGCTGGACGACAACAACGCGTTCTTCTTCTTCAACGGCGCCATGGACGTCCTCCAGCCGCTGATCGATGACGGCACGCTCGTCGTCAAGTCGGGTCAGACCGAGATCGAGCAGGCCGCCACGCTGCGCTGGGACGGCGAGACCGCCCAGAGCCGCATGGAGGACATCCTCACCTCGACCTACTCCGACGGCACCAAGGTCGACGCCGTGCTGTCGCCGTACGACGGCATCTCGCGCGGCATCATCTCGGCCCTCACCGACGCCGGCTACTCCGTCGGCGACGAGTGGCCGATCATCTCGGGCCAGGACGCCGAGGTCGACTCGGTCAAGGCGATCCTCTCCGGTGAGCAGTACGCGACGATCTTCAAGGACACCCGCGAGCTCGCGAAGGTCGCTGCCGGCATGGCCATCGCCGTTCTGAACGGCGACGAGGTCGAGGTCAACGACACCGAGACGTACGACAACGACGTCAAGGTCGTTCCCTCGTACCTGCTCGCACCGGTCCCGGTCGTCAAGGACAACGTCGAGTCGGCTCTGGTCGACACCGGCTACTGGTCGAAGGAAGACCTCGGCCTGTAACCCGGCCGAGCTCACCGCTCGATAGCGCGACGGCGGTGGGGGAACTCCACCCTCACCGCCGTCGCCCCGTGTACGTCCCCACTGTCAGTCCCCCACGAGGAGGTCGAAGAACGTGACCAACTACATCCTGGAGATGCGGGGCATCACCAAGACATTTCCCGGCGTGAAGGCGCTCTCGAACGTCAATTTCGAGGTCGAGCGCGGTGCCGTCCACGCCATCTGCGGCGAGAACGGCGCAGGCAAGTCCACGCTCATGAAGGTGCTGTCCGGCGTCTACGGCCACGGCACCTATGAAGGCGACATCGTCTTCGAAGGCGAGGAGGTGCAGTTCCGCAACCTCACCGACAGTGAGGCCAAGGGCGTCGTCATCATCCACCAGGAGCTGGCGCTGAGCCCGCACCTGTCGATCGCCGAGAACATCTTCCTCAACAACGAGCGCAAGAATCCCCTCGGTCTCATCGACTGGAACAAGACCAACTTCGAGGCGCAGAAACTCCTCGACCAGGTCGGCCTGCGCGACAACCCGACCACCCCGATCAAGCAGATCGGCGTCGGCAAGCAGCAGCTCGTCGAGATCGCCAAGGCCCTCTCGAAGGAAGTGAAGCTCCTCATCCTCGATGAGCCGACCGCGGCCCTCAACGACGAGGACTCCGACCACCTGCTCGACCTCATCCTGCGCCTCAAGGCCCAGGGCATCACGTCGATCATCATCAGCCACAAGCTGAACGAGATCAAGAAGGTCGCCGACACCGTCACCGTCATCCGTGACGGCWAGACGATCGAGACGATCGCCAAGGACGACGTGACCGAGGATCGCATCATCCGCGACATGGTCGGCCGTGATCTCGAGCACCGCTATCCCGACCACGAGCCGCACATCGGCGAAGAGCTGCTGCGCGTCGAGGACTGGACGGCCCACCACCCGCAGGATCCCAGCCGCGTCATGGTCGACAACGTGTCGATCAACGTGCGCGCCGGTGAGATCGTCGGGATCGCGGGCCTCATGGGCGCGGGTCGCACCGAGTTCGCGATGAGCCTGTTCGGGCACAGCTACGGGTCGCGCATCACCGGCAAGGTGTTCATGCGCGGCAAGGAGATCAAGACCCGTTCGGTGGCGGAGGCGATCGAGAACGGCATCGCGTACGCCACGGAGGACCGCAAGTCCTACGGCCTGAACCTCATCGAGGACATCAAGCGCAACGTCTCGATGGCGTCGCTGCACAAGCTCACCAAGCGCGGGCTCGTCGACGACAACGAAGAGTTCAAGATCGCGAACCAGTACCGTCGCGACCTGAACATCAAGGCCCCGAACGTCCTGGTCAAGACCGGCAAGCTCTCCKGCGGCAACCAGCAGAAGGTCGTCCTCGCCAAGTGGATCTACTCGGACCCCGATGTCCTGATCCTCGACGAGCCGACCCGCGGGATCGACGTCGGTGCGAAGTACGAGATCTACACCCTCATCAACAAGCTCGCGGCATCCGGCAAGGGGATCATCGTGATCTCCTCCGAGCTGCCGGAGCTCCTCGGCATCTCAGACCGGGTGTACGCGCTCTCCGAAGGGCGCATCACCGGCGAGCTGCCGATCGAAGAGGCCACACCCGAAACCGTCCTGAAGCTCATGACCATGGAGAAGCCGCGCTGACGCGCGCCAGGAGAACACGAACATGTCCGACAACATCCCCACCAACACCGCGGTCGGCGCGAACATCAACCCGACCGAGAACAAGTTCACCAACTGGCTGAGCCACGTCCTCGCCGATCTGGGCAAGAACGGCATCTTCATCGCGCTCATCGCGGTCGTCGCGCTGTTCGCGATCCTGACCGACGGCATCCTGCTGCGGCCGCAGAACATCTCCAACCTGATCGTCCAGAACGGCTACATCCTCGTTCTGGCCATCGGCATGGTGATGGTCATCATCGCGGGCCACATCGACCTGTCGGTCGGATCGGTCGCGGCCTTCGTCGGCGCCTGCTCCGGCGTCTTCGCGGTCACGTGGGGCCTGCCCTGGTGGCTGTCGGTGATCCTGTCGCTCATCATCGGCGCGCTCGTCGGCGCATGGCAGGGCTTCTGGGTCGCCTTCGTCGGGATCCCCGCCTTCATCGTGACCCTCGCGGGCATGCTGATCTTCCGCGGCCTCGCGCTGGTCGTGCTCCAGAACGCGAACATCGGCTCGTTCCCGACCGAGTACCGCGCCCTCGGCAACGGCTTCATCTCGAACGTCTTCGGCGCCGACACCGACCCCGACCTGTTCACGCTGGCCATCGGAGGCCTCGCGATCGCGGCGTTCGTGATTCAGCAGGTGCGCACGCGCTCCGGCCGCAGCAAGTACGGCCAGGAGGTCGAGCCGCTCACGTGGTTCATCACCAAGCTCGTGCTGATCGCCCTCGTCATCGGCTGGTTCGCCTGGGCGCTCGCGTCCTACAAGGGCATCCCCGTGACGCTGGTCATCCTGGCCATCCTCGTGCTGGTCTACGGCATCGTGATGAACCGGACCGTGTTCGGCCGTCACATCTACGCGATCGGCGGCAACCGTCACGCAGCGGAGCTCTCCGGCATCAAGACCCGCCGGGTGGACTTCTGGCTGTTCGTGAACATGGGCACGCTGGCGGCTCTGGCCGGTCTGATCTTCACCGCGCGACTGAACCTCGCGGGCCCGAAGGCCGGCGACGGCTTCGAGCTCGAGGCGATCTCGGCGGCCTTCATCGGCGGCGCGGCGGTCCAGGGCGGTGTCGGCACGATCGGCGGCGCGATCATCGGTGGTCTGATCATCGGTGTCCTGAACAACGGCATGTCGATCATGGGCATCGGCATCGAGTGGCAGCAGGCCGTCAAGGGCCTCGTCCTGCTCCTCGCCGTCGCCTTCGACGTCTACAACAAGCGGCGCTCGGGCAACTAAGTCTCGCTGACGACCTACGAGAAACGCCCCGCCAATCGGCGGGGCGTTTCTCGTTGCACCGGCTCGGCTCAGTCCGCGGACGAGAGCTGTTCGGAGAGCGCCGCACCGGGGTGCGCCGCGAACGCGACATCCAGCGAACGCGCCAGGTCGGCGATCACATCGGCAGTCTCCTCCAACCCGATCGACAGGCGGATTGTGGTGGGGGCGATGCCCGCATCGGCGAGCTGCTCCGCATTGAGGTGGCTGTGCGTCATCGACGCGGGGTGGTTGACCAGGCTGCGCGCGTCGCCGATGTTGGCCACGAGCTTGACCACCTCGAGGCCGTCGACGACCTGCTGGACGCGGACCCAGTCGAGGTCGGCGTCACCCGATGAGGCGAGGTCGAACGAGAACACGGCCGACGTGCCACGGGGCAGGTACCGTACCGCGTTCGCATGCCACGGGCTGGACTCCAGGCCGGGGTGATGCACGCGGGCGACGGCGGGGTGGGCCTCGAGGAACTGCGCGACCGCGAGCGCGGAATCGCTGTGCCGGCGCATCCGCAGATCCAGGGTCTCAAGGCCCTGCAGGAACTGGAAGGAGCCCCACGCCGAGAGAGTGGGCCCGAAGTCGTGGACGAACTTCGTCTTGAGGTACACCGCGAGGGCGAGGCCCTCCGCACCGAACCGCTCCCAGAGCACGAGGTCGCCGAAGCGCGGGTAGGGCGCCGTGAACTGCGGCCAGCGGGCGGGATCGGCGCCGAAGTCGAACGAGCCGATGTCGACGATCACGCCGCCCAGGGCCGTGCCGTGACCGCCGATGTACTTCGTCGCCGAGTGCACCACGATGTCCGCGCCGAAGTCGCCCGGACGCAGCAGGTACGGCGTCGCCACGGTGTTGTCGATGACGAGCGGCACGCCGACCTCATGGGCGACGTCGGCGATCGCGCGGATGTCGAGCACAGTGGCGAGCGGATTGGTGATCGACTCGGCGAAGAACAGGCGCGTCTCCGGCCGCGCGGCGGCGCGCCAACATTCGACGTCGTCCTGGTCGACGAACGTGACATCGATGCCGAAGTCGGCGAGCGAGTCGGCGACCAGGTCGACCGTGCCGCCGTAGAGCTGCTTGGCGGCGACCACGTGGTGACCCCGTGATGCCAGCGCGAGGATCGCGCCCGCCGTGGCGGCCTGGCCGGAGGCGACGGCCACCGCGGCGCGGCCGCCTTCGAGCAGCGCCAGACGCTCCTCGAACACGAGCTGGGTCGGGTTGGCGTTTCGGCTGTAGACGTTGCCGAGCTTGGTGAGCGCGAACACGTCGCGGGCGTCTGCCAGCGAGGCGAACTCATACGCGTTCGACTGGTAGATCGGCGGGATCGCCGTGTTCTGCGGCACCCCCGCCCGGTACCCCGCCTGCACCTGCAGCGTGGCGAATCCCAGGGGGGCGGATGCCTCGCCGTCGACGTCGGCGGGCGGGGTGGACGAATCGGTCATCCCGACATCGTTCCATGCCCCCCTGGGATTGCGGCAAATCGCTGTGTCGCAGTGTTTCTCCCGGGGCGATCAGGGAGCGAGCACGACCTTGCCGTCGACGCCTTCCTGCACGAGGCGGTGCGCCTCGGGCGCGTCCGCGAGCGGCACCGTCGGCCCGAGCTCGATCGTGAACCGGCCTGCCGCGATGAGCGCGAGCGTCACCGGGATCGCCTCGGCGCGCCACGTCAGCTGCTGCGCGGTGAGGGGTTCAGGGCTGCCGCCCGCGAACGCACGGATGCCGAGGCCCGCGGCATCCCGTCCGCGCACGATCGTCGCGATCCTGGACTTGTCGTCGAGGAGACGAACCGAGGCGGCGAGCGCGTCGTCGGTGCCTGCCGCGTCGAGGATCACGGTCACCCCCTGCGGGGCGGCGGCGCGGACGCGGTCTTCGAGGCCGTCGCCGTAATCGACGGGGGTCGCCCCGAGGGCGCGCACGCGGTCGAAGCGCCGCGGGGAGGCGGTGGCGATGACGGTAGCGCCCCAGAGCACCGCGAACTGAATCGCGGCCTGGCCGACCGCGCCCGACCCGCCGTGCACGAGCAGGGTGTCTCCCGCGCCCACGGCGAGGGAACGCAGCGACTGGTAGGCGGTGCCTGCCGGGACGCCGACGGCGGCGCCCTGCGCGGCCGTGACCTGCGGGGGCCGCGGGTGCGCCTTGGCGGCGGGAACGACGATGTCGCTGGCATACGCGCCCTGCGCGCCGACGACGACCACCGGATCGCCCACGCGGAAGCCCTCGACGTCGTCGCCCAGTGCGGTCACGACGCCGGCGGCGTCCGACCCGACTCCACGGGGCTCGACGATCGGGCCGCTCGGGCGGAGGCCGCTGCGTAGCTTCCAGTCGATCGGATTGACGCCTGCGGCCTCTACCCGGAGGGCGATCTCGCCCGCTCCGGGAACGGGAATGGGGATCTGGGAAAGGGTCAGGACCTCGGGTCCGCCGAACTCTGTGTAAACGATCGCATCAGCCATGCAGGGCGCAACTGGCCGCGACGGGCGGGCATTCCCGACGTGACGGCAGATCTCGCCCAACCAGGGTGAGGGCTGCGCTCAGGGGCGCAGCGCCTTTTGGATGCGGGGGAGCGAGACCGCCTCGGCGGTGCCGAGGGTCTGCGCGAACAGGCTCACCCGGTACTCCTCGAGCAGCCAGCGAGCCTGAACGAGATGCGGGGGAGCGTCCGTCGCGACGGGCACGACGCCGCCGGCCTCGGCGAAGAGGGCGGCCGCCCGCTCGAACTCCGTCATCCGCTGCCGATCGCGACCGGGATTGTCCGCGAGGGCGGCGAGACGCGCGCCGGCGGCGCTGAGGTAGCGCGGCACGTGGGCGAGCCGGGCGAGCCCGGTGCGCCCGACGAAGCCCGGGAAGACGAGGCCGGCGAGCTGGCCCTTGACGTCGTTCAGCGCGCCCAGGAGCGTGAGCGAGTTCTGCCCGCGCAGCGTGCGCTCGACGTCTCTCGCGGCGGTGAGGATGCGTGCGCTCAGCGACACCGCCTGGAAGAGCTCATCGACCACGGCAGCGGAGAGGGCGTCGCGCACGCGGTCGAATTCGGCGCGTGCGCGCACCTCGCCGGTCGGGACGGTGCGCGCGATGACGGCATCCGCGACCGCTGCGCGGGCATCTTCGACGAGGGCCTTCGCCGAAGGGTAGGGCGAGGCCGCGAGCGCGAGCTTCTCGTTCGAGGTCAGGTGATCGAGCACGTACGCCGACGGCGACGGGACGGCGAGGAGCAGAAGCCGGCGGACGCCGGCGCTGGTGGCGGATGCCGCGGCCTCGGGGGTCGCCTCGATCCGCAGTGCCGCCGAGGCTCCCTCGTCGATGAGGGCCGGGTAGCCGCGGACGACGCCGCCCGCGACCCGGGTGTCGACGACCGCGGGGAGGTCGCCGAAGGTCCAGTCGGTCAGGCCGGACTGCTCGGCGAAGCCCTGGTGGGAGGGTGGCGTAGGGCCCTGGCGCGGGGCGGGGCGCGTTGTCGGGGCCTCGGCCTTCGTGAGCGAGCGGGCCACAGAGGCTCTGGCGCGATCGGCGAGCGTCTGCTGGAGGACGGCGAGGTCGCGGTCCGAGCCGACGGCGCGGCCGCGCTCATCCACAGCGCGGAACGAGATCCGCAGGTGCGGCGGCACGCGGTCGAGGTCGAAGTCCGCCGCGGCGACCGGGCTGTTGGCGATGCGCTGGATGCGCGCCGCGAGGGCATCGCGCAGCGTGGCGGGTGGGCGGCCGGCGTGCGATTCCGGCCCCTGTCCGTCGAGTTCCCCGGCGAAGCGGGCCGCCCAGTCCGCGGCAGGCACGACGTGACGGCGGATCGCCTTAGGCAGCGATCGGATGAGCCCGGCGATGAGCTCGTCGCGCATCCCGGGCACCTGCCAGTCGAAGCCGTCCGTGCGCAGCTGGGCCAGCAGGGCGAGCGGCACGATCGCGGTGACACCGTCGTCCGGCGCTCCCGGCTCGAAGCGGTAGGCGAGGGAGAGCACCTGATCGTCCTGCAGCCAGCGGGCGGGGAAGTCGCGCTCGTCGCCGCGCGACGCACCCTCGACGAGGTCGGCTTCGGCCATGTCGAGCAGGCGCGGCGTGCGCGCCTGAGCATCCAGCCACCACGTCTCGAACGAGCGCGCGTCGAACACGTCCTGCGGGATGCGGGCGTCGTAGAAGGAGTACACCGCCTCGTCGCCGACCAGGATGTCGCGCCGACGCTCACGCTCCTCGACTTTCTCCAGCCGGCGGCGCAGCTCGAAGTTGCGTCTCTCGAAGGCGGTGAGGCGCTTGTCCAGATACGAGGAGTCCCAGTCGCCCTCCACGAGCGCGTGACGCAGGAACAGCTCCCGGGCGAGCGGACGGTCGACGCGGGCGAGCTGGACGCGGCGCCGAGGGACGATGTCGACGCCGAACAGGGTCACCTTCTCGTACGCGGCGGCCGCGCCTGAGCTCTTCGACCAGTGCGGCTCGCTCATCCGGCGCTTGGCGAGGTCTCCGGCCAGCGGCTCCGCCCACTCCGGGTCGATCGCCGCGACCGTGCGGGCGAACAGGCGGCTGGTCTCGACCAGCTCGGCCGCCATGACCGCGGTGGGCGGCTTCTTGCGCAGTCCGGAGCCGGGGAAGATCGCGAAGCGGGCCCCGCGGGCGCCGAGGTAGTCGCGACTGGCCTGAGCCGGCTTACGGGTCTGGGCCTCGGGCCGGCCACGGGTGGTGGTCGTGCGCTCGTCGATGATCCCGATGTGCGAGAGCAGGCCGGAGAGGATCGCCTTGTGGATGGCGTCCGGATCCGCTGCGGGACCGTCGGCAGCTTCTGTGCGCCTGCGGCCGACGAGGCTGCCGAGCTGGCGGTGCACGTCGGCCCACTCCCGCACGCGCACGTAGTTCAGATGCTCGGCCCGGCACAGGCGGCGGAACGCACTGGAGCCGAGCGCGGTCTGCTGCTCCTGCAGGTGGTTCCACAGATTGAGCAGCGAGAGGAAGTCGCTGGTGGGGTCGGTGAACCGGGCGTGCAGGCGGTCGGCCTCCTCGCGGCGCTCCTCGGGGCGCTCGCGAACATCCGGAATCGACAGTCCGGCGACGATCGCGAGCACATCAGGCAGCACGCCGGTGCGCTCTGCCTCGATGAGCATGCGGGCGAACCGCGGGTCGATCGGCAGCCGCGAGATCTTGCGGCCGAGATCGGTGAGGCGGGGTGCGCCGGTCTCGACCGCGCCGATCTCCAGGAGAAGGTCGAACGCGGCTTTGACCCCGCGTGAGTCGGGGGGCGTGAGGAACGGGAACGACGTGACGTCGCCGAACCCGAGTGCGAGCATCTGCAGGATGACGGCGGCCAGGCTCGTGCGCAGGATCTCCGGCTCGGTGAATTCGGAGCGTCGGTCGAAGTCCTCCTCGGCATACAGCCGGATCGCGATGCCCGGGGCGGTGCGCCCCGCTCGCCCCGCGCGCTGCTGCGCCGACGCCTGCGAGATCGCCTCGATCGGCAGGCGCTGGATCTTGCTGCGGTTGCTGTAGCGCGAGATGCGCGCCGTGCCGGTGTCGATGACGTACCGGATGCCTGGCACGGTCAGGCTCGTCTCGGCGACGTTCGTCGCAAGGATGACGCGGCGGCGGACGCCCGCGACCTGCGACCGCTCGAACACCCGATGCTGCTCAGCCGAGCTCAGTCGCCCGTAGAGGGGGAGCACCTCGGTGGGCGCGGCATCCTTCGCGTACGCGCCCCGGACGGCGTCCATCGCGTCGCGGATCTCGGCCTCCCCTGGAAGGAAGACGAGCACGTCGCCGGCGGGCTCGCGATCGAGTTCGCGCAAGGCCGTCACGATCGCGTCGACGTCGTCGGGCTCCGCGGCTCCTTTCTTCTCGCTCGCCTGCTCGGTCATCGGCGGGCGATACCGGATCTCGACGGGATAGGTGCGGCCGGACACCTCGATGATCGGGGCGGGGTTGCCCGCGGCATCCGCGAAGTGCTTCGCGAAGCTCTCCGGATCGATCGTCGCCGACGTGATGATCACCTTGAGGTCGGGACGCTGAGGGAGCATCCGGGTGAGATAACCCAGCAGGAAGTCGACGTTCAGCGAACGCTCGTGGGCTTCGTCGACGATGATCGTGTCATAGCGGCGGAGCAGGCGATCGCGGTGGATCTCGTTGAGCAGGATGCCGTCGGTCATCAGCGCGACGCGGGTGTCGGCGGTCACCTTGTCGGTGAAGCGCACCTTGTAGCCGACCGTCGATCCCAGTGGCACCTCGAGCTCCTCGGCGATGCGTTCGGCGATCGAGCGAGCGGCGATCCGGCGCGGCTGCGTGTGCGCGATGTTCGTGCGGCCGAGCTCGAGGCAGATCTTCGGCAGCTGGGTCGTCTTGCCCGATCCGGTGGCGCCCGCGACGATCACCACCTGGTGGTCGCGGATGGCGCGCGCGATCTCGTCCCGGGCGGCGCTGACGGGCAGCTCCGGCGGGTAGGAGATCACGGGTTCGGGCGCGGGCATAGCCTTCGATCGTACCGAGCATGAGGAGGATCATGTAAACCATGGACCGGCGCCGGCCCGCCCTGGAAGGAGAAGTCCCCATGTCCGCTGCGAGCGCAGCCGTGCGGCTGAAGGCCCTTCCCGCTGTGAGCCTGCACGAAGTCGTCGGCTCCGCGCCCGGGTTCGGGCCGGAGAACATCGGCCCGGTGATCGGTCCGCTGTACGACCTCCTGATCCCCGCCCTCCAGTCCGCCGGTATTCCCCTGCGCGATCCATCGACGATCTACTACACCGGCGAGGGCACCGATATGGAGTCGGAGAGCGGATCGGTAGCTGTCCATGTCGGGTTCCCCGCCGAACCCGGCGATCGTGCGGGTGAGTTCACGGAGGTCACGCTTGACGCCGTGCCGCTCGCCGCGACGCTCATCCACCACGGGGTCATGGCGCGGATCGGGGAGTCGTGGATGGCGCTCGACGAATGGATCGAGCAGAACGGCTATGGCTTCGCGGGGGCGTGCCGCGAGGTGTATCTCGTCTCCGAGCCGCTGCCGCAGGAGGAGTGGGTGACCGAGCTGCAGTGGCCGGTCGCGCGCATCGAGTGAACTCCTAGGCTGGAGGGATGACGATCCCCGTAGTGCAGCTCAACGACGGCCACCTCATCCCTCAGCTCGGCTACGGAGTGTTCCGCGTGCCGGCGGAGGACACCGAACGCGCGGTTGCCGAGGCGCTCGAGGTCGGCTACCGCCACATCGATACCGCGGCGATCTACGGCAACGAGACGGGCGTCGGCGCCGCGATCGCAGCGAGCGGCCTCGCCCGTGGCGACCTGTTCGTCACGACGAAGCTGTGGAATGACCGCCACGACGGCGACGAACCCGCCGCCGGACTCGCGGAGAGCCTCGACAAGCTCGGTCTCGACCAGGTCGACCTCTACCTCGTCCACTGGCCGACCCCGGCCCGCGACAACTACCTGCATGCCTGGGAGAAGCTCATCGAGCTGCGGGATGCCGGGCTCGCGCGCAGCATCGGAGTGTCGAACTTCCTCGTGCCGCACCTGGAGAAGATCGTCGCCGCGACCGGTGTGACCCCGGCCGTCGACCAGATCGAGCTGCACCCGGCCCATCAGCAGCGTGAGATCACCGACTGGGCCGCCGCGCACGGCGTGAAGATCGAGGCGTGGGGACCGCTCGGCCAGGGCAAGTACGACCTGTTCGGCACGCAGCCGGTCGCGGCCGCGGCAGTCGCCCACGGCAAGACACCCGCGCAGGTCGTGCTGCGCTGGCACGTCCAGCACGGCAACATCGTGTTCCCGAAGTCGGTGCGGCGCGAACGGCTCGAGGAGAACCTCGACATCTTCGACTTCGAACTGAGCGCCGCCCAGGTCGCCGCGATCGACACGCTCGACGCCGGCGACGGCTCGGGTCGCGTCAGCGCGCACCCCGACGAGGTCAACTGACCGGGAATGCCGTGAACCCGCGCCTGGCCGCCTCCGCGAGCCCCTACCTGCGGGCCCACGCCGACAACCCCGTCGAGTGGTATCCGTGGGGCGAGGAGGCCTTCGCCGAGGCGCGCCGGCGCGACGTGCCGGTGTTCGTGTCGATCGGCTATTCGACCTGCCACTGGTGCCATGTGATGGCGCGGGAGTCGTTCCAGGATGCCGCGCTCGCCGCGCGCCTGAACCAGGACTTCGTGGCGATCAAGGTCGACCGCGAGGAGCACCCGGAGGTGGATGGCGCGTACATGGCCGCCGCCGCGGCGTTCACCCCGCATCTCGGCTGGCCGCTGAGCGTGTTCGCCACCCCCGACGGCGGACCCTTCTTCGCCGGCACCTACTTTCCGCCGGTACCGCGGGCTGAGTCGCCGTCGTTCGGGCAGATCCTCGACGCGGTGCGCGAAGCCTGGTCCACCCGACGCGACGCCGCCGAAGGCACTGCCGCCGCGATCGCCGGGGCGCTCGCCGACGTGCGCGCCGGCTCGACGGCTGCCGGCGGCACGGTCCCCGACGCGGATGCCCTCGCCGCCGCGGCGCGGACCCTGGCCGCCCGGGAAGACCCCGAGCACGGCGGCTTCTGGGGCGGCGATCCGAACGCGCCGAAGTTCCCGGTCGCGACGGCGCTGCGGTTGCTGCAGACCCGGGCCGTGCGCGAGCGGGCGGAGGAGGCATCCGTCGTGGCAGACCGGGCGCTCGCCGGGATGGCGTCGTCCGAGCTGCGCGATCCGGTCGAAGGCGGGTTCTTTCGGTACGCCACGCGCCGCGACTGGACAGTGCCGCACTTCGAGCGCATGCTCACCGACAACGCGCAGCTGCTCGAGGTGGCGGTCGATGCCGGCGACGCCGACACGGCGCGGGGCGTCGCCGCATTCCTGCTCGACGTGCTGCGGCAGCCGGGCGGTGGCTTCGGCGCCGCGCAGGACTCGGAATCGTGGATCGACGGTGCTCGCAGCGAGGGCGGGTACTACGCACGGGATGCCGCGGCACGGCGCGACCTCGAGCGCCCGGCGGTCGACGGCAAGGTGGTGACCGGCTGGAACGGCCTTGCGATCGGCGCCCTGGCGCGCGCGGGCGCGCGGCTCGGCGAGCCGGATTGGATCGACGGCGCGCGGGCGGCGGCCGAAGCCGTGCTCGCCGCGAACACCCGCCCGGACGGGCTGCTGGTGCGCGCCTCGCTCGACGGCATCCGGTCGCCGGCGCCGGCGACGGTCGCCGATCACGGGCAGCTCGCCGGGGGGCTCGTCGCGCTGGCCGTGGCCACCGGTGACCCCGGCTACGCGCAGCGCGCCCGCGAACTCGTCGCCGCGTGCCTCTCGACCGATGGCGTCGTGCGGGCGCCCGCCGGAGCAGACCCCGTGCTCGCCGCCCAGGGCCTGCAGGCACCGGATGCCGCATCCGACGGCGACGAGCCCTCCGGGGTCGCCGCGCTCGCCGGGGCGTCCGTCGCACTGTGGGTGCTCGGCGCCGGCGACGAGCACCTGGCGCTCGCGGAGGGGCTGGTCGCCGCGCACTCGGCCGCAGCGCTGGCCGAACCGCTCGCACACAGCGCCCTGCTGCGGGTCGCCGCGCTGCTCGCGTTCGCGCCACGTCAGGTCGTCGTGCTGACGGGCGACCCGGATGACCCGCTCGCGGTCGCGGCCCGCGCGCTGGATGCCGACGTCGTGGCGATCGTCACACCGGCGCAGGCCGAGGCGTGGTCGGCAGCCGGCTTCACGCTTTTCGACGAGAAGACAGAGCGCGATGGGAGAGCGACGGCCTACGACTGCCGCGACTTCGCCTGCCGCCTGCCGGTCACCGACCCCAGGGAACTCTGACCCCGGTCGTTGAGCGCCCTTCGACAAGCTCAGGAACCGCGACTAAGCGAAACGAAACGCCGTCTCAGCCCGCGGCGCGGTCCTCGTCGACGGCCGCGAGCGGCGCGCCCACCTCGACACCGAACACGATCTCCAGCGCCCGCTCGTATTCGCTGAGGCGGCCTTCGGCCGCGAACTCGCGCGCACGCACCGTCGGCCCGTGCGAGAGCACCCCGGCGAAGTGGCGCAGGGCGGTCGCCGCGCGATGGTCGTCGGCGCCGAGTCGAGCGAGTTCGGCCTCGAGCGTCGCCTGGACGTGGGCGCGCAGCGCCACGATCGCGGGTGCGGCGGCTCGCTCCGCGTGGAACGTCGCTGCCGCTGAGCCGACCAGTTCATGCGCCCCGGCGCCGAGTTCGGCGAGCGAGGCGTGCCGGCCGATGAGCTCCAGGTCGAGGAGCTCCACGCCGGCGATCCCTCTGACGGCGGGGTCGACGTTGCGAGGCAGACCCAGGTCGATCACAAGCCGCGGCCGGGCGTCGCCGAAGTCCGCGGGGGTGAGCACGTAGCGCGCGGTGCACGTGACGACGAGCTCGACGGCGGCCATCGCGGCGGACAGCTCGTGCTCTGCGCGCACGCCGTACTTCGTGGCGAAGGCGTCGGCGCGGCCTGTCGCGGAGTACACCCGGATGTCGGTGGCACCGCGAGCGCGCAGCGCGGCGATCGTCGTGGCGGCGTACCGGCCGGTGCCCACGAGGAGCACCGGGGTCGCGGCCCAATCCGTGAAGCGCGACTCGGCGAGGTCCAGCGCGAGGCGGGCGAGCGAACGACCCTCCTTGGCGAGATCGGCCTTGGCCCGCACGTCGCGGGTGGCCCGGGCGGCGCGCTGGAAAGCCTGCTCGAGCTCTGTGCTGGTGGTGCCGGCCGTGCGGGCGCCGCTAAGGGAGCGCTGCACCTGACCGCTGATCTCCTCTTCGCCGACGACCATCGACTCCAGGCCAGAGCTGACCGCGAACAGGTGGCGGACCACCTCATCGCCGCAGAGTGCGACCGCGGAGGAGCGCAGGGCCTCGGCATCCGCTCCCACCGTTGTGGCGAGCGTCTCCAGCACGGCTTCGCGGGCGAGCGCGACGCCGCCGGTGAGCGGTTCGTCGAGTTCGAGGTAGGTCTCGAAGCGGTTGCAGGTGGATACCACGACGGCACCGCGCACGAATCCATGCGCGGCGACGATGTCGGCGCCGGTGGACTCCGAGGCCCTCGAAATGCGGTCGAGGACGTCGAAGTCGGTGTTCCGGTGGTTGGCCGTCAGGCAGAACAGCACGGAGGCGAGTCTAGCCTGGAGGGGTGTCACTCTCCGTCAGCGCCCTGCCCAAGGCCCATCCCCTGCTCGATGGCCGCACCGCCTCGGCGCCGCTCGTCCGCGCCGCGCGGGGTGATCGACCCGATGTCCTGCCGATCTGGTTCATGCGGCAGGCCGGCAGGTCCCTCCCGGAATACCGGGCGAGCCGGGTGGGCACCGAGATGCTCGACGCCTGCCTCGACCCCGCCCTTGCGGCCGAGATCACGCTCCAGCCGGTGCGCCGGCATGGTGTGGACGCGGCGGTGTTCTTCAGCGACATCGTCATCCCGGTGCTGCTGGCGGGGGTCCCGGTGCGGATCGTGCCTGGGCGCGGCCCGGTGCTCGATGAGCCGGTGCGTACCGCCGCGGATGTCCTGAAGCTGCGGCCGATGGAGCCGGAGGCGCTCGCGCCGATCCGCGAGGCGGTGGCGCTCGTCGTCGCCGAACTCGGCACGACCCCGCTCGTCGGCTTCGGCGGCGCCCCGTACACGCTCGCGAGCTACCTCATCGAGGGCGGTCCCTCGCGCGAACAGCTGCGCTCGCGCGCCCTGATGCGCAGCGACCCGCACACGTGGGCGGCCCTGCTCAACTGGTGCGCCGACGTCACCGGCGCGTTCCTGCGCGCCCAGGTCGAGGCCGGCGCGAGCGTGGTGCAGCTCTTCGACTCCTGGGCCGGCTCGCTGTCCCGCGCGGACTACCAGCGCCGGGTCGCCCCCCACTCCCGCCGCGCGTTCTCCGCCCTGCGCGGGCTGGAGGCTCCCCGCATCCACTTCGGTCTCGGCATGGGCGAGATGCTCGACCTGCTGCCGGGGATCGGCGCGGAGGTCGTCGGGGTGGACTGGCGGATGCCGCTCGAACAGGCCAACGAGCGGCTCGGCGGCGCCCACCCGCTGCAGGGCAACATCGATCCCGCGCTCCTGACGGCGCCGTGGCCCGTGCTCGAGGCGCACATCCGCGAGGTCGTTGAGAGCGGGAAGGCCGCCCCGGCGCACATCGTGAACCTGGGTCATGGCGTGCCGCCGGACACCGATCCTGTGGTCCTCACCCGCATCGTCGAGTTCGTCCATGGTCTCTGACCCAGGGGTCCTCGTTGTCGGCGGCGGCGTCGCGGGCCTCGTCGCCGCGCGCCGGCTCGCCCTCGAAGGTCGCCGGGTGACCGTGCTCGAGCAGTCCGGCACGCTGGGCGGCCAGGTCGCGCGGCAGCGCGTCGGGGGAGTGGACCTGGATGCCGCGGCGGAGTCGTTCGCGACCCGCGACGGCACCGTGGCTCGCCTCCTCACCGAGCTCGGCCTCGGCGCCGACATCGTGCAGCCCCGGTCCGACCCGGCGTGGCTGCACCGCGCCGACGGCACGGCGGTGCCGCTCCCGGCGACGGGTCTGCTCGGCATCCCTGGCGATCCTGGTGCGGCCGACGTCGTCCGCGCGATCGGCGCGGCCGGTGCCCGCCGGGCCTCGTGGGATGCGCTGCTCCCCGGATGGGTGGGAGCGGATGCCTCGTCACTGGGCGAGCTCGTCCGGCGCAGGATGGGACGCGCCGTCGTGGACGGCCTCGTCGCTCCCGTCGTGCGCGGCGTCCACTCCGTCGAACCCGATGGGCTTGCTCTGGACCGCGCCGCACCGCGCCTGCGCGCCGAGCTGCGCGCGAAGGGATCGCTCGCGGCCGCCGTGCTCGCCCTGCGCGCGGCCGCACCGGCCGGCTCCCAGGTCGGCGGGATCCGCGGCGGGATGTTCCGCCTTGTCGACGCCCTCGTGGCGGACTGCGAGCGCCTCGGCGTCGCGATCGAGCGCGGTGCCCGCGTCGAGCGCGCCGAGCCCGCCGGTGTCGTGGTCGAAGGCCGGCGCCGTGACGGCGTCGTCGTGTGGGCGTGCCCGCCGCGCCGCCATCCCGCCGGCCGGACCGTGACCCTCGTGACCCTCGTCGTGGACGCGCCGGCGCTCGATGGCGCGCCACGGGGCACCGGCGTCCTCGTGGCGCCGGGCGCGCCCGGCGTCCGCGCCCGCGCGCTCACGCACCTGACTGCGAAATGGACCTGGGCGGCGGAGGCGCTCCCCGGCCGCCACGCGCTGCGTCTCTCATACGACATCGCCCCGATCGACCCGGTCGCAACCGCCACGGCGGACGCCGGCATCCTGATGGGCACCGTCATCGACCGCGTCGACGACGCGACGTTCGCCACGTGGGAACGCTCCGGTGCGGCGGCGGCGGCCACGCTGCCGAGCGTCGGCGAGACCGCCGCCGGAACGGGGCTCGCCGCGGTCGTCGCGCAGGCGGAGCGCCTGGCGCGCGACCTGGCGGGTTCGCCCGCGATTGGCGGCCTTCGCCGTGAGGGATGAGGATAGTCAGGTGACCGAACACACCCAGGACCAGGCATCCGACCCTCCCGTCGAGGGAGGCGCACGCCACTATGCCCTCTGGGCGGTGCTGCGGCGCGACCCGCACGCGAAGCCGGTGAGCCCGAAGGCGCCCACCGCAGCGGAGGCCGTCGAGTCGCTTGGCGAGACCGTGCGGGGACTCTACGACGTCTCCGGACTGCGTGCCGACGCCGATCTGCTCATCTGGCTGGTCGGAGGATCGGCCGACGAGCTGCAGGCGGCGCTGCGCACCCTGCGTCGCACCCGTGAGATCAGCCCCCTGCTGCCCACCTGGAACGCGATGGGCGTGCACCGCGACGCGGAGTTCAGCCGCGACCACGCGCCGGCGTACGCCCGCGGCCTGCCGCCGAAGGGCTGGGTCACGGTGTACCCGTTCGTCCGCAGCTACGAGTGGTACGTCCTTCCGGCGGCCGAGCGCGGCGCGATGCTCGCCGACCATGGCCGCAAGGGCCGCGAATACCCGCAGGTGCAGAGCAACACGGTCGCGAGCTTCGCGCTCGGCGACTACGAATGGCTGCTCGCCCTCGAGGCGGACGACCCGATCGACCTCGTCGACCTGATGCGGCACCTGCGCGCCACCGAAGCGCGCCGCCATGTGCGCGAAGAGGTGCCGTTCTTCACCGGTCGCCTGATCGAGGCCGCCGAGCTCGCGGACCTGCTTTGACGTTGCGCATCGGCACCAGGGCGAGCACCCTGGCCCGCGCACAGGCGGGCGCGGTGGCCGAGCTCCTCGGCGCGGAGCTCGTGCTGATCGTGTCGGAGGGCGACACCTCGAGTGCGTCGCTGGCTTCGCTCGGCGGCACCGGCGTCTTCGCCACCGCGCTGCGCGACGCCCTGCTGGCGGGGGAGGTGGATGCCGTGGTCCACTCCTTCAAGGACCTTCCGACGGACCCGGCCCCAGGCCTCGCCATCGCCGCGGTGCCCGAGCGCGCCGACGCGCGGGACGCGCTGTGCACCCGCGACGGATCCGACCTCGCGGGGCTTCCGGCCGGCGCCCGCGTCGGCACCGGGTCACCGCGCCGCCGCGCGCAGCTCGCGGCTCTGCGCCCCGATGTCGCACTCGTCGACATCCGCGGGAACATCGATTCCCGGTTGGACCGACTCGCGACGGCCGACCCCGCTCGCGCTCTCGATGCGGTCGTGCTGGCCGCCGCCGGGCTGGACCGGATCGGGCGTCTCGACGCCGCCAATGAGCTGCTGCCGCTGGAGGACTGGCCGACGGCGCCCGCGCAGGGCGCGCTCGCCATCGAGACCCGGTCAGGCGATGAGCGCCTCGTCGCGCGCCTCAACCACGCCGACACCCGGCTGGCCGTCGAGGCCGAGCGCGGCGTACTCGCGCGCCTCGAGGCCGGCTGCGCCGCGCCGATCGGCGCGCACGCGTTCGTCGAGGACGGCCTGCTGTTCCTGAGCGCCCGCGTCTACCGACCTGACGGCGGCGCGTTCGTCACGAGCTCGCACGCGATGGCGGTGGACGCGGATGCCGCGGCCGACATCTCCGCTCGCGTCGCCGATGAGCTGCTGAGCCTCGGCGCTGCCGACCTCGCACCCCTGAACCCCCGACAGGACCCGTGATGACCTCTCCCGACGCGACATTCCCGGCCGCGCGACCCCGGCGCCTGCGCGCCACCCCGGCCTGGCGCCGCCTGGCGCAGGAGACCCGGGTGCAGCCGGCGCAGCTGATCCTCCCGCTGTTCATCCGCGAGAGTGCCGCCGAGTCCCTGCCGATCGGCTCGATGCCGGGGGTCGTGCAGCACAGTCTCGACTCGTTCCGCGCCGAGCTCGGGCGCGCCGCGGCGGCCGGAATCGGCGGCGTCATGCTGTTCGGCGTGCCCGAGCACAAGGACGCGGTGGGTTCAGGGGCCACCGATCCCGACGGCATCCTGAACGTGGCGACGCGGGCCGCCGTGGCCGAAGTCGGCGACGCGCTGGTCGTTGCGACCGATCTCTGCCTGGACGAATTCACCGACCACGGGCACTGCGGGGTCCTCGATGCGCAGGGCCGGGTCGACAACGACGCGACCCTGGCGCGCTACCGCGAGATGGCGCTCGCGCAGGCCGACGCCGGCTCGGCGCTGCTCGGACTGTCCGGCATGATGGACGGCCAGGTCGCCGCGGTGCGCGCCGTCCTCGACGAGGCCGGTCGCAGCGATGTCGCCCTCCTCGGCTACGCAGCCAAGTACGCCTCGGCGTTCTACGGCCCGTTCCGCGACGCCGTGCAGTCCTCGCTCGAGGGCGACCGCCGCACGTATCAGCTCGATCCCGCGAACCGCCGCGAGGGCCTGCGCGAAGTCGCGCTCGACGTGGCCGAAGGCGCCGACATCGTGATGGTGAAGCCGGCGATGTCGTACCTCGACGTGCTCGCCGACACCGCAGCGTCCTCGCCCGTGCCGGTCTGGGCGTACCAGGTGAGCGGCGAGTACTCGATGATCGAGGCGGCCGCCGCACACGGCTGGATCGACCGGGAACGGGCGATCGACGAATCCCTCACCGGCATCGTCCGCGCGGGCGCCGACGCGGTGCTCACCTACTGGGCGATCGAGGCCGCAGAGCGGTGGAGCCGCGCATGAGCGCCGTCTCGAACGCTGCCTCGAACGCTGCCTCGAACACGGATGCCGCGGCCCGCGCCCGCGCGGTGATCCCCGGCGGGGTGAACTCCCCGGTGCGGGCCTTCGGCTCGGTGGGCGGCACCCCGCTTTCCATCGTCTCCGCGCAGGGCGCGACAGTGACCGATGTCGCCGGCCGCGACTACGTCGATCTCGTCGCCTCGTGGGGACCTGCCCTGCTCGGGCACGCGCACCCTGGCGTCGTCGACGCGGTGCGGGACGCGGCATCCCGCGGACTGTCCTTCGGCGCATCGACCCCGGGTGAGACCGAACTGGCCGAGCTCGTTATCGGCCGACTGGTCGCCGGCGGCACGCCGATGATCGAAAAGCTACGACTCGTCTCGACCGGCACCGAGGCCACCATGACCGCGATCCGGCTCGCGCGCGGCGCCACCGGCCGGGACCTGATCGTCAAGTTCGCCGGCCACTACCACGGGCATTCCGATGGCCTGCTCGCCGAGTCCGGCTCCGGCATCGCGACCCTCGGCCTGCCGGGCTCGGCCGGCGTGCCCGCGGCGATCGCCGGGCTCACCCTGGTGCTGCCGTACAACGATCGTGACGCCGTGCGCGCCGCCTTCGCCGCGCATCCCGGTCGGATCGCGGCGATCATCACCGAGGCGGCCGGCGCGAACGCCGGCGTGCTGACCCCCGAGCCGGGCTTCAACCGCTTCCTCGTCGACGAGGCGCACGCCCATGGCGCACTGCTCATCCTCGACGAGGTGCTGACCGGCTTCCGGGTGGGCCCCGCCGGCTGGTGGGGGCTCGAGCAGGCCGCCGGCGAGGCGTGGGTGCCCGATCTCGTGACGTTCGGCAAGGTCATTGGCGGCGGCATGCCGCTCGCGGGCCTCGGCGGCCCCGCACGGCTGCTCGACCTGCTCGCCCCGCTCGGCCCGGTGTACCAGGCCGGCACCCTGAGCGGCAATCCGCTCGCGGTCGCCGCGGGGCTGGCGACGCTTCGGCTCGCCGACGACGCGGTGTACGCGCGGGTGGATGCCGCGGCCGACGCCGTCGCGGATGCCCTGCATGCGGCCCTCGAAGCGGCAGGCGTGGCTCATACGATCTCGCGGGCCGGGAGCCTGTTCTCGGTCGCGTTCCGGGCGGACCCGGTGCGCGACTACGACGACGCCCGGGCGCAGGACGCGTGGCGCTATCCGCCGTTCTTCCACGCGATGCTCGACGCTGGCGTCTCGCTTCCGCCGAGCGTGTTCGAGGCGTGGTTCCTCACCGCGGCGCACGACGAGGCCGCCATCGCGCGGATCCTCGACGCGCTTCCCGCCGCCGCGCGCGCGGCAGCGGCCGCACGCCCGGCCTGAAAGGGGCCCGGGCTACACCCAGCCGTCGCGCTGGAAGTGCAGGTGCCAGAAGTCGTAGGTCACCGGCATCGCGGTCCACACGGGGTAGTACCAGGCGGAGACGAGAAGCACGGCGACGATGAACACGCCCGCGCACCAGCGTCCGAGCGGGAATTGCCTTCGGGTGCGCAGCTGTGCGAGGTCCCGCAGTGCGGCGGTCAGCGCGAGGATCATGAACGGCAGGATGACGATCGTATAGAACTGGAAGATCGTCCGGTCGGGGTAGAGCAGCCACGGGACGTAGGTGGCGATGACGCCGGTCAGCACGAGCCAGTCGCCGGCGTTGCGGCGGACGAAGCAGCGCCAGACGAGATACAGGACCGCGATGACCGCAGCCCACCACAGCAGCGGATTCGAGATGCTCGAGATGTTCTCGGCGCACCCGTTTCCGACCGCGGAGCAGCCGTTCTCTCCGGTCGCCGAGCCCTGGTAGTACATCGAGGTCGGGCGGAGCATGAGCGGCCACTGCCACGCGGGGCTGGCATAGCTGTGCGGCGAGGTCAGTCCTACATTCGAGGCGTAGATGGCCTTGTGATAGATCCACAGGCTCTGCAGCGGCAGCGGCACCCATGACCACAGTCCGGTTGCCGGCGAGTCATCTGCGGAGTGCCGGTCGTACCCGCCGTCGGTGACGAGCCAGCCGGTCCACGACGCGAGGTACACGACGAACGCGATCGGGACGTAGAGGACGAAACTCGCGAGACCCTGGCGGAGTGTCGCATCGGCCGGCCAGTACCAGACGCCGGCCTTGCGCCGGGTCAGCGCGTCGTCCACCACGAGGTAGATCCCGACCGCCGCGATGACGAAGAGGCCGGACCACTTCACCGCGGTCGCGGCGCCGAACGCGGCACCCGCCGCGATGAGCCATGGGCGATTCCAGAAGACCGGTCCCCAGTCGGGGCCTCTGCCGTCCGCCGTGCGCGCCGCGATTGCGGCGGCCAGCCGCTCGTGATGGCGCTGTCGGTCGAGCAGCACGAACCAGAACCCGAGCATCACGAAGAAGGTGAGGATGCCATCCAGCAGGCCCACACGGCCGAGCACGATCCCGAGTCCGTCGACCGCGAAGAAGAGCGCCGCGACGGAGGCGAACACGATCGATCCGCCCAGCCGGCGGGCCACGAAATACAGCACGAGGATCGTCGCGGTGCCGAACAGCGCCACCGCGATGCGCCAGCCGAACGACGAGTCCGCACCGAAGATCGCCATGCCGGCGCCGATGATCCACTTGCCGAGCGGCGGGTGCACGACGTAGCTGCCGGTCGTCGTGAAGATGTCGGTCTCGCCGGCGGCGAAGCGCTCGTCGGCGTTCTCCGGCCAGGTCGCCGGGTAGCCGAGGTTCCACTGGCTCCAGGCATCCTTCACGTAATAGGTCTCATCGAAGACCAGCGTGTGCGGGTGTGCGAGGTCCCAGAGTCGCAGGATCGCCCCGAGTACGACGACGATCGTCGGCGCGAGCCAGCGCCACAGGCGCTCGACGCGAGGATCGGTGTCGAGGCGGCCGCGCCAGCGCTCATAGAAGGTGGGCCGCGGCTCGGGCACCAGCGGCTCCACCGGTGGCTCCACGGTCGGCTCCTCGGAGGTGACGGTCACGGCGACAAGCCTAGGCTGGGCTCGTGATCATCCTGGCCGCGACGCCCATCGGCAATCTCGGGGACGCTTCGCGGCGACTCGTCGAGGCCCTCGAGACCGCGCGGGTGGTGGCATCCGAGGACACCCGCACGACCATTCGCCTCCTTGCGGCGTTGGGGATCGCGAACCGCCCACGGCTGCTGGCTCTGCACGACCACAACGAGAAGCAGCGCGCGGCGGAGCTCGTCGAACTCGCTCGCGACCAGGACCTGCTGGTGCTGTCGGATGCCGGAATGCCGACGGTCAGCGACCCGGGCTATGGGCTCGTCGCCGCCGCCGCGAAGGCGGGGGTCACCGTCACGGTCATCCCTGGGCCGAGTGCGGTGCTCACCGCGCTCGCGGTCGCGGGGCTGCCCACCGACCGCTTCACGTTCGAGGGGTTCCTCCCGCGCAAGTCAGGCGAGCGCCGCGGCGCCCTCGCCGCCCTTGCCCGGGAGCCCCGCACGATGGTGTTCTTCGAGTCGCCTGCCCGGGTCGCGGCATCCCTCGTCGACATGGGCGCCGCCTTCGGCACCGACCGACCCGCCGCCGTCTGCCGCGAGCTGACCAAGCTGCATGAGGAGGTTGCCCGCGGAACGCTCGCCGAACTCGCGGAGTGGGCAGCCCCGGGCGTCCGCGGCGAAGTCGTGGTCGTTGTCGGGGGAGCGGTCGCCGTCGACGTCGTCTTCCGGGACGCGGTCACGCAGGTGCTGACGCTCGTGACCGCCGGCACGCGACTGAAGGATGCCGCCACCGAGGTGGCGGCGCAGACAGGGCACTCGTCGCGCGAGCTGTATCAGGCCGCGCTGGCAGCACGGAAGGGCTGACCGTCACACGGCGGGTGACGGCATCCGTCCAAACTAGAATCTTCGGGTGAGCACCGGCCGATCCTTCTACATCACGACGCCGATCTACTATCCGAGCGACGTGCCCCACATCGGCCACGGCTATACGACCGTGGCGGTGGACACCCTCGCGCGCTGGCACCGCCAGGCCGGCGACGACACCTGGATGCTGACCGGCACCGACGAGCACGGCCAGAAGATGCTGCGGGCCGCCGCGGCCAACGGCGCGACCCCGCAGGAATGGGTCGACCGGCTGGTCGGCGAGGCGTGGTTCCCGCTGCTGAAGACGCTCGACGTCGCCAATGACGACTTCATCCGCACGACGCAGAGCAGGCACGAGGAGCGCGTGCAGAAGTTCGTGCAGGCGATCTACGACCGGGGCTACATCTATGCGGGCGAGTTCGAGGCGCTGTACTGCGTCGGCTGCGAGGAGTTCAAGACCGAGTCCGAGATCGTCGACGGCGAGGGGCCCTTCGAGGGCCTCAAGGTCTGCGCGATCCACTCGAAGCCCCTCGAGCTGCTCCAGGAGAAGAACTACTTCTTCAAGCTGAGCGAGTTCCAGGACCAGCTGCTCGAGCTGTACAAGACCGATTTCATCCGGCCCGAGTCCGCCCGCAACGAGGTCGTCTCGTTCGTCAAGCAGGGCCTCAAGGACCTGTCGATCTCGCGCTCCACGTTCGACTGGGGCATCGAGGTGCCCTGGGACCCGTCGCACGTCATCTACGTGTGGGTCGACGCACTGCTCAACTACGCCTCGGCGGTGGGCTACGGCTCCGACCCGGAGGAGTTCGCGCGCCGCTGGCCGGCCTATCACGTGGTCGGCAAGGACATCCTGCGCTTCCACGCCGTGATCTGGCCCGCGATGCTGATGGCAGCGGGCGTCGAGGTGCCGCGCGGCGTCTTCGCGCACGGCTGGCTGCTCGTCGGCGGCGAGAAGATGTCCAAGTCGAAGCTCACCGGCATCGCGCCCACCGAGATCACCGACGTGTTCGGGTCGGACGCCTACCGGTTCTACTTCCTCTCCGCGATCGCGTTCGGGCAGGACGGCTCGTTCTCGTGGGAAGACCTCTCCGCGCGCTACCAGGCGGAGCTCGCGAACGGCTTCGGCAACCTCGCCTCGCGTACGACGGCGATGATCGAGCGCTACTTCGAAGGCGTGCTCCCTGAGGCCGACGAGTACACCGAGGCGGATCTGGCGATCCAGCAGACGGTGGCGGATGCCGCGGCCGCGGCCGACGCCGCGATCGAGCGCTTCCGCATCGACGAGGCGATCACGTCGATCTGGACGATCGTCGACGCGCTGAACCTGTACATCACGGAGAACGAGCCGTGGGCGCTGGCGAAGGACGACGCGCAGCGCGCGCGCCTCGGCACGGTGCTGTACACGGCGGCCGAGGGCCTGCGGGCGCTTGCCGTGCTGCTGTCGCCGGTGACGCCGATCGCGACCGAGAAGCTGTGGATCGCCCTGGGCGCCGCTGATTCGCTCGGGCGCCTCGTCGACCAGCCGATCCGCGAGGCCGGGGCCTGGGGCGTGCTGCGCCCCGGGACGACCGTGAACGCGCTCGCGCCGCTCTTCCCGCGCGTCGAGCAGTCGGTCTAGCTCGGCGATGACCGACCCGAGCGGCTACGTCCGGGAGCGCTACAACGACGGGAAGCGGGACGTGCGCTGGCCCGCCGCGCCGGAGCCGCTCGCGGTGCCGGTGTACGACAACCACACGCACCTCGAGATCTCCGACGGCGACGAGCCGCTGACCCTCGCCGACCAGCTCGAGCGGGCGGCGGCCGTCGGGGTGATCGGCGTCGTGCAGGCCGGCGGCGACATCGAGTCGAGCCGGTGGTCGGCGGAGGCCGCGGCATCCCATCCCCGCGTCCTCGCGGCAGTCGCGATCCACCCGAATGAAGCGCCTGCGTACGCGGCGGCCGGCCGGCTCGATGAGGCGATCGCGGTGATCGACGAGCTCGCCGCGCAGCCCCGAGTGCGGGCGATCGGCGAGACCGGGCTGGACTTCTTCCGCACCGAGGCGGACGGCCTCCCCGCGCAGTTCGAGAGCTTCGAGGCGCACATCGCGCTCGCCAAGAAGCACGGCCTCGCGATGCAGATCCACGACCGCGATGCCCATGACGCCGTGCTTTCGACGCTGGAGCGGGTGGGCACGCCGGAGCGCACGGTGTTCCACTGCTTCTCGGGAGACGAGGCGATGGCGCGTGTCGCCGCCGACGCCGGGTACTACCTGTCGTTCGCGGGGAACGTGACGTTCAAGAACGCCCAGAACCTGCGCGATGCGCTGGCGGTGACGCCGCGCGAGCGGATCCTGGTGGAGACGGATGCCCCGTTCCTCACGCCGACTCCGCACCGCGGGCGGCCCAACGCGCCGTACCTGATCCCGGTCACGGTGCGGTTCATCGCGGCCGAGCTGGGCGTCGACGTCGACGAGCTGTGTGCGCAGCTGGCCGCTAACACGGTCGAGGTCTACGGCGCGTTCGAGGACTGAGCCGCATCAGGGCAGGTCGATCGGTCCCGTCACGCCGACGACGGGGGGAGCCGCCGCGATGTTCGAGATCGTGCGCCACACGAGCAGCAGGGTGATCGCGGAGCCCGCGAAGGCGAACCACCAGGGCGCGGTCAGGCCCCACGCTTCGGCGATGAGGCCGCCGAGCAGCTGGCCGATCACCAATCCGCCGAAGACGCCGACCATGTTCACCGAGGCGATGCGTCCCTGCAGTTCCAGCGGCACGAGGCGCTGGCGCACCGTCGTCGAGATCGTGCCCCAGACGAACGCGTAGGCGCCGAACACGAAGATGACGACGAACGCGACCGCGGGCGAGGTGGTGAGCGCGAACGAGAGGTGCATGAGCACCTCGAGCGACAGGCACACGCGCATGAGCGTCGCGAACGACACGTGCTTCTCGAGCCAGCCGAAGCTCGCGATCGCGATGAGTCCGCCGATGGCCGACACGGTCGTCATGGCGCCGTAGCCGATCGCGCCCATGTGGAGGTACTCGGTCGTGTACAGGACGAGGACGCTCCACGGCGCCGCCCACGTCACGTTGAACACGAAGATGATGAGCACGAGCGTGCGCACGGGTGGGTTGCCGCGCAGCCACCGCAGGCCCTCGCGGATCGGATGCGTCTTGACGCCGGACTCGGCATCCGCGCGTGGCGGGATCGGCGTGCGTGCGATCCGAGAGATGAGGACGACCCCGAGCGCGACGCAGATGATCTGCACGGAGAACGGCCAGAACGACCCGACCGAGAAGAGGATCGCCCCGAGCGCCGGTCCGGCGAGCTGATTGCCGACCAGGTAGCCGGCCTGCAGGCGGGCGTTGCCGATGCCCAAGTCGGCCGGGCGCACCATCATCGGCAGCAGCGTGCTGCTCGCCGTGTCGGCGAACACTTCGGCGGTGCCGTACAGGAACGTCGTCGCCAGGACGATCCAGACTGTCGCGTGTCCGGTGACGAGGAAGACGACGAGGGCTCCCACGATCACGACGCGGGAGCCGTCTGCCAGCATCACGAGCCGGCGGCGGTCATGGTGGTCGGCGACAGAGCCGGCGAGCAGTCCGAAGAGCAGCCACGGGAGGAACTGCATCATGGCCCCCGACGCGACCAGCAGGGGCGACGAAGTGAGCGATGCGATCAGCAGGGGCGCCGCCGACAGGGCGATGCCGTCGCCGAGGTTGGTCGTCCACGAGGACGCCATGAGCCAGCGGAAATCGGTTCCCAGGCGTCGGGGTGCGACGACTTCACCGATCGAGGGCATCCCTCGATCCTAAGCGTCGAGGCGCGATGTCACGCCGCTCGCCGAAATCGGAGCGGGGGCGGATCGACATCTGCCCAGGCATATCGGAGCGGGAGGCGCGGTGTGAGGACGATCGATTCGCCCTGCCCCTGCGGAGGATGCAGGACGAACTCTCCCAGACCGTCGCGCGTGATCCACCAGGCGCCGTGGTGCAGCTGCATGTGGTGATAACGACAGAGCATGATGCCCCGGTCGATATCGGTGCATCCACCCTCGCTGTAAGGGTCGAGATGATGTGCTTCGCAATACGAGGGCGGTCGATCGCACCCGCGCCATCGGCATCCGCCGTCGCGGATCGCGAGGGTCAGGCGCTGTTTCGCGGAGAACAGGCGCTGCTCTCGTCCTAGGTAGAGCGGGTTTCCGTCCCGATCGATCGTGCACTCGATAGTGCCGACCTCGCAGGCCTGCTGTGCGATCAGCCACGCCGGCACGGCGGTCTGGTCGTCTTCGGTGAGCCCCACCGCGGCCCGGCCGTTCGCCTCCGACGCTCGCGCTGCCTCCGTGACGAGCACCCGCACGCCTGCCTGCTTCGTTCCGAAGACCGTCGCCGAGTCGGCCAGGGCTCCCGAGCGCATCACGTCGAGGAACAGGTCGTACGCAAGCTGATCGTTTGTGCGCGGATCGGCCACGAGCTCCTCGGCGCGGGACTTCTCCGTCGGATCGACGAACCGTGGGCCACCGCGCCGGGGACGGAGTGCGCTGTCGAGGATGGTCTGCAGCCACGTGCCACCCAGGTCGTCGAAGACGATGGCACCATGGCGGACACCGTCGGCGTCGGTCCACAGTCGGAACGACCGCCGCTCGAACCGCTCGTCGAAGCGGCGCTCGGCACCTTCTGGGTCGAGCTGGTCGCGGATGGTGCGGGCCGCGCGGGCCAGTTCTTCGACCGTCCGCTCGGAGGCCTCGACGGCAAGCTGCTCCGCCGCCAACGACCACACCTCAACGATGTGCTCCGCGGCCGCCGTGTCGTCAACGGCCGGCGGTTCGCCGAGGCCGCGGAGGATCACATCGTGCTGYGCGGAGCTGATCGTCCCRTGGAGGAGCGCGCGGCCGAGCGGCGCGTGCCACGKCRCCGGCACGTCGGTGGGCGCACCGGCTGACGSRGCATCCGTCGACGCTCCGGCGGCACCGATGCCCACCGACTCCAGCAGCGACTCGCCGAGCCGCACATGCTTCACCGCATCGGCGTGCGTTGCGCCCGTGAGGTCTTGAATCAACGCGACGGGGGAGCGGTGGCCGCGGACCTGCGCAAGCCCGTTATGGCCCGCATCTCGCGTCGAGCGGGCGGCGACGACCCCGGAGGCCGTGATCCGCACCTTCTCGGCGGCGCGGATGAGCCGGGATGCGGCGCCGATCAGTCTCACGACCGTCGCGTCGTCGAGCTCGTTGATCTTCACCGGGAGAGCGTCGGCCGAAGTGTCTTCGCCCAGCGCGCCGCGCAACATCGCGATGTGCTGCTCGATGTCTGAGAAGAACGCCATGCCACATGCTCTCAGCGACCACCGACATTCGAACGAGTGTTCGAGCTGATTCCACCCGGAGAAGGGTAACGAATGCATAACGGAACCCCGGCCGGAGGTTAGGCCCTCGCGGAGCGCATGAGGGAGAACACCGCGATCGCCACCGCCATACCTCCGATCGCACGCACGACGGATAGGAGTGGGATTTGCCGGGTGGATGCCCTCCCCGAACTCGGACAAGACCATCCCAAGAAGGTGGTCGCATGCGCGCAGGCGGTCGGTCACTCGCGCCACCTTCCCAGCGCTCACCGACGCCGGCCGCGCCGGGATGGCGCACGGCGACGGGATGGCGCACGCTGGAGTGGTGAGTCGCGACTCGAAAACCGAGAACGCGCGGCGCGTGCTTCGGCGTCACGCCGGGCTCGCCCTCGCGCTGGGCGTCGTCTTCGCCGCCGCCGGATGCACCGCGGCCGCGCCAGAACCCACGGCGACTCCCCCCTCGGCCGGCTCGAGTCCCGCGGCGGCAGCGGTCGTTCCGCAGGGCGAGCCGCAGAGCTTCGCGACGGGACTGGAGGTGCCGTGGTCGGTCGTCTTCGCCGAGGGCACGGCACTCGTGAGCGAGCGAGACTCGGGGCGCATCGTCGAGATCGCGGACGACGGTGGGGTGCACCGGGTCGGCGTGATCGCGGATGCCGACGGCCGAGGTGAAGGCGGGCTCCTCGGGCTCGCAGTGGGGCCCGACGGCGGGCTGTACGTCTACTTCAGCACGCCGACCGACAACCGCATCGAGCGCTACGACCTGGAGGGCTCGCCCGGCTCGTTCGCGCTCGGCGACCCCGAGGTCATCATCGACTCTCTGCCCGTCGCCGGCAACCACAACGGCGGGCGCCTCGCGTTCGGCCCCGACGGGATGCTGTACGTCGGTGTCGGAGACGCAGCCCAGGGCGATCGCGCCCAGGACCTCGACGATCTCGGCGGCAAGATCCTGCGGCTCACGCCGGAGGGCGGCATCCCTGGTGACAATCCGTTCCCCGATTCGCCGGTGTGGAGCTACGGCCATCGCAATGTGCAGGGACTCGCGTGGGCCGCGGACGGCACGATGTTCGCGACCGAGTTCGGCCAGGACACCTGGGATGAGCTCAACATCATCGAGCCCGGCGAGAACTACGGCTGGCCCGTCGTCGAGGGCATGGGCGGCGGCGCGGAGTTCATCGATCCGGTGCAGCAGTGGACTCCGGATGCCGCGAGCCCGAGTGGCATGGCGATCGTCGGCGACACGATCTTCATCGCGAATCTGCGCGGCGAAGTGCTCCGCGCCGTCCCGACGGCCGACCCCTCGCAGCACACCGACTACTACCTGCACGAGTTCGGGCGGCTCCGCGATGTGGCCCTGGGACCTGACGGCGATCTGTGGTTCATCACGAACAACACCGACGGACGCGGCTCTCCGGGGCCGGAGGACGACCGCATCCTCCGTGTGGCGCTCGGAACGTGACCCGCCGAGTCAAGACGCATGCGCCGTCCGACCAGGGATCCCCACATCTGTCTGGTCGGGCGACGCATGCGTTGGTCCCCCCGACTACTGCGCAATGCAGTAACCGGATCTCAGTATAGGCACTGGGTTCGGCGCCGCGCACGTAGGCTCGAAGTCTGTGGAGCTGAGGGGAGCACCCATGACCGATCGCCAGCTCACGACCTCCGCGTACCTCACCCTCGGGCTGCTGACCTCCCGGGACTGGTCGGCCTACCAGCTCGCGGAGCAGGTCGGGCGAGGCGTGGACCACCTCTGGCCACGCGCGGCCCGGCAGCGCTACATCACGCCGAAGCAGCTGCTCGAGGAGGGCCTTGTCACGGCGCGGGCGGAGCCTTCCGGCAGACGCACGCGCACCATCTACTCGATCACCACGGAGGGCCGCGAAGCGCTCGCGCTCTGGCTGTCGACGGAGGCCCGACCCCCCGCACTCGAGTTCGAGGGCATGATCCGGGTGCTGCTCGCCGACGAAGGATCGATCGAAGATCTCCGCGCCAACCTGCAGACCATGCGCCGCCAATCGGTCGCCGCGCGCGCCTTGTTCGCCGACCATGCCGCCTTCATCGCATCCACCGGCGGAACGTTCCCGGAGCGCCAGCACCTGTTCGCGCTCGCCAATCGCTACATGATCGGCCACTACGACCACATCATCGAGTGGGTGGACTGGTCGCTCGAGCAGATCGCGTCCTGGCCCGACACGGTGACTCCCGCGACCGACAACGTTGCCCAGGTGGCCGAGATGCTCGCGCCCAGTGTGGCCGCGAAGGCCGCGGATTCGCCCGCCGAAGATGAGACGCCATGATCAGCCGCATCGCTCCGACGGATCTGCAGGTTCCCGTCGACCGCGGCGACCTCGGCGTGCCGAGGGCGATCGTGCTCGGCGAGTCGATGGGCGGCTACGTCGCCGTGCAGCTCGCGGTAGCGCACCCGGATCGCGTCGAGCGGCTCGTCCTCGCCGATGGCGGACTCCCGCTCGCCGTTCCCGAGGCCCTGCTCGCCGATCCGGATGCGGCGGTCGCGGCGATCCTCGGCCCCGCCCTCGCGCGCCTGCGCATGACCTTCGAATCGCGCGACGCCTACCGGGCGTTCTGGCACGAGCACCCCGCGCTCCGCGACGTGTGGAATCCGTACATCGAGGCGTACGTCGACGCGGACCTGACCGGTGAGGCACCGGAGTTCCGCTCCGTCGTGTCCGTGGCCGCGGTCGTCGCGGACGGACGCGACCAGCTCGTCAACACCGACCTCCGCCGGCTCTCCGAGATCACGTGCCCGGTCACCCTGGTGCGTGCCGGTCACAACCTGATGAACGAGCCGACGCCCCTCTTCGGCGATGCGGTCGTCGCCCAGTCCGTCGCCGAGATGCCGCAGCTCGTCGTCGTGAGCGCTCCCGAGCTCAACCACTACAGCCTGCTGCTGACGGGTGCCGGGGCCGACCTGGTCGCCGGCGCCCTCGTCGCCCAGGCCGCAGCCGCAAGCTCCTGACCCGCTCCCAACCCGAGAAACCACATTCCCGCCGAAGAATCATGCGGCGCCGTGTGTCTCGTCGCGGATATGGTTTCTCGCGGATAGCCGGCCGAATGGTACGGCGGCGAACACGCAGAACGACGGATGCCGGACCCCGCGCCGCAGCGCGGGATCCGGCATCCGCTCGAATCAATCGAATCCGACCGGTCAGCCGACCGGCTGCACCCACGTGGACGGCGCCGGGGGTGCCACGACCGGCGGCTGGTCGTTGCACGAGATGATGTTCGGCTGGTAACGGCTCAGCCAGTTGGCCGGGCCGTCGTTCCACGGAGTGAGCAGCGTCGCCCCGTCGTTGCCGCCCAGGTTCTGGTACGAGAAGGTCGATCCGTTCACCCAGTCCCACGTGAACGTGCCGCAGTTGTTCACGCCTGCCCATCCGATGTTGCGGGCGTCCACGTTCTCGAACGTCGCATCGCCGGCGACGCGGGCGCTGACCACCGAGGTCCCGGCCCCGTCGACCTGGATGTCCTTGAAGTGCAGTCCCGTCAGGGAGTACAGGTCCTTCACCGGCCAGTCCGCCACGAGCATGATCGCGTTGTAGGTGCTGTCGAGGTAGTGGTCTCCCACGACCTGGATATTCGCGTCGATCGACTGATCGAGCACGTAGAACCAGATCGAGCCGAGACCGATGTGCCAGTTCAACTCGAACGTGCCGGCGCGGACCGTGGTGTTGTTCGAGAACGTCAGCGAGCCGGCGAACGGGTTCGCCCCGAACCGCGAGCCGGCGTGCAGGGCGCTGCCCTCGCGGATCGTGTCCGCGACCAGGTTGTTCGACACCGTCGTGTCGGTGCCGCCGTAGATCGCGATGCCGTTGGCGAGCGTCGGCGTCTGCACCGTGTTGTGATCGAACACGTTGCGGGCGTTGGTCGGGAGGCCGGGCTTGGCCTCGGCCCACGCGGCGAGCGCGTCGTCGCCGGTGCTGCGGAGGAAGTTGCCCCGCACGGTCGAGTCGGTGACGCCGATGTGGAAGTTCACGCCGTCGGCGATCTGATCGACGATGACGTTCCCCTCGATCGTCACATTGCTCATCGGACCGTCGAGCCAGATGCCGACCTTGGTGTGCTGGATGTGCAGACCGCTGAAGCTCGAGTCGCTGAACGCGCCGCCGATGCCGTTGACCTGGTCTGTGTCGATGCGCTCGCGCACGTCGCCCTCGATCGCGAAGCCAGACAGGTGCACGTTGCGACTGCCGCCGGTCGCGGCATCCTTTCCGTAGAAGCCGACCCCCGTGTGCCACGAGCCGTCCGGTGTCGGGCTGGACAGCGCGACCTCGGTGCCCTTGAAGGTCGTGTACCAGCTGCCGGCGCCCTCGATCGTGATGTCGTCGACGATGATGTGGCGGTCCACGCGGAAGATGCCTGCCGGCACGTAGACGGTGGCGCCCTTCTGCTGGGCGAACGCGATCGCCTTCTCGATGGCCGGAGCCGAGTCCTTGCGGCCGGTGGGGTCGGCCCCGAACCGGTTCACGTTCACGGCTCCGTCCTTGACGTACGGCCCACTCACCAGTTCGGTGTCGATCAGGTCGATCACCGTCCAGGGCACGTCAGCGGGTGCGGTCAGCCGGACGGTCTCACCGGAGTGGTACGTCTTGCCCAGCAGCAGCCGCTGCTCGTCGTAGAACTTCATCGGACGGAACGGCTTGTCCGGAACGAATCCAGGCTGGTCGACCTGCGGCACGCACCCGCATTCCGTGATCCACCAGTCCGGGTGCAGCAGGCCGGCGTTCGGATCGTTGCTGAACGGGTACTGGTTGTAGAGGTAGGCGTACTGCGAGGTCATCGTGAGGGTGCTCTTCTTGTTGCCCGCAGTCACCAGCAGCGGTGCCGTCGTGCCACCCCCGTTCGCGGCATCCGGAATGCTGTAGCGCACCGTGATCGCATTGGCGTCCGCGGGAAGCGTGAACTCGACATATTGCCCGGGCGTGAGCCGCACGGCCTTGCGGCCGGATGCCTCGGCCGCCTGAGTGTAGGCGTCGCGGCTCGGGCCGATGATGGTGCCGGTGGTCGACGCATTCTCGGCCTCCTGCTCGAGGAAGGGCACCTCCGCGCCGCGGCCGTCGACCAGGGCCGGATCCAGCGCCGCGCGTGTGACGACGGGTGGCGGGGCACTCGGCTTCACCGCGAAGGCGGGCGAAGCCGCGGCGAGGACGCCGAGAGTGAGGGATGCCGCGGCAACAGCCGCGAGCAGCGTGCGGGGACGTGTCATCATCGACTCGCTTCGAACGAAGGGGACGGGCGGCATTGCCCGCTCGCGGCCCAATCTAGGCGCGTCTCACGGGAAAGTTCAATGCCCTGTCGTGAATTGACGATATATTGTCAATTTCTTGCGATGCAACCGCAGGCGCTCGCAACTCTTGCGCGCTGAGGTCCCCCGATCAGACAGCGAGGATGACCGTGGGTCAGGCGACCGTCTCGCCGCACACTCCGCAGAGACCGAGGGCGGAGACCTCGATGAAGCAGTTCGGGCACATCGCGCGCGGCGCCTCGTCTGTCACCGGGCTGCGACGCACTGCCGGCGCCTGCCGTTCGCTCGAACCCGCCGGGCGCGGTGCTGCGCGGCGAGCGCTCGCCTTCGCGACCGGAATGATCGGCGCAACAGGGAGCGCGATCTTCGGGGTGTGCTCGGCGCAGTAGAACCGCACGTAGCCATCGTGATGATGCGGATGCTGGTGCTTGACCGCCCACAGTTCGGTGCGGTCGAGCGGCTCGGAGTCGGTTCCGCACACGAAGCAGCGTGTCGCCTCGCCCGGGGCGACGTCGGCCGCGACCATCGGCGTATCGAAGGGGACGCCGTCGCGCCAGTCGGCTGTCTTGGCGACCTTCATGTGGGCCTTCCTGCGGGGGATGCGGGTCGAGCGGACCCTGCGCTGTAGTGGCGACGGGGCCGCATCGGGCGGCCAGCTGCGTCTATCTCAACGGTACGCGACCAGGCTGGGAGCCGAGACCAGATTCAGCGTTGTGGGTGCATGCTGGGACGATGAGTGAACGCGCTGTGGTGTCGATCGGGGTGGGCGCGGCGATCGGGCCCGAGCTGGTCGGCCGGCTGGCCCCCGCCATCGAGGAGGCCGGCTTCCACGCCATCTGGGTGAACGACATCCCGGGCGCCGACTCGCTCGCAGTGCTCGCGGCCGCCGCCCGGTCCACGACGCGCCTGACCCTCGCGGCCGGAGTGATCCCGGTCGATCGTCGATCCGCCGACCAGATCGCCGCGACCGTCGCCGAACTGGGGCTGCCGCAGGAGCGCCTCATGCTCGGCATCGGCGCGGGCGGGGCCACCGTCGGCGCGCTCCAGCTCGTCGGCGACGCCGCGACCGAGCTTCGCGACAGGCTCACCGCGCGGATCGTCGTCGGCGCGGTGGGGCCGAAGATGCGGCAGCTCGCGATCGAGCGGTCGGACGGCGTGCTGCTCAGCTGGCTCAGGCCGGATGTCGCAGCGGAGCAGGCCGCCCAGGCTCGGGCCGCGGCATCCGCTGCGCATATCGCTCTCTATGTGCGCACGGCGCTCGACCCGTCAGCGCTCGACCGGATGGACGCGGAGATGCGACGCTACGCGGGGATCCCCTCCTACGGAGCGAACTTCGCGCGGCAGGGAGCGGTCGCCGCGGAGACCGTCCTCGACGCGAGCGCGCACTCGGTCGCCGAGCGTCTGGCGAGCTACCGTGCGGCGGTCGACGAGGTCGTGCTGCGGGTGATCACGCCGACCGACGGGCTGGACGACTGCCTCCGGTTCATCGACGCCGCCAAGGCGCTGCTCTGAGATCGAAGTCGACGCTCAGCCGTCGATCGGCCGTTTCGGATCGAGCGGAATCCGCGGCGGCGTGACGCCGAGGACCACACCGTCGTCGTCGACCTGGGCGACGCACTCCCACGGCACGATGTGCGAGTCGCGGTGCAGCCAGCGCACGATCGCGGCGATCACCGCCGGGCCGTTCACCGTGCCCCGCTCGTAGCCGTAGTAGGAGAGCCGGCTGTGCGGGCTGACGATGAGGGCGATCAGCTCGAGGTCGCCCTCCCGGCGACCCTGGCGCGCGCCGCGACGGAAGCGCACATCGACCACACGGCCGAGCTCGGCCCCGCCGGGCGCGTGCACGGGCCGATCCAGCAGGTCACTCAGGAGCATGGCGGCCTCCGGGAATGCGGGCGATGACCACATCGCGGAACCAGCGCTCGAGCCACGTGGCATCCAGGTCATCGGCGCGGACGTTCAGCTCCACGGTCGTGTCGAGCCGGTTGACGTCCTGCCACGGGATGCGATCCCAGCGGGATCTCGGCATGTGCCCGCCGAAGATGCGCGGCAGCACGGCGGCCCCGACGAGCAGGGCCGCGACCGTCGGCGGAGCGATGTGGTCGACGGGCTCGCCGAGCTCGACACCCGCCAGCTCGACATCGTCGACGGTGCTCACCGGCACCCCGTCCCGGTCGATCATCTGCCGGTCGAGCAGATGCAGCTGGGCGTCCACGCCGCGCCCGTCCGGGTCGCGGTACCACTCGAGCGGATGCTGCGGCTTCGTCGCGCGCGTCATGACGACCCCATTCCGGAGGCGATCAGGAGGGGGATCGCCGCGAGCGCGGCGACCAGGATGATGACGAGGAACCCGATGCCGAGTCCGTTGCGGATCCGCCCGTTGACGTCGTCGCCCATGTACTGCGGGTCGTTGGCGACCACGAGGATCGGGAAGTACGTGAGCGGCAGCGCGACCGCGGAGAAGACCACCGAGAGCTCGGTGACCGTGATCGGATCGACTCCGGTCGCGAGCACTCCGCCGCCGATCAGCAGGCACACGATCATCGCCACGTGGAAGCGCGCGGCCTGCGCCGGCTTGCGGAACTTGCCCCAGCTCCACCCGAAGAACTGCGCGAGCGTGTAGCCGCTGGAGAGTGTGGTCTCCAGCGCGGCGCCGAAGGTCGCGGCGAGGATGCCGACGATCACGAACGCGAGGGCGAGCTGCCCGCCGGCTTGCGCCACCGGCAGCACGACCTGCGACAGGCTCGTCACCTCGATCGCCTGCGGCAGCAGCACGACGGCGGCGCACCCGGCGATGGCGAGCGACAGGATGCCGCCGAGGGGGAAGCCGACGAACACGTTGGCCCGCTCGGTGCCGAGGTCCTTGCGCGTCCACTTCTCCTCCACGGCGCCCGAGGAGAAGAAGAACACCTCGTAGGGCGTCATCGCCGCGCCGAACAGCGCGACCGCGAAGTACCAGTACGAGAGAGGGCTGTCGGATGCCGCGACCCACGGCTGCGTGGCACCGCCGGCGAGCTGGCCCCAATCCGGCTTGAGCAGGAAGAGTGCCACGACGAACACGATCAGCGTCAGCCCGAGCAGCCCGGCGACGTTCTCCATCGTGCTGAACTTCGTCCGCCAGATCACGATCCACACCCCGAACAGCGCGACCGGGATCCAGAGCATCGGGCCCACTCCCGCGGCGAGCTGCAGCGCGAGCGCGATGCCGCCGATCTCGGCGGTGAGCGTCAGCAGGTTGATGAGGAACGACGCCGCGAGATTCGACAGCCCGACGCGGGGGCCCAGCCGTTCGCGGATGATCTCGAACGTCGCGCGTCCGCTGACCGCCGCGACCCGCCCGGCCATGTCGGCGTACACGCAGATGCCGGCGACGCCGATGACGACGACCCACGCGAGCCCCAATCCGAAGCGCGAGCCGACCACCGCGTTCGTGACGAGATCGCCGATGTCGACGAACCCGCCGATCGCGGTCAGGATGCCGAGGGCCAGGGCGAAGATCTTCTTCATCCGTCGGCCTCCAGCGTCCGCAGATCCTCGACGGATGCCGTCAGCGCGTCGAGTCCGGCGGCGTGATCGCCCTTCTCCGCGACGTGCACGGCCTCGAGCGAGGCCCGGACCCCTTCCAGCGCCTCTTCGCGATACTCGGCGTCACCGGCATCCGATGCCTGATGCAGCTCGAGCTGCCGCTCGGTGTCGGCGAGGTTGCCGGCCATGTCGCCGAGGAGTGCCGTGAGCGTCCCGGGCAGGATCCGGTTCCGCTCGTCGAGTTCGAGTCCGAGCTGAGCCGAGGCACCCGAACTGATCGCGTCGGCCACGGCCGAGGTCAGGACCGAGTCGATCGGCGCCGACGAGCAGCCGGCGAGCGCGAGGCTCGCCGCGAGGAGCATCGCCCCCGCGCCGCGGCGCCTCATGGCCTGCCGTTCCCTCGCACTGCGTCCATGGCTCCGGGCACCTCCGACTCGGACGCTAGTAGCGGGGCTCGACACAACTGAGGGGCTTGACAACCGCTCGGCCGCTGGAGATGCGGCGGGAGCATTGCCCGCGGTGCGGCAGGATCAGGAGGTGATCATCGTCGGATACCTCATCGCCGCGCTGGCGAGCATCTTCATCGCCAACGCCATCCCGCACCTCACGCGCGGGAGCGCGGGGTACCTGCACCGGGTGCCGTGGCGCGTGCCCGCGTCGGCCGCCGAGAACGTGCTGTGGGCGTGCATCAATCTGGTCATCGGAATCTGGATCGGCTACTGGGCCTCCACCTATGGACTGTTCCTGCCGCTCGCGCTCACCGTCGGCGTCATCGTGGGCGGCGGTTTCGCAGCACTGATCGGCACCCGTTTCGCGAACAACCCCGCCGAGCGCGGCCAGCAGACGAACTGATTTCCTAGGGACGCGACAGCAGCTGCTCGAGCAGCAGGAGGGCGGCATCCTGCGGCGCATCCGAGTCGAGCAGCCACTGCGTCTGCAGTCCGTCCGACGCCGCGATGACGAGCGCGGCGATCGCCTCAGGGTCGAGATCGACACGGATGCGGCCGGCCTGCTGATTCAGGCGCACGCGGGCCGCCAGATCCTGCCGCAGCCGAGCGAACCTGGTCGTCGCAAACTCGTGCGCGGCAGGATGGCCCTCTTCGAGGGCGGCCGCCACCAGCGTGGAGTACAGCTGGACGAGCCCGACCACCTCGCGATTGACCTCGGCGGACCGCCGCATCATCTCCACCGGCGTCTCCTCCGGGTCCGCCGGTGGTCGCTTGCCGCCCTGACGCTCGGACTCGCGATACACCTCGACGAGCAGCTCTTCGAGCGAGCCGAAGTAGTGCGCGAGCGCGGCGTGCGTCACGCCGACCTCCTTCGCGATCGCCCGCATGCTCGTGCGGTCCGACCCGCGCTGCGCGAACACCTCGATCGCCCGGTCGAGGATCTCCTGCCGACGGGCGACGCCTTTCGCGTACGACCCGCGCGGCGGGGGCGGATTCGGGCTCTCGTCGGGCATACCGGCATCCTATCGAATAAAACCTCCACGTGGAGGTTTTGTGTTATCGTGAGTGCGCGGCCATGCCGCCATGGTCATCGACGACACGAAGGAGCACTACCGATGCCGGTTCAGACATCCGTCCAGCTGTTCACCGTCAACGCGGCGCTGGAAGCCGACCTCGACGGCACTCTCGCCGCCATCGCCGCGCGCGGGTTCACCGCGGTGGAGCCGTACGACTTCGTGCGGCGCGCCGAACCGCTGGCTGCCTCCCTCGCCGCACACGGGCTTGCCGCGCCCACCGGGCACGCCTTCCTCGCCTCGGAGTCGTTCGTCCTGCCGGACGGCAGCGGCACCACCGTCCCCGTTCCCTCGCCCGAGGAGGTCTTCGCCGCGGCGAAGACGCTCGGCATGACCACCGTGATCGACCCGTACACGGCGCCTGACCGCTGGACCAGCGTCGAGCAGATCGAGCACACCGCCGGGCTCCTCAACGCCGCGGCCGAGATCGGCGTCGCGCACGGCATCCGCGTCGGCTACCACAACCACGCGCACGAGCTCGAAGCCCGGTTCGATGGCGTGTCCGGCCTCGAGCTGCTCGCGAGCCTGCTCGATCCCCGTGTGGTGCTCGAGGTCGACCTCTACTGGGTCGCCCGCGCCGGCGTCGACTCCCCCACCCTGCTGCGCACGCTGGGCGATCGCGTGATCGCCGTCCACGTGAAGGACGGCACGCTCGACCCCGAAGCCGTCGCGGCCTACCCGCCGGCCGATCAGGTGCCGGCCGGCCAGGGCGTGGTTCCCCTCGCCGAGGCGCTGGATGCGGCATCCGCTCTCGAATTCGCCATCGTCGAGTTCGACCACTACAACGGCGACATCTTCGAGGCCGTCGAAGCCAGCCGGATCTTCCTCGACGAGCGGGCGGCCCGCTGATGGCGGCCCAGCCGGTCGGCGTCGGCATCATCGGCGCCGGCAACATCAGCGACCAGTACCTGAAGAACCTGACGACCTTCCCCGACCTGCGCGTGCTCGCGATCGGCGATCTGCTCGAGGACCGCGCCCGCGAGCAGGCCGCCAAATACGGCGTGCCGACCGCCGGCGGCATCGACGTCGTGCTCGGGCATCCCGACATCGAGATCGTCATCAACCTGACGATCCCAGCGGCGCACGTCGCGGTGTCGGAGTCGATCATCGCGGCCGGCAAGCACGTGTGGAGCGAGAAGCCGATCGGCGTCGACCGCGAATCCTCACTCGGACTGCTGGAGAAGGCGGATGCCGCAGGCCTGCGTGTCGGCGTCGCTCCGGACACCGTGCTCGGCCCCGGCGTGCAGACCGCGAAGCGCGCGATCGCCCGCGGCGACATCGGGCGACCGCTGTTCGCCCAGACGACGCTGCAGTGGCAGGGCCCGGAGATCTTCCACCCGAACCCGTCCTTCCTCTACGCGCGCGGCGGTGGACCGCTGCTAGACATGGGCCCGTACTACGTCTCCACGCTGATCCACGTCTTCGGGCCGGTCGCCGCGGTGGCAGCCCTCGGACTGAAGGGCACCGAAACCCGCAAGGTGCAGGTCGGCCCGCAGGCCGGCAAGGAGTTCCCGGTCGAGATCCCGTCGACCGTGTCGGTGCTCCTGCAGTTCGAGGGGGGTGGTCAGGCGCAGAGCCTGTACAGCACCGACTCGCCGCTGTTCCGCCAGGGGATCGTCGAGATCACCGGCACGGAGGGCACGCTCGTCATCCCCGACCCGAACACGTTCGGCGGCGACCTCCTCATCACGCGGCCGCTGACCCGGGTCATCATCCCGCCCGAGCCGCTCGTGCAGGACACCGAAGACGTGCCGCAGGAGGGCATCCTGGTCGGTCGCGGTCTCGGCGTGCTCGATATGGCCCGGTCGATCCGCGCGAACCGTCCGCACGTCGCGACCGGACGCTTCGGCTACCACGTGCTCGACACGCTCCTCTCGATCGAGGAGTCCGCGCAGGCGCGCCAGTTCGCTCCCGTCGCGAGCACGGTCGATGAGGTCGGGTCGCTGGACGCCGACTTCGATCCCTTCGCCGCAACTCTCTGAGGCACCGGCGGTCGATGGCTCAGCGCCGGGGCGTCCACCCCGGCGGCAGCGGGCCATCGACCGCCGCCCGCTCCCGGTCGGCTTCCGCGGACCAGCCCTGCGCGGCATCCGTCGTATCGAAGCCGCCGCGCGCGACCCGGAAGCCGACGTCCTCGTGGTGCATGCGCGGCGCTCCGCCGCGGCGGGTCGACGCCCGGACGCTCCAGGCGTCGTCGGCGAAGCCTCCGCCGCGGAACACGCGGTACGCGTCGTAGCGCGCGGGGTCCAGCAGATCCCAGCACCACTCCCACACGTTGCCGAGCGTGTCGAACAGGCCGTTCAGGTTCGGGAGCCGGCCGCCGACGTTCTKCGGGGCGGTGACGCCGTCCGCGCTCGTCCAGGCGACTTCGGCGAGCGGGCCGTAGTGCGGCGTCGTAGACCCGGCCCGGCACGCGTACTCCCACTCCGCCTCGGTGGGCAGCCGGTAGCCATCGGAGTCGACGTGCCAGGTGACGTCCTCGCCCTCGAACGAGTACGCGGAATCCAGGCCCTCCCATTCCGAGGCCGCGTTGCAGAAGCGGATGGCCCGCAGCCAGCTCACCTCAGTCGCGGGGCGGCGTGGATGTGACGCCGTCTCGCCGAGAAGTTCGGCGAGCTGCTCCTGCGTGACCGGGTAGACGCCGAGCTCGAAGGACTCGAGCCGGACGCTCCAGCGCGCCTTGCGGCGGGCGTCGTGCAGCGTGACGGTGCCGGCCGGGATCCGCGCCATCTCGATGTCCGCCACCGAGGCAGTATGGCATGCCCGGCGTGGGCCCTCAGCGCGCGAGCGGCTTCGTCCCGGTGACGAGCACGGCGTGTCCCAGGACCTTGCCAGTGTTCATCGGCCACCGGAGCGCGAGCAGCTCGGACAGCGCCCGTGCAGACGTGATCTCGCCGCCGGCCATGCGGATCGCTGCGAGCACCGCCTCGCGCCCGGGGTAGAAGCTCGGGTCGTCGAACAGGTCGACGAAGGCGAATCGGCCACCGGGCGCGACCACGCGGATGGCTTCGGCGACACTCGTGGTCTTGTCCGGCGCATCGCGCACCTCGTGAAAGGTGAGGCTGCTCACGACGCGGGCGAAGGATGCCTCGGCGAAGGGCAGCTGCGACGCCGTGCCGTGGACGAACTCGATGCCCGGCACGCCCTCGAGCCGGGCGTTGCGCTCCGCGAGCTCCTGTGAGAAGTCGCCCCACTCCGCCGGCCAGAAGTCGAGTCCGACGCACTCGTCGGGCGACGCCTTGGCGAGCGTGATGACGAGCTCACCACTGCCGCAGCCGATGTCGAGGAGCCTTCCGTTCTCGCCGACCCCGTCGATGATCAGCCGGTGGATCTTCGCCTGAAGGTCGTCGCCCGCAGGACTCAGGCGGTGCGACGACATCGTGATGACCAGCGCGATGTACGCGAACGGCACCGCCAGCAAGGCGAGCGCGAGCGCGGGCAGCCACAAGAGCGCCGCTGCGACCGCGCTGAGGAGCACCGCGCCGGCCAGCAGCCAGAAGAGCCGGATGCGGGATGCCTTGATCCAGGTCGGGTAGATCGGGCGCTCGCTCACGGGCTCAGGCTAGCCGCGGCATCCGGCGAATCCCACGTCATGCCGGCGGCTGAACCGGGATCTTCTGCACGCCCACGACGATGGCGACGCCGGCCGTCACCGCGGCGAGCGCGGCCAGGCCGGCGGGAAGGGCGAACGCTGTGGCCACGGCTCCGACGAGCAGCGGGCCGGCGCTGTCACCGAGCTCACGGCCGACCTCGGCGGAACCGAGCGTGCGCCCCATCCGCTCGACCGGCGTCGAATCGGCGAGGCTCGCGAACGCGAACGGCGTGGTCACCCCGATTCCGACGCCGATGAGGACCGCGGCACCGTACAGCCCGGCAATGCCGAGCGGCGACGCCGCCAGCAGCACTCCCCCGGCGATCACGACCAAGCCCACGACCATGCCGGTGCGGTCCATGTCGGCATGACGGTCGCGATACGTGCCGACCAAGGGCTGGACCAGGGTCGACGACAGCGCGAGCACGGACGCGATCGCGATGCTCACGAACACGGAGGAGCCCCGCTGCACCGCCAGTGCGGGGAGGAACCCGATCGCGACTCCGAGTGCGGCGCTCGACGTCGCCATCGCCACGGTCGGCACGAGGAAGGCGCGTTCGGTGGTCTGACGCACCAGATCGATCACCGTGTACCGGGGGCGCGGCAGCGGCGCGAGCGTGGGCAGCGCGACCAGCACCCATACCGCGGTGATGGCCGCTGCCGCCGCGAGGACTCCGAAGAGCAGGGGAAGGCCGCCCAGGGCGATGAGGCCCGCGCCGAGCAGGGGGCCGATCGTGTAGCCGAGTCCCTTCCAGGACCCGTAACGGCCGAAGTAGCTCCCGGTCCTGCCGGGGCCGGCGAGCCGTGCGACCGCTGCGGACGATGCCGGCGAGAAGGCGGCTGCCGCCGCACCTTGCCCGACGCGGGCGAGGGCGAGCATGATCGGGTTCGCCGCCCCGAGGCCGATCAGCGACAGCAGGGCGAAGGCGACCAGTCCCCCGACGATCACGGGCTTCGCCCCGATGCGGTCGGACAGAGATCCGAACACGGGTTTGAGGATCACCTCGGCGAGGTCGTAGAGCGCAAGGAGGAGACCGATGCGGAACAGGCTCAGACCGATGTCCCCGCCGGTGGCGCCCAGCCCCGCCGCGACGCTGTGCGCGCCGAACGCGGTCACGAAGCCGGCCGCGTACAGCGGACTCAGCCGGACCGCTGCGGGCATCGCATCGGTGTGCTTGTCGGAACTGGCCACGCACGCCACACTAACGATCGTCTCGAGGTGAACCTGCCGGGGCGCTCCATCGTGTGTATGGGTGAGAGCCTCGTCTCGAAGGGCTGCCGAGCGGAAACGGGTGAGTGATGGCCGAAGACAACCAGCGCGTTCTGTGGATCATGCGATTTCTCAGCGCCGCCGTCCTTCTCGCGACGGGCCTGATCCATCTGTATCTCGTCTTCAACGGCACCGGCGGCGTGCTGGGGGTGGCGTTCGTGCTCAACGGGGTCGCGGGCGTCGTGCTCGCGGTGGGGATGCTGCTCCTCCGCGGCCGGCTGCTGCAACTCACCACGGTGCTGAGCCTGCTGTTCCTGATAGCGACCCTGGTGGCGCTCATCCTCGCCCTCACCGTCAGCCTGTTCGGCATCACCGAGTCGTGGGATCGCCCGCTCGTTCCGCAGGCCGTGATCGTCGAAGCGATCGGGATCGTGGTGCTCGGCATCACCACCGCCATGATGCTCCGCACGCCGAGCGTTGCCCCCGCTGCCCCCTGACCACCGCGAGGTGGCTGCTGCTACCAGTGTCGGAGGTATGTTCTACTCTGAAGTCATGATCGATCCGGAGCTTCCCCCCGACCCGCAGGAGTTTGCGGATGCGTGGCCGGGCGACGTCGATGGAGCACCCGCCCCGGATGCGCTGGACGGGGTGCTCGAGATCGCGACGATGGAGGCGGTGTTCGCCGCGCAGAAGTTGCGGCGGGTCGACGTGATGCGCCGGGAACTCCTGGCCGTGGCCGAGCGTGCCGGGTTGGGCGTCGGTGAGGTGATCGAGCGGGGGATCCGCCTGGAGTTGGCGACGGCGCTGCGGGTGACGGAGTACGCGGCCGGGCGGATGATCACGCTCGCGGCCGCGTTCGTGCACCGGTACCCGGCCGTCCTGGAGTCATTGGCGGGCGGGCGGATCACGCTCAAGCACGCCGAGATCCTGGCCGACGCCGTGGATGAACTGATGCCCGAGCTCCGCGACGCCGTAGCAGCGAGGGCGCTGGTGCTGGCCGAGGCGGAGCCGGTCGGCACGTTCCGGCGGGGCCTGCATGCCCTGATCGAGAAGGCGCAGGCGCCGACCATCGAGGAACGCTGGGCCGCCGCGGTGAAGAACCGGCGGGTCGTGCTCGAACCCGGGAAGGACGGGGCAGGGCTGCTGCTGATTTACGCCCCGATCGTGGAACTGCACGCCATCTACGGACGAGCGACCGCCATCGCGAAGACCATCGTCGGGCGCGACGCCCGCGACGGTGACGGCGACACGAGAGCCCTCGACCAAGTCCGCACCGACGTGATCTGCGACCTGCTGATCGACGGGTTCACCGACGCGATGCCCACCGAATCCCGCGGCATCCGCGCCACGGCGGTCGTCACCGCCCCGGTGCTGGCCCTGCTCAGCGACGAAGCCGCGCTGAACTCGGATCTGCCGGTCGTCGAAGGGATCGGGCCGATCCCGGTCTCCGTCGCCCGGGAACTGTGCGGCGGGGATGCCTCGTGGATGCGGGTCCTCACCCACCCGGAGACCGGGATGGTGCTCTCCGTCGGCCGGGACCAGTACCGACCTCCCGCGGCACTGCGGAGACTGATCAAATGGCGCGCCGACCGGTGCATGGCACCCGGATGCGGGATGCCCGCATCCCGATGTCAGATCGACCATCAGGTGCCATGGGAGCACGGCGGCGAGACGTCCCTGCAGAACCACGCCCCGCTCTGCCAAGGGCACCACACCGTCCGCCACCACGGCAACTGGGAGATCCGCCAGATCCCCGGCAGCGGCGGCGCCATCGAATGGACCTCCCCGACCGGACGCATCTACGTCGTCCAACCCGAACGGAAAGTCCCCGTCTTCACCATCGACCCCACCGCCGGCGCCGAACCCCTCCCACCCTTCTGACGCCGGGCGGCACTCGGCCTCGATCAGGCGGGTGACGGGTCGAAGCGGAGCAGCACTGCCCCGTGGGTCGCGAGGGCGAGATCGAGCGCGATGCTTCCCGGCGCGACGCCTCGAGCCGCGTCGCTCTGCTCGCTGACCCGCCGAGCCGGCACGGTCTGCCCGCTCCAGAGCTCGGTGACCACGCCGGGCAGCTGCCCGTCGCCGGATGTCGGGAACCCGAGATTCTGCGCGTCGAGCGTGACCTCGAGCGGAGAGTCGCCGAGGTTGAAGGCCGCAGTCCATTGCCGGCCGTCCGGACCCTCCGCACCCCAGAGCACCAGCGCGCCTTCGCGGAACAGCTCCCGGCTCGCTGTCGCCGTCGCGTGCAGGTCGAGCACGTCTGCATTGGTGAAGAGGGCGATGACCGCGGCATCCGTACTCGGCAGATCGCCCCCGATCATCAGGGGGGACCGCGCGATGGTCCAGAGCGTCATGAGGCTGACGCGTTCCGCCGGGGTCAAGCCGTCGTCGCGCGGGTCGCCGCGTTCAGCGCGCAGGCCGAGACGGCCGAGTGGCAGCATGTCGCCGTCCGGCCAGCCGGCAGGCCCGGCGAAGGGCGCCCACCGCGCGAACCGGGCGAAATTGGCCTCGACGTCGGCCCAGTTGTCCCAGAGGTCGTCGCAGATCCGCCACATCGTGGCGTGCGCGCGGAGGTGGTCCAGCCGCGCGAGGGACAGATCGCGACCGGGCGAGAGACTGAGGGCGATGTCCCGGCCGGTCGCCGCGATCGCCCGATCGTACGACTCGATGTCGCGTGCCTGGTACGGCCACAGCATGTCGTCCGACTTGATGAAGTCGACGCCCCACTCGGCGTAGAGCGCGAGCGTCGAGTCGTAGTACGCCTGCACGGCCGGGTGATCGTGATCCAGTCCGAACATGTCCGGGTTCCATTCGCAGACGTTCGTGCGATCGGCGATCTCGGCGGCCGTCGCCGTGGTGCCGAGCACCGGAAGCGCCCGCTCCACCGCACGCCGCGGAATCCCCCGCATCGTGTGGATCCCGAACTTCAGTCCGAGCTCATGGACGCGCTCCGCGAGCGGCCCGAACCCGCGGCCGTCGCGAGAGCTCGGAAACCGGATCGGATCGGGGACGAGGCGTCCATAGACGTCCAGCTCCAGCGGAGCGTCAGCGTTGTAGCCGTGCGTCCGAGCAGACGGATCCGACCAGTCGATGTCGACGACGACGGTGTCCCAGCCGAACTCGCGCAGGTGCGTCGCCATGAACTCGGCGTTCGCGAGCACTTCGGCCTCGGTGACGGTCGTGCCGAAGCAGTCCCAGCTGTTCCAGCCCATCGGCGGCCGGCGAACCGGGGTCTTGGCCATGCGTCGTCTCCTCGTCGAGTTGTGCGGACCTTCCGAGTATGGCGGCGACATCCGGCCCCACGTCGCGGACCGCCCGCCGTGTGCCGAACTGCGGCGAGGCGCTGCTCTCAGCCGGCGAGTGCCTCGACCACCCGCTGGGCGGTGGCGACGCTCGACTGCGGGTTCTGTCCGCTGATGAGCGATCCATCCACGACCACTGTGCTGCTCCAGGCCGCGCCAGCGGCGATCACGGCGCCGAGCTCGCGCAGCCGGGACTCGACGAGGTAGGGCGAGCCTGCTCCCAGACCGCCGGCGTTCTCCTCCTCGTCGGTGAACACGGTCAGCTCGCGACCGGCGAACGCGAAGGACCCGTCGGGACGGATCGCGCTCAGCAGACCGGCCGGGCCGTGGCACAAGACCCCCACGATCGCGTCACGGTCGACGGCGTCGATGAGCAGTCGGCCGAGGTCGGCGTCGAACGCGAGATCGGCCATCGGGCCGTGTCCCCCGGGCAGGACGATCGCGTCGTAGGTCCCCGCCGAGATGTCGCCGAGAACCAGCGGCTCGGCGAGGACGCCGGCGATGGAATCCAGGTAGCCCGCGAATTCCCGGCCGGATTCGGTGGCGATGTCGAGGCTCCCGGGGTCGACGGTGGCACCCCGCCCGTTCGGCGTCGCCACATCGAGAGTGTGGCCGGCAGCCGTGATCGACCGGTGCAGCTCGACGAGCTCCTCGGCCCAGAACCCGGTGGGGTGCGCGCTGCCATCGGCGAGCGTCAGCGTGTCAGCTCCGGTGACGACCATCAGTACTCGTGACATGTGCTTCTCCTTCGTAGGGGGATCCGGCTCGACGAACCGTCTCGAGAGTAAACGCGCCGATATCGACTGAATTCCGTATGATCCTAGGGAGTCATAGATTTATTGATGGAGAAGCGGATGCCGGACCTCGACCTGCTCGGAACGTTCCTCGAGATCTACCGTCTGGGTTCGATCACGAGCGCGGCCGCCAGCCTCGGAGTGAGTCAGCCCTCGGTGAGTGAACGGCTCGCCCGTCTGGAGACGCAGCTCGGAACTGCCCTCTTCGAGCGCTCCTCGCGCGGCGTCACGCCCACCGCCACCGCCGATCGACTGGCCGCGCGCATCGCCGACCCCATCGATCGCCTCCGCCAGGCGACGGCCGATCCGGACGCGCCGATGACGGGCACCGTGCGGATCGGCGGCGCCAGCGATGTGATCGCGAGCAGGGTCATCCCGGCTCTCGCCCCCCTCACGCTCGGCGGGATCTCCTTCGAATTCACGCTCGGACTCGCGCAGCCGCTGATCGACTCACTGGCGCACGGCCGGCTGGACCTGGTGATCGCCTCGATCCGCCCGGCACATCCGGAGGTTCGCTACCGCGGGCTCGTCGACGAGGAGTTCGTGCTGGTCGGCGCGCCCGCTCTCGCGGCGGGCATCGACCAGGAGCGGCTGCGCAGCGATCCTGCCGAAGCGCTCCGCCGGATGCCGCTGGTCGCCTACGACAGCGAGCTCTCCATCGTGCGCCGCTACTGGCGCAGCCAGTTCGACAGCCGGCCCGCGAACGCAGTCAGCATCGTCGTGCCCGACCTGCGCGGCATCCTCGCGGCCGTCGTCGCCGGAGCAGGCATCTCGGCACTCCCGCGCTATCTGGCCGACCCCGCCCTTGCCGCGGGACAGCTCGAGATCCTGCATCGACCGATCGAGTCCACGATCAACACGCTCCACCTCGCCGTGCCGGCGCGGGTTCCGCCGACGCCCGCGACGAACGCGGTCCTCGCCCGACTGCTCGAGAAGGCCCGGGAGTGGGACTCGCTCTAGCTGCGGGTACAGGAGGAGCGGATGCCGCGGCAAGAGGGAGACAGCGCGACGGCCGCCTGGCACGATGAGGGGCGGATCGACCGTTCGAGAGAGAGCCAAGGAATGGAATATCGCCAACTCGGAAGTTCGGGGCTCAGGGTCCCGGTGCTGTCGTTCGGCACCGCGACGTTCGGCGGCGGTGAGGGCACCGGATCCTGGGGCAGCACGCAGGGCGACGAGGCACGGCGGATGGTCGACCTCGCCCTGGACGCGGGGATCGACTTCTTCGATACCGCCGACATCTACTCGGGCGGGCGCGCGGAGGAGATCCTCGGTCGAGCCGTGGCCGGCCGGCGCGACAAGGTGCTGATCGGCACGAAGGCGAACGGACGCACCGGACCGGGCGCCAACGATGTCGGGAGTTCGCGCTCCCACCTCACCCGCGCTCTGGAAGCGAGCCTTCGGCGCCTCGACACCGACTACGTCGACGTCTACTGGCTCCATGGCTTCGACGGCCTGACCCCGGTCGAGGAGGTGCTGAGCACGCTCGACGAGTTCGTGCGGAGCGGGAAGGTCCGCTGCATCGGATGCTCCAACTTCTCCGGCTGGCAGCTGATGAAGTCGCTTTCGGTGTCGGAGCGCAACGGATGGGTGCGCCATGTCGCTCATCAGGCGTTCTACTCGCTCGCGTCCCGCGAATTCGAGTGGGAGCTGATGCCGCTGGCGGTCGACCAAGGAATCGGAACCGTGGTGTGGAGTCCGCTGTCGCAAGGACGACTCACCGGAAAGCTCCGGCGGAACACGCCCGTCCCCGCAGACAGTCGACTCGCCGTGCCCGGCGAGACCGAGGCATCCGGAGATCGCGAGACGCTGTTCCGCACCATCGACGTGCTCGATGAACTCGTCACCGAGACCGGCAAGACGATCCCGCAGCTCGCGCTCAACTGGGTGCTGAGCCGCCCGACGGTGTCCTCGATCATCTTCGGAGCCCGCAACGAAGCTCAGTTCATCGAGAATCTCGGCGCGGTGGGCTGGTCGCTGGACGCCGACCAGATCGCCCGGCTCGACGCGGCGAGCGCGACGACGCCGATCTACCCCTACTGGCACCAGGTCGTGAACAACTCAGAGCGCCTGCCGTTCCCGACCTCGGTGACGGTGCCGGACTGACGCGTCAGGCGTTCTCGAGCTCGGCGATCACGATCTTCTTCTGGCCCATCATCACCTGGATCTGCTCCGGCCGGCGAGTCAGCTCACGCATGTTCGCGGGGATGATCTGCCAGCTGACCCCGAACTGGTCTTTGCACCAGCCGCACTGCTCCGACTCGGGCACATGCGAAAGCTTCGACCAGTAGCGGTCGAGCTCCTCCTGGCCGTCGCAGGCCACGACGAACGAGATCGCCTCGTTGAAGGTGAAGAGCGGCCCGCCGTCGAGGCACACGAAATCCATGCCGTTGAGGGTGAACTGTCCGTTCAGGACCTTGCCGGACATGCCGCCGAAGTGCTCGTCGAGCGATGCGTCGGGGTACTCCTCGATGGAGTTGATGCGTGAGTCCGGAAACACGTCGACGTAGTACTCCATCGCCTCGCGTGCCCGATCGGCGAACCACAGGCACGGCTGGATGGGCGAGAGTCTCGCCATGGGAACCTCCTTGTTCGACAGGTGACTTCGCCGTCCACGCTACGCGGATGCGGCGACAGCGGCGAGGGCCAAGGCGGCGGGTCAGGTCGTCAGGACGACCTTCCCGGTGTTCCTTCGCTCCTCGATGTAGGTGTGCGCCTCCCCCGCGCTCTCGAGCGGAAAGCTCTTGTCGACGTGCGGCCGCACCCAGCCTTCGGTCACGCCCTCGAGCACCACGCGCATCCAGTCCGCGATCATGTCGGTCTCGTGCCACATGTGACCGAGGTTCACGCCGAAGACCGATCTGTTGCCGTTCATCAGCGCCACCGGATGGAAGATCGGCATGCTGAGGGCCACCTTCCCCAGCCGGAGCGGCCCGGGCAGCTTCGATGCGGTCGCCGCGGAGACGCCGAACATCCCGAGCCGCCCCGTCGAGCGCAGGGCCCGATAGCTCTTCTTCCAGTGCGAGCCGCCGAAGGCGTCCATGATGAGCGATACGCCTCGCCCCGCGGTCAGCCGATCGACTTCGACCGACCAGTCCGTGGTGCGGTAGTCGATGGCCTCGTGCACGCCGCGCTCGATGAGGAACGGATGCTTGGCGGCGCTGGCGGTGCCGTAGATCGTCGCGCCGACGTGGCGCGCGACGTCGATCGCGGCGAGCCCGACCCCGCCGCCGGCATTGTGGATCAATACGGTCTGGCCGGACTGCAGTGAACCCATGACCACGAGGAGCTGCCACGCGGTGAGATAGCTCACCGGTATGGCAGCCGCTTCGACGTGCGAAAGCCCGGCGGGCTTATCGAAGACCTGCCCCGCCGGCACCGAGACGACCTCCGCGTAGCCGCCGAAGCGGGTCAGCGCGACGACCTCTCTGCCGATCAGAGCCTGGTCGACCCCGCTGCCCACCTGGTCCACCACCCCCGACACTTCATAGCCGACCACGGCCCGGAGCTTCGGGGCATCGGGATAGAGGCCCTTGCGCGTCAAGATGTCGGCGAAGTTGATGCCGCTCGCTCTGACGCGAATCCGCACCTCCCCCGGCTTCGGCGCGGGGTCGGCGGCTTCGCGCACCTGGAGTTTCTCCGGGCCCCCATGACCGACGATGACGACCTGCTTCATGGTGGATCCTCCCCGCCGCTCGCGCGTCAGTCAGAGCGTGGCACGCTGGGCGTTCGACAGCTTCGTGCCATAGTGCTCCCGAGTCGCCGTCTTCCGTTCGAGATCCTCGATGACGGCGGTCGTGAAGTCCACGTCGTAGAGCGCCTGACACGACCCGAGACCGCCGGGTGAGAACACGTTGACCTCCATGAGCTTGTCGCCCACGATGTCCAGCCCGACGAGGAACATGCCGTCGGAGAGCAGCTTAKGGCGCACCGCCTCGACGAGCTGGAGCATCTCGTCGGTCACCTTGACGGCCTCGGCGCTGCCGCCTGCCGACATGTTCGAGCGCACATCGGTCTCACCCGGGCGCCTGCGGAAGGCGGCGTACACGCCGTCGACCTCGAGCGGACGCCCGTTCATGACGAACATCCGCACATCCCCGTCGGTGGCGGCGGGCAGGTACTCCTGCGCCACGACATAGCCGTCGCGAGCGATCGCCTCCACGATCTGGGTGATGTTGGGTTCTTCCTTCATGTTGACCAGGAACACGCCGGAGCCACCGGAGCCCTGCAGGGGCTTGAGCACCGCACGGCCGCCGAGGTCGACGATGAACTCGCGGATCCGCTCCTCGTCGCGCGAGATCATCGTGCGCGGTCGCACCACCTCGGGGAAGTGCTGGAAGTACGCCTTCGACAGGGCGTATGCCAGAAAGCTCGGGTCGTTCACCACGAGCACTCCTGTGTCGGCGAGCAGGTGTCCGAACGCCAAACCGGCCGTGTTCGCCCAGGCGCTCTCCGCGGCGTCGACCGCCGGGTCGGCGCGGAGCATGAGCACATCGAAGTCGTCGAGGGCGACCTGCTCACGGGCACCCGCCCGCACATCTTCGAGGTACCGCTTCAGCGAGCGGTAGGACTTGCCGGGGGTCGCGGCCGCCGCGGTCGCCGACAGCGAATCGTCCGGCTCGTAGCCGAAGTCCCGCAATCCGATCAGGCACGCCTCGTGCCCGAGGCGAGTGGCCGTCATCGCGAGCCGGGTCGTCGTGTACGTCGACTTCTCGGTGGCGATGTCGTTGACAACGAATCCGATCTTCATGGCAGTTCCTCCAGGACGGGCTGTGGATGATTGACCAGCGAAACGAGGTCCTCCGCGTGCGCGGCATCCCGCAGTCTCACTGCGGTCGCGGGATCGGAGAGGTACCGGGGCATGACCCGCGCCGGGGCGAGGAGCCCACGACCCGCGAGGTCCTCCACCAGCGGCAGATCCTCCAGCGAGAACTTGCCGAGAAAGAGGAGATCGAGCACGCCGCCTGCGGCCAGGTGCCCGAGCAGCGCGAGCACCCCGCGCAGGTAGATGGCGTCTTTGGTGAAGCCGCCGGCTCGGTACACCCGCATCGTGACGCCGTAGGCGCTCCCCGCCGGCAGGCCCCGGTCGGTGAGCAGACGGTGCGTCTCGACGAAGCTCGCACCTCCGACCAGCGAGTGCACGGCGACCACCCGCGCCGCGAGCTGGCGCAGCCGTGCGGCGGTGAGCCCCCCGCAGGCGATCTCCGCCAGCACCGCCAGGCCCTCCTGCGTCTCGTCGTAGTGCGCGAGACCGGAACCCATCATGCGGATCGGCTGCGCGAGACCGTTCACCTGGGTCACCAGGTGGGTGCCGATCTCGTGCTGGAGCAGCGCGTTGACCCGGGGCCCCGCGACCGAGGCGTTGCGCGAGATGAGGAGCGTGCTGCCGTCCACCAGCACGCCCGAGACGTCGTCGCGGATCTCCGCATGGATGCCGAGATCTGGATCGAGCGAACGGTAATGATCGATCTCCACCTTCGCCGCGGCCAGGAACCCCTTCGCATCCACGGAGTCATATTCCAATCGCCCGCTCGGCAGCCGGTCGAGAAGGTCTTCCGCGCGCGTCACGAGGGCAGGAAGCAGCGCCCCGTACTGGGCGATCGACAGCTGGAGGAAGTCCGGCGTATTGCGGGCGCGCAGCATCTCGATCCGAAGCGTCATCTCGCGCTGCCGATTTCGCAGCAGCGCGGCGAGGGTGGCGTCCGAGACGCCGTCGAGCGGCAGCGCCGCGACCTCGACGTCCAGCACATCGGGGTCCACATCGAGCTCGCGGTATTCGAACACCGGGTCCGCCTCGGGGTGCGCGAGGAACCCCGCGCGGACGTCGTCCGCGTTCACCGGCGTCATCTCGAGGAGGAATCGCACGCTTCCCACGAGCGACGCCATCGCGTGGTCCGCGGCGAGGTCGGCGGCCGAGAACGCGCCCACCTCGATGGCGCTGGTTTCGGGCCCGACTGCGTCGCCGCCCGTCACCGCAGTCCCAGCTCCCGCAGGGATTCCTCGACGGGCGGGATGGTGCCCGCGAGGGCGCGCGCGAGCTCCTCAATGCGGGCGCGATCGTCCGTGCCGGTCCACTCATCCATGAAGGTCTTCTTGAATTCGAGGGCGAGCACGATGCCGCGGTCCGGGTAGCGGCTGTGGGTCCAGGCCGCGAGCTGCCGTCCGCGGAAGCGGACGTTTTCGCGGACGTCGAGCCGACCAGTTGACGTATCCACGCCGGCGAGTGACGAGATGAAGGTGTCCACCACGGGTCCGAACCGCTCGCGGTCCAGCGAGCCCGTGCCGACGTTGACCTCCGGGTTCTCCTCGCCCGGGGCCGCGGCGGCATCTGCGCCGTCGCGCCGGTGGTTGTAGGAGTGGACGTCGAACACCACGAACGGTCCGCGTGCGGCGACCGGGTCGAGCCGCCTGCCGAGCTCGGCGTAGAAGGCGTCGTAGACCTCGAGGGAACCGCCGACGATGGCCTCATCGAGTGGAGGATCGCGGAGGATGTCGAGCCCCCATGCCTCTTCCGCGTTGCGGTAGACGGCCTCATCGCGCGTGCGGTTCAGGTCCAGCTCGAACCGGGACCGATGCACGATGACCCGCGCGGGGATGAGGGCGCCGATCTCGTCGGTGTGCGGATCCTCCTCCCGCAGCCGATCTGCTTCCGGCAGGGCGAGCTCGGCGGCGAAGTCCGGACGCACGTCATGCCCGTTGTGGATCGCGGTGGCGATGAACTGTCCGCTCCAGTCGCCGAGGAATTCGAACGGCGGGCGGTCCGTGGTGGTCATGGGCTCATTGTGTCCGGAGCGACACCCCCTCTCCAGGGGGTTGACGACTCACCGACCGCTCTGGGTCAGATCTCGAGCGGCGCGAGTCGGCGCTCACCGCGTAATCGCACACAATGTCTCGCCAATCTTACTGTTCGTGATATTAGCTAATTTTGCGTACTATCTGTTACCGTAGGCGATGAGGCACCCACCGGCGGTGCTGTGAAGGAGCTCGACATGGGCCATCTGGTGTACGGAAATCTGACCGAGGCGATCGAGATCCCCGACCGCATCCTGGCTCACCTGCGCGTGGTCGCCACCACCAAACTGCGTCGCGGCGAGTGCTTCATGCTTTCCTGGCACCACCCGGACGGTAACCCCGCCGGCGTCTCCACGATCTGGATGCAGCCCGCGATCCCCCTGCGATTCGTATTCGACGCGGAGCCGGACGGGGTCGACGGGCAGGTCCTGCAGAACCTCGCGAACGCGGCGAGCTCCAGCAAGGGGCTGCTGCTGGACCTCGACATGTTCGGCGAACTCGCCCGCCCGATCCGCGCGGTTCAGGCGGCCTGAGCGAAGCTCAGTCCCACCAGACGATCCAGGGACCGCCCGCCGCGCTGGGCGCGCGCAGTTCGTCGGGGGCGACCTGCGCATCGTCGATGCCCAGCTCCTGCACCCGCCGCCAAGCCTGCTCTCGGTCTCCCGGGCCGAGCAGCTCGAGCACAGGGTCGTCGTGGATGTGGACGCCATCCACCGTCACCCGCTCGTCTTCCCGGCTCGGCCCGACCGCGTGCCCATTGAGCCGTACGACCCCCGGATGAGCGACCGCAGCGCGCAGCGCCGCACGCAGCGTCGGACCCGGCCCGGCGCGCTCATCGAGCGCTTCGGCATCCAACCCGCCCAGCAGCACCGCCGCCGCCTCTGCGTCCAGGTCTTCGAACATGATCAACCCGTCGGTGAAGACGGTCCCATGCGGCACCACCACCTCCGGGACCCCGGCGTCCAGGGTGAACCCGACAGGCCCGAACGTGCCGCCCGTCCTGCCTGCCGCGCGTGCCGAAGCGGCCGCCGCTTGCCACGCCTCGCGGACGTCCTCGACCGTGCGCGGGATCGCCCGCTCATCGACCGGCTCCTCGATCCACTGCGGCCGGGGCGCCGGGAACGCCGGCTGGAGCGCCTCATGCAGGCGCCACATCGCCACCTCGGGCACTTGCGATGGATCGTCGCCCAGCGTCACCCAGACCCGGCCGCCCGGCAGCTGCTCGACGTGCGCATCGGGCAGGCCCTCGACGCCGCCGATCCGCTCGAGGTGCGAGGGCGACAGGAGCGTCCCCCACCCGTAGCCCCAGACATCGGGAACGGACCCGTATCCGCCGTCGGGGGGCATACTTCGACTCTCCAGCGGGCTCTGGCGGTGAGAGCCCTTCACCTGGTCCAGGATCGCGTACCCGGTGTCAGCGCCCATGATCTCGACGCTGCGCGCCACCCACGGGCCTACCGGCCCGGCGATCCACGGCATGTTCTCCCCCGAGCCGTACATCGCCCAGCGCTGCACCGAGACGCCCACGCACATCCGCCCCGCGTCGCGACCGAGCGCGGCCACGAAAACAGGGAACCAGACCGCGACCTCCGCCACCGTGTGGTTCGGATGCCACGGATAGTCGGCGAGGTCGGTGCACACTCCGGTCAGCAGGATCATCGCCGCGGTTCCAGACCTCGTGGAGATGAACTCCCAGTCGAGTCCAGGTCGGCTCATCTTCTCCATCGGGGCCCGCATGTCGTCCTCTCTGACCGAGACGAACGTCGACCACGTGACGTCGACACCGATCCATGCGTTGGCCAGATCCACCGCACCCCGAAGCACCTCGATAGCCGCCTCGCGATCCACCCTGCCAGGGGTGGACACCCCGGCGAAGAACATCGGCAGAACGTCTGACCCCGCCTGCCACGGCAGCCTCTCCTGGCTCACACGACCCTCCTCGTCGACAGTCCGATCATGCTCGACCCCTGGAATCGCCGCCTTCCGGCGGAGTAGCGTCCAGGGATCGACTCCATCATCGGGCATGGAAAAGCGGACGCAATGACAGATCGCAACGAACCCTCGGTCGACACCTACCTCGCGTCGCTCGGAGATGAGCAGGTGGCCTCGGACAGCCAGACGCTGATTGCGATGATGCATCGGATCAGCGGGCACGAGCCGACGCTCTGGAATGTCGGCACGATCGGGTTCGGCACCTACCACTACAAATACGACAGCGGCCGCGAAGGCGACGGTCACACGATCGGCTTCTACCCGCGAAAGGGCAAGCTGACCATCTACCTGATGGATGGCACGGCACGTCATTCGGCGCTCCTGGCCAAGCTGGGCAGGCACTCCACCACGGGGTACTGCCTCTACATCAGGCGACTGAGCGACGTCGATCTGCCTGTCCTCGAGCAGATCCTCCGGGCGTCACACAAATTCGTGGAGTCGAAGTCGCAAGCGGGGCCGATCCGTCAGATCCTCTGGAAGACCGAGGGGTAGCGGGCGAAGCACTGCGGGGCTGCCCGGTCGGGCAGCCCCGCAGTGAGGTCGTTCTGCGCTACGAATCGCGTCGAGTCGATCGACGGCCCGCGTCCTGTGCCCGGACACGTACGCGCCCCACTGCGACCATGGCGAGCCCGGCCGCCAGGAGAGCAGATCCCCAGTACGCGGGGACCGGATCGAATCCGGTCGGGGCCAGTTCGCCACCGCCCGGCGGTGTCACAGGCGGTGTCACCGGTGCGGTGAACGTCACATCGCCTTCCGCGATCAGGGTGTCCTGCGCCCACACCTCGACGTGGGTCGTGCCGAACGGAACCGGGATCGAGACCGCTTGCGTGCTGTCGTAGTCGACCTCCACCACCTCGCTCTGCTCCGTGCCGTCGGGCATGGTCGCGACGATCGTGAACGGCACCGTCGGTGTCGCCGAGATCGCCGAGGCATTGAGCGTCACGGTCGCCGACCCGCCGGTGGCGGTCGCTGCGCCGGCCGCCACAGAGGCGGTGGAGTTATCGGATGCCGGCACCTCGAAGTCGTAGGAGTACTCCGCAGTGTCGCCGTCACGGACGACGACCGCGTCGGCGTAACTGACCGAGTCCGGCTGCACACCCGACCCGAGGCCGACCTGGACCTGCCACCACCCGCCGGTCTCGTAGGCGGCCACGAACTCGCTCAGCGTGCAGCGTGCGGTGATGGTGCAGAAGCCGTCGGAGGTGTTCGACTGGAACACCTCCGAGTCGGGGCCGATGTCCCACGTCTGCCAGACGCCGGCTTCAATCGGCCCATTCTGAGCGGGCTGGAACGACAGCGTGGTGAATCCCTCGGGCCCCTGGAGCCCGCCGAGCTCCTGGTAGCCGACGATCCGCAGCGTCGGTTCGCGGCCCGTGGGGTTGTCGACATCCGGTACGAAAGTCGAGTAGGAGGCGCTGAGTCCGGTCCACGGGGTCGCCAGCGGATCGCCGCCGGGCTGGCCAGTCGGCACGGCGAACGCGAGCGCGAGATCATCGAACGTCGGCGCCGATAGTTCGAGGCTGCCCCGCCCGAGTGGGGGTGTTGCGGGCCCTTCGACGAGGGTCACTCCCGCCGCGTCMGTCGWGTCMGGGTGGACTGCCCACCCCACGCCCGTGGCTACCTCGRCGAGGGTGCTGAACGAGTCGACGACCACGGGCGGCGWGCCCGGCAGTGCRAAGAAAGTGACYGTGGCGAGAACCGTCGCGACCGCACCCGAACTCAATAGCATGGCGAACTCCTTCGTTACGCATTCCGCATACCGTATCCCGGAGTCGAGACGCTCGACAATGGCCCCCTGCAACCAGACCAGGACTCGAGCTCACCCGCGGACGGCGCACCTCATCAGGGATTTCTTCTCTTACCGCCCCGAACAGTCTGAGGGGCCGCGCGGTCGCCCGCGCAGCCCCTCAGACGTTCGGTGTTATGAATCCCGTCGATCAGTGCCACGTGCCCGGACACGTACGCGCCCCACTGCGACCATGGCGAGCCCGGCCGCGAGGAGAGCAGATCCCCAGTACGCGGGGACCGGATCGAATCCGGTCGGGGCCAGTTCGCCACCGCCCGGCGGTGTCACCGGCGGTGTCACGGGAGCGGTGAACGTCACATCGCCTTCCGCGATCAGGGTGTCCTGCGCCCAGACCTCGACGTGGGTCGTGCCGAACGGAACCGGGATCGAGACCGCTTGCGTGCTGTCGTAGTCGACCTCCACCACCTGGCTCTGCTCCGTGCCGTCGGGCAGGGTGACGACGATCGTGAACGGCACCGTCGGCGTCGCCGAGATCGCCGAGGCATTGAGCGTCACCGTCGCCGACCCGCCGGTGGCGGTCGCTGCGCCGGCCGCCACGGAGGCCGTGGAGTTGTCGGATGCCGGCAGCTCGAAGTCGTAGGCAAACTCCGCCTGCGCATCGTCAATCACGCCACGGACGACGACGGCGTCGGCATATCCGAGCGACTCTGCCGGTGCGCCTGCCCCGATGCCGACCTGGATCTCACCCCAGCGGCCGCCCGGGTAGTGAGCCCCGAACTCCTCCAGCGTGCAGGGATCGGCCTGAATGCAGAAGTTGTCGACGGGGGTGTTCGACTGGAACACCTCCGAACCGGGGCCAATGTCCCACGTCTGCCATACGCCAGCTTCGAACTCGTCAGCGGGAGGCTGGAATGAGAGCGTGGTGAACCCTTCCGTCCCGACGAACACCTGATAGCCGACGATCCGCAACGTGGGCGCACTGGAGTCGCCGCCTCCGTCGGGTACAAAGGTCGCGTAGGAGGCGGTGGTCCCGGCCCACGGCACCGGCGTCGGCACAATCCCGCCGCCAGCGCCCGTCGGCACGGCGAACGCGAGCGCACGATCAGTCGACGTCGGCGCATAGAGTTCCAGGCTGCCGCGACCGAGTGGCGGCGTTGCAGGTCCTTCGACGAACGTGACTCCCGCCGCGTCAGTCGAGTCCGGGTGGACTGCCCACCCCACGCCCGTGGCTACCTCG
>NZ_JBFUMV010000012.1:0-111238 GCF_054049175.1 Microbacterium sp. P5_E9 | reverse complement strand
CGCGGCGGGCGCGGGGGTGGCCGCCGCGGCGGCAGYGGCCTGGCGCACGCGGCTGGTGGCCGCCTGCTGCACCTGGCCGCGGTCGTTGCGGACCTCGACCTCGCCGGCGTCGTTCGCCGCAGAGTACTCCAGGCGCTGGCCCTCGATCGGCGTGGCGCCGAGTCCCTTGGCCTCGACCTCGGTGGCGTCGCCGTCGGCGCGGCGCACCTCGACCTCGAGGTTGTAGAGGTAGCCGACCGACTCCTCCTTGATCTGCCCCATCATCGACTGGAACATCTGGTAACCCTCGCGCTGGTACTCGATGAGCGGGTCGCGCTGGGCCATGGCGCGCAGGCCGATGCCGTCCTTCAGGTAGTCCATCTCGTAGAGGTGATCGCGCCAGCGGCGGTCCAGCACCTGCAGCACCACGCGGCGCTCGAGTTCGCGCACGGCCGTCTCGCCGAGGGTCTCCTCGCGCTTGCGGTAGGCGATCATGGCGTCCGAGAGCAGCTCGCGCTTGAGGCCCTCCGGTGTGATCCGACCCTTCGTCCCCGCCTCGGCGACGACCTCGTCGATCGTCACCGACACCGGGTAGAGCGTCTTGAGCTCGGTCCAGAGAGCGTCGAAGTCCCAGCTCTCGGTGTGGCCAGTGGAGGTGTGATCGTCGATGACAGCCTTGATCGCATCCTCGATGAAGTGTCCGACGCGGTCCGCGATGTCATCGCCCTGGAGCATGTGACGGCGGTCCGAGTAGATGGCCTCGCGCTGGCGGTTGAGGACATCGTCGTACTTGAGCACGTTCTTGCGGATCTCCGCGTTGCGCGCCTCGACCTGCGACTGGGCGCTCTTGATCGCGCGTGACACCATGCCGGACTCGATGGCGACGTCATCCGGGAAGTTCGTGCGCGCGAGGATCGCCTCGGCGGCGCCGGACTGGAACAGGCGCATGAGGTCGTCGGTCAGCGACAGGTAGAAGCGGCTCTCGCCGGGGTCGCCCTGACGGCCCGAGCGTCCGCGCAGCTGGTTGTCGATGCGCCGCGACTCGTGGCGCTCGGTGCCGAGCACGTACAGGCCGCCGGTCTCGACGACCTTCGACGCCTCTTCAGCCACACTCGCCTTGGTGGCCTCGTACACCGAGTCCCACTCGGACTCGTACGCCTCGGGGGTCTCGACCGGGTCGAGGCCCTTGGCCTTGAGGTCCTGGACGGCGAGGAACTCGGCGTTGCCGCCGAGCATGATGTCGGTGCCGCGGCCGGCCATGTTGGTCGCGACGGTGACCGCGCCGTAGCGGCCGGCGCGGGCGACGATCTCGGCCTCGCGCGCGTGGTTCTTCGCGTTGAGCACCTCGTGCTTGATGCCCTTCTTGGCGAGGAGCCGCGAGAGGTACTCGCTCTTCTCGACGCTCACCGTGCCCACGAGGACGGGCTGGCCGGTCTCGTGGCGGCGCGCGATGTCTTCGACGACCTGGGCGAACTTGGCCGGCTCGTTCTTGTAGACGAGGTCGGCCTGGTCCTTGCGGACCATCGGCCGGTTGGTCGGGATGGGCACGACACCGAGCTCGTAGGTCGACATGAACTCCGCGGCCTCGGTCTCGGCCGTTCCGGTCATGCCGGCGAGCTTGTCGTACAGGCGGAAGTAGTTCTGCAGCGTGACGGTGGCGAGGGTCTGGTTCTCGGCCTTGACCGGCACCGCCTCTTTCGCCTCGATGGCCTGGTGGATGCCCTCGTTGTAGCGGCGGCCGACCAGGATGCGGCCGGTGTGCTCGTCGACGATCATGACCTCGTCGTTCATCACGACGTAGTCGGTGTCGCGCTTGAAGAGGGCGAGGGCCTTGATCGAGTTGTTGAGGAAGGAGATCAGCGGCGTGTTGGCCGACTCGTACAGGTTGTCGATGCCGAGGTAGTCCTCGACCTTCTCGATGCCGGGCTCGAGCACGCCGATGGTGCGCTTCTTCTCGTCGACCTCGTAGTCGACGCCGACCTCGAGCGTCTTGGCGATCTTGGCGAACTCGACGAACCAGCGGTTCGCCTCCCCCGAGGACGGACCCGAGATGATCAGCGGCGTGCGTGCCTCGTCGATCAGGATCGAGTCGACCTCATCGACGATCGCGAAGAAGTGACCGCGCTGGACGAGATCCTCCTTGCGCCACGCCATGTTGTCGCGCAGGTAGTCGAAGCCGAACTCGTTGTTGGTGCCGTAAGTGATGTCGGCGTCGTACTGCTCGCGGCGCACCTGCGGGGTCTGTCCCGCGATGATCGTTCCGTTCGTCATCCCCAGGGCCCGGTAGATGCGGCCCATCAGCTCGGACTGGTAGCTCGCGAGGTAGTCGTTGACGGTGATGACGTGCACGCCCTTGCCGGCGATCGCATTGAGGTACACCGGGAACACAGCGGTGAGGGTCTTGCCCTCACCGGTCTTCATCTCGGCGATGTTCCCCAGGTGCAGCGCGGCACCGCCCATGATCTGCACGTCGTAGGGGCGCTGACCGAGCGTGCGCTTGGCGGCCTCGCGGACGGCCGCAAACGCCTCCGGCATGAGCTGGTCGAGAGTCGCGCCGGCTTCATAGCGGGCCCGCAGCTCGGCGGTCTCGCCGCGCAGCTCGTCGTCCGTGAGCTGGGTGTACTCGTCTTCGAGGGCACCGACGGCCTTCACGATCTGCTGTAGGCGTCGCAGGATCCGGCCTTCGCCGGCGCGGAGCAGTTTCTCGAGCGGATTGACCACGGAAAGTTCCCATCTATCGGGTCAGCGCGCGGAACTCCGGGGCGACCGGCTTCCGCGCGCAGGCATACCTCCCCATGTTACCTGCCCGTGATCTTGGAGTGGGCTGTGGATGCCGCGGCACCCGGCCCCGGCGACACGCCGGTTGCGGCATCCGATGAATTCGCTTCTCGGTATTCATATACTCGGCAACGAGATCGACTGACCCGAAGAGGAGATCCATGTCCGTGAGGGGAAGTCTGCTCGCGATCCTCGATCAGGGTCCGTGCTACGGCTATCAGCTGCGGGCGGAGTTCGACCGCCGCACCGGTTCGGTGTGGCCCCTCAACGTCGGGCAGATCTACAACACCCTCGAACGACTCGAGCGCGAGGGCCTCGTCGCGAAGAGCGAGATCGACGACGAGGGTCACGTCTACTGGGAGATCACGGATGCCGGGCGCGCGGGCGCGCGCGATTGGCTGACCGCGCCCTTGGATCGGCCGCAGGGCGGGCGTGATGAGCTCGCGGTGAAGATCGCACTCGCGGCGACCCTCCCAGGCGCCGACGTCGCGGCGGTCATCCAGACGGAACGGCTCGCTGCGCTCGCGCGGCTCGAGCGCCTCACCGATGCCAGGACCCCACGAGGGCCGCACGACCACCGGGAGGAGTTCGCGCGGGCGCTCGTCGTCGACGCGATGATCTCCCGAGCCGAGGCGGAGATGCGCTGGCTCGACCGGACCGAGGACCGCCTCGCGGGGCACCAGCACCACACCATGGCGCTCGGTCTCTCGACGGCGCGGCCCAAGCGCGGACGGCCCGCCAAACTCGGCACTACGGCGGCGTGACGCACTCGCGGGCAGCCTCTGGGCGTCGGATCCTGTCGGAGACCCACTGCGCGGACTAGCCTGAAGCGTGCCCACATCCGATGACCACGTCGAGTCCGAGGCTCCCGCCGAGCCCGAAACGACCACATTCCGCGACCTCGGCCTGGGCGAGTCGGTGCTCAAGGCATTGAGCGACGTCGGCTACGAGACGCCCTCCGCCATCCAGGCGGCGACGATCCCGACCCTCCTCGCCGGCCGCGATGTCGTCGGCCTCGCACAGACCGGAACGGGCAAGACGGCCGCCTTCGCCCTGCCGATCCTCGACCGGCTCGATCTCGCGCAGAAGACCCCGCAGGCCCTCGTCCTCGCCCCGACGCGCGAGCTCGCCCTGCAGGTCTGCGAAGCGTTCGAGAAGTACGCGGGGCATGTCCGCGGCGTCCACATCCTGCCCGTCTACGGCGGCCAGGGCTACGGCGTGCAGCTCTCGGCGCTTCGCCGAGGCGTGCACATCGTGGTGGGAACGCCCGGCCGCATCATGGACCACCTCGACAAGGGCACGCTCGATCTGTCGGAGCTGAGATTCCTCGTGCTCGACGAGGCCGACGAGATGCTGAAGATGGGGTTCGCCGAGGACGTCGAGACGATCCTCAAGGACACTCCGGCGACCAAGCAGGTCGCCCTCTTCTCTGCCACGATGCCCTCGACGATCCGGCGCATGTCGAAGCAGTACCTGAACGACCCCGAAGAGATCACGGTCAAGACGAAGACCACGACCTCGGCGACGACCACCCAGCGCTATCTGATCGTGTCCTACCAGCAGAAGATCGACGCCCTGACTCGGATCCTGGAGACGGAGAACTTCGAGGGCATGATCGTGTTCGCGCGCACCAAGAGCGCGACCGAGGAGATCGCCGAGAAGCTGCGGGCGCGAGGCTACTCCGCGGCGGCGATCAACGGCGACGTCGCCCAGCCCGTCCGCGAGAGGACCGTCAACCAGCTCAAGTCGGGCAAGCTCGACATCCTCGTCGCCACCGACGTCGCCGCCCGCGGCCTCGACGTCGAGCGCATCTCGCACGTGGTCAACTTCGACATCTCGACCGACACCGAGTCGTACGTGCACCGGATCGGGCGCACCGGTCGCGCAGGCCGCTCGGGAGACGCGATCAGCTTCGTGACACCGCGCGAGCGCAACCTCGTGTCATCGATCGAGCGGGCGACGCGCCAGCCGATCACCCAGATGCAGCTGCCGAGCGTCGACGACGTCAACATCACCCGCCTGACCCGGTTCGATGACCGCATCAGCGCGGCGCTGGCCCAGACCGACCGCATCGACGGATTCCGCGACGTCATCGCACACTACGTGCGCAATCACGACGTGCCCGAGGTCGATGTCGCCGCCGCACTCGCGGTGGTCGCGCAGGGCGAGTCGCCGCTGCTGCTCGAGCCCGAGCCCGAGCAGCAGCGCCGAGGGTTCGACGACCGCGCAGACCGGGGAGACCGCCCCGGCCGATTCGATCGCGACGACCGTGGCGACCGCGGCGAGCGTCGGCAGCGACCGAGCAACGGCCGTCTGGCGACGTATCGGATCGCGGTCGGCAAGCGCCACCGCGTCGAACCCCGACAGATCGTGGGCGCCCTCGCCAACGAAGGCGGACTCAGCCGCGGCGACTTCGGCGCCATCCAGATCCGCCCGGACTTCTCGCTCGTCGAACTGCCGGCGAACCTGCCGCCCGAGACGTTCGCGCGGCTCGCGGAGACCCGGATCTCCGGCAAGCTCATCGAGATCCGCCCCGACACCGGCGGCCCCCGCCGCACTCACGGAGACCGCTAGCCGCGGCACGCGGCGCCCGCGCGGCGCTAGGTGCGCGGGAAGGCGGCGACGGCGGCGCTGAGATCGTCGAAGACGTGGTCTGCGGGGATGCGCGACTCGATGCCGTAGCGGCGCAGCGTCTCCAGCAGCACCTCGTCGGGCCGGGCAAGGATCAGGGTCACTCCGCGCGAGTCGAGGAAGTCCATGATCCCGGACATCACCTGGCCGGCCGAGTAGTCGATGTCGCTGATGCCGGCGCAGTCGAGGATGACCCAGCGGACCTTGTCCGGCGCCCCGTCCACCACTGCCTGGACGTCGTCGGCGAATCGGCTCGCGTTCGCGAAGAAGAGGTCGGCCTCGTAGCGGAACACGACGAGCCCCGGCTCGCTCTGCTGGCCGGGCTTGGCGGGGTTGTAGGCATAGCCGCCGTTGCTGCCGGTGCCGAGCACGAAGTCGCGAGCCCGGTACTGCCGCGCGATCACGTCGAGCAGCGACAGGGCGAGCGCGAGGAAGATGCCCGCGGTCACACCCACGAGGAACACCGTGAGCGCGGTGACGATGGCGATGCCGAACTCGATGGGCCGGCGGCGCAGGATGCGGCGCAGGCCCTTCACGTCGATGAGGTCGATGCCGATCAGGAACACGATCCCGCCGAGGACGGCCTTCGGCAGGTCGGTGAGCAGGTTCGTCAGGAACAGCAGCACGACCAGCGTGACGAGCACCACGGTCAGGTTGGCGATCTGCGATCGGCCCTTCTGCTCGTCGAGGATCTGCGTCTTGGTCGGTGAGCCGTTCACGACGAAGGTGCCGCTCAGGCCCGCCGCGAGGTTCGCCGCGGCCAGTCCGACGATGTCGCGATTCACATCGACGCGGTCGCCGTGCTTCATCGCGAAGCTCCGGGAGGTCGCGGCGCTCTGCGCGATGATCAGGACGAAGCACGCGAACGCCGTCGACGCGACCGCAGGCACATCACCCCAGGTGATGCCTACGGGAAGGCCGATCGGCGGGAGTCCGCCCTGGATCGCCCCGACGACGTCCACCCCGTAGGACGACGCGTCGGTGATGGTCGCGACCGCGAGCAGTCCGACCACGGCGATGATGGGCCCTGGCACCTTCGGCAGGAACAGCTTGAAGCCGAGGATGATCGCGATCGTCCCGGCCCCGTAGGCGAAGGTCGGCCAGGACACCTCACCCAGCGAGGTCATCCACGCCCACTGCTGCTGGAACCAGTTGCCGCTTCCCTTCGGGATCCCGAGGATGTCCGGGATCTGCCCTGTGGCGACCTGGATCCCGACGCCGGTCAGGAAGCCGATCAGCACCGAGGCCGAGAGGAAGTCGCCGAGGAAGCCGAGCCGCAGCACCCGCGCGAGCACCAGCAGCACGGCGCACAGCAGCGCCGCGAGCCCGCAGAGCGCGACCCACTTCGCGGAGCCCGGCTGCAGCCCTCCGATCCCCGCCGCGAGCAGGCCAGCGGACAGGATCGCCGCGGTCGCCGAGTCCCCGCCGACGACCAGCAGCTTCGAGGAGCCGAGCAGCGCGAACGCCGCGAGCGGGAACAGGATCGTGTACAGCCCGGTCACGATGGGCGTCTGCGAGATCGACGTGTAGCCCATCACCTCGGGGATGGCCACGGCGGCGAGGATCACTCCGGCGAGGATGTCCGGCCCCAGCCAGCTGCGCTGATATCCGCGGAGCGACACCGGAACGATCCACTTCGGAGCTGGCATGCAGCGTCCTCCCCCTGTTTCGGGTGATTCTGACGTGCCGCGGCATATCGCCGCAAGTGCATACGACGAAGCGGATGCCTCGAGCCGAGGCATCCGCTTCGTGTCGTCAGGTCAGGACGCGAGCTCTGACGCCGCTTGGGCCGTCAGTGCGATCACCCCGTAGTCCCAGCCCTTGCGTCGGTAGACGACGCTCGGATGATCGCTGCGCGCATCGATGAACAGGAAGAAGTCATGGCCGACGAGCTCCATACGGTCGACGGCCTCTTCGACGGTCATCCACTCCGCATCGAAGCTCTTCTGACGGATGACGACCGGGGTGTAGTCCGCCTCGTCCTCGGGTCCGGTGATGACCGGAATCTCGCCGGTCGCCACAGCGCGGAGCCTTTCGACGGACACCGGCTGCACGTCGATGCCCAGGAGGGCGCCAGTCTCCTTCTCGTACTTCGCGCCACGCGGGTGATTGCGCGAATCGACCCGCTTGTCCTTCGCTCGACGCAGCTGCTCGCACAGCTTGTCGACCGCGAGGTCGAGCGCCGCGAACTTGTCGGCGTCGGTCGCCTCGGCGCGGACGATCGGGCCCTTCCCGGTGAGGGTGAGCTCCACGGTGTCGTCTTCCATGCGTCCGTTGTGGTACGCCCGGTGCGTCACCTTGATGTCGACTCGCTGCGCGCGAGGAGCAAGGTGCTCTATCCGGAGGGTTTTCTCTTCGACAACCGATCGGAAGCGGTCGGTGATACCCACTCCCACGCCGACGATGCTCGATTCCATCCTTGACCTCCTTGTTCCGGTCCGCCCGGTCAAGGGCGGACCGTCAGTCGCCTTGTCCTCCCCACGCTATCTCCGCGTCACCGGGAAGTCACCTATGACTTTCGAATGTGTCGCGCCGGTGACCATTCGGGGCGTCGCGGCGATCGTCGCCGCCCCGACGACGTCCCATCCAGCAGCGCGCAACGCGCGTGCCGCCTCGTCGAGCGTCGCGCCGGTGGTGACGACGTCGTCGATGATGACGACGCGCCGGATGCCGGCAGCCGGCGCACTCGTCCGCGCCGCGAGCGACGCGGCGACGTTCGCCTGCCGCTGGTCGCGGTCGAGGCCGCGCTGGTCAGCGGTGCGGCGGGTCGGCGCGAGCAGAGACCTGCCCGTGAGCCCGGCGCGGCACGCGACGAGGTCGGGAACCCGGAACCCTCGACGCCGCATGGCCGCGCGCGAGGTGGGGATCGGCACGACGAGGGCTCGATCGCGGCCGGCCGCCGCGATGAAAGCGGCGCGCAGCGCAGGGGCAAGTGCCCGGGCGAGCCCGGTGCGGCCGTCCTCCTTGAGAGAGCGGATGACGCGTGCCGCCGTCCCCTCGAAGGTCAGCCCACTCCACACCGCCAGTCCGGAGGGGAGCACGCGCCGGGTCGGGGCCGGCTCCAGCGCGCGGCTGCACGCATCGCACAGCACGATGTCGGGCTCGTCGCAGCCGGCGCAGTCGACCGGAAAGAGGAGCGTGAGGGCATCCGCGAGCGCACGGCGGACGGGCGCTGGGAGGGCGACGGGAGGAGACTCCATCGGGCCAGCCTGAACGGCCGGCGGCAGGCACGTCGCCCCGATCGGTCCGACCGCGCGTTCTCACGCCGCCCGACGGCGTGGGGAGGAGAGGACGCCGCTGTCAGCGGGACAGGCCCTGCTGGGTCGCCAGCACCAGGATCCCCTCCGCCGTCTGAGTCCAGTTCGACCCGCGCTGGACATAGAGGGCGCCCTCGGCGGCGCGCAGCCGCACCGTGGTCGCCTGGTTCGCCCCGGCGATCTGCGTGACGCCCTCCGGCGCGAGCGTCGTGACGGTGGGTCCGCCGACGACGAGATCGACGACCGCCGGCACGTCGCCGCTGCGGGTGAGCACCCCGACGGAGATGTCGTCCAGCCAGGCGAGCGCCGCCCCAGGTCCCGGCAGCTGCGTAAGCAGGAGCGGCTGTTCGCCGAGGCCCGACGGCACACCGTCGGAGTTGCGGATCACTCCGGCGATCCACAGTGCCGGTCGTCCGCCGCTGGTCACGACCGCGGCGAGCCGAGTCCCGTCGCGGGACAGCGACATGGCGGCGATCTGCGTCGCGTCGGGCCAGGCACCCGTCATGTCGATCCGCTCCCCGCTGCCGCTGAACGCGGCGAGCCCTGCCGGCGCGTCACGGGGGGCGCTCCAGGTGTAGCCCCACGGGTCCACAGTGGGGTCCACGAGGCCCGCACGGGTGTCGAAGACGGCGACCTCCCCGTCCGCCGACACCCGGGCCACCGTCCCGTCGACCAGGCGCACGCCGGCGAAGTCGCCGTCCGGTGCCACTTGGATGGCCGCGGGCACGACGGTGGCCATCGTGGCCGACAGCCCGTCGAGCGGCTCCAGCTGGTCACCGGAGAGGAAGCCGAAGCCGTCGGCGGTGTCCACCAGGGGCAGGGTGCTCACCCGGGTCGAGCGGGTCTTGACGGGCTCGATCTCGAGCGGCGTCGACGACACCGAGATCTCCACGCTCGATACGTTCGCCGATGCCAGGCTCGCATCGAGCTGCGTCTGCATCCGCGACAGCGTGTCCGGCGTCGCGGCGAGCGCGCTGTCATCGAGTTCGACGTGCGCGACGCCGTCGACGACCGGCACCGACGGCCGCGCGAGCGAGACGTCTTGGAACGCCGTGAAGACGGATGCCGCCAGCCACGGGCTCGGTCCGCCCTGGATGAGCGCGTCGGCGATGTGGGTCGCCGCGTTCACGGCGGGGAACCACCGGACGTCCGGCACGAGGAACTCCCACGTCGGGTCGAAGTACATGAGCGAGTAGCGATGGAACACGGACGCGAACTGGTCCCGATCCAGGACGATGCCGTCCCGGGCCTCGGTGATGCGCCATTCGCCGTCTTCCTGCTTCGCCAGCTGGAAGGGGACTTCCGTCGGACCGGCCTCGACCTGGGCGTAGGCGCCGATCGCGTCGGTGGAGGCCACAGCGGTGAGGGTCAGCACGACCTGGTCCTCGGCCGGCGATTCGTAGTCGCGGTCGCTCTCCACGTCGATCGTCACCCCGGCGCTCGGGTCCCAGGTGCTGCTGATCGAGGGCGCGAGATACTCGCGGGCGATCGCCCAGTTGTCGGCCGGGCCGGAGCCGGCCCGGATGAACCCGGTGACGATCTGCTCGGGCGTCGCCCCCGGCTGCGGGCTGTCGGGCCGGAACGAGAAGTCGGGGTTGCCGGCATCCGTCCCTGCCGGGAGTCCCGGGGTCACCGGTCCGCTCGTCGGAAGGCCCGCACACGCCGAGAGCGCGAGCGCCGCCGTCGCCAGGAAGGCGGCCAGGATGCCGCGGCGCCGGGTCATGCCGACCCTCCTCGCCGCGAGGCATCCGTCTCCACCACGATCGGCTGCGTGAGTCCGAGCTCATCGGTCGCGGTCTCGCCCGGGTCGACCGGGATCGGCGACGGCGCGGTGAGCCTCGTTCCCCGGCGAGGCAAGGTGAGCACGAAGTGGGACCCGCGACCGGGCTCCGACCACACCGCCAGCTCGCCGCCGTGCAGCCGCGCGTCGCCGAGCGCGATCGACAGCCCAAGACCCGTCCCGCCGATCGTGCGGGTGCGCGAAGGGTCCGCGCGCCAGAACCGGTCGAAGACCCGTTCGACGTCCTGGGGCTTCATGCCCATGCCGTAGTCGCGCACGCTCACCGCCACCGCCTGCTGGTCGCTGTCGACCGTGACGACGATCGGCCGGCCCTCGCCGTGCTCGATCGCGTTGCCGAGAAGATTCCGCACGATCCGGCGGACGCGACGGGGGTCCATCTCGACGGGCGAGTAGCCACCAGGGGCGACCAGCCGCACGTCGGTGCCGTGCTGGTGGGCGAGCTGCTCCATCGAGGCGATCTCGCCCTCCGCCAGCTGGGCGAGGCTGGTCGGCTCGAGTTCGAGCTGCACGGATCCGGCGTCGTAGCGGCTGATCTCGAGGAGGTCGGTCAGGAGCACTTCGAAGCGCTGGACCTGCGCGTTGAGCAGCTCGGCGGCGCGCGCCGTCGCGGGGTCGAAGTCGGCGCGCTGGTCGTTGATCATGTCTGCCGCCAGCCGGATCGTCGTCAACGGCGTGCGCAGCTCGTGCGAGACATCCGAGACGAAGCGCTGCTGCACGAGCGACAGGTCGGCGAGCTCCTTGATCTGTGATTCGATGCTGTCGGCCATCGCGTTGAACGACCGTCCGAGCGTGGCGAGCTCGTCCTCGCCCCGCACCGGGATGCGCACGGTGAGCTCGCCGGCGGCCAGCCGGGCGCTCGTGTCAGCGGCCTCCGAGATGGGTGTCGTGACCGACCGGAGCACGAACCAGGCGATTCCGCCGATGAGGATGACGAGCCCGATTCCGACGGTCCACAGCGTCACCTGGATGAACCCGAGGGTCTGCTCCGCGCTGCCGAGGTCGTAGGCGAGGTAGAGCTCGTACGGACCGACGTCCGGCACCAGCAGCTGCTGACCGACGACGATCCCGGGCATTGTGCCGCCGAGCGGCGCGGGGAGCGCGACGGACTGCCACCACTGCTGCTCCGCGTCGGCGCGCACAGCCGTCCGCAGGCCCGGCGAGATGAGGTCCTCCTCGAGTCCCCCCGAGGTGAAGTCCTGCGGCGCGATCTGGGACGGCGTGCGGTCGATGCGGAAGGCGGCGATCATGTCGCTCGAGGACTGCTCGGCGAGCGTCGCCTGGACGCTGCGCATGAGGTTCTGCAGCTGCACTCCATCGCCCTGCGCGGCGGCGGAGTCGAGCGACTCCTGCGCGGCTTGCGTGGCGCGGCGCGAGTCGACCAGCACCTGGTCCCGCCGCGAGACGAACAGGTCGTTCTGCACCTGGAGCGCCATCCAGACGCACGCCACGAGCACGGCGAGCGCCGTGAGCCCCAGCGTGACCACCACAATCCGGAACCGCAGCGAGCGCCGCCATAGCCGCGCCAGGTCGTCCGGCCACTCGCGCCACTCCCGCAGCCAGGCGAAAATGCGGCGGGATGCCGAGGCCGGCGCCTCCGCCAGGGTCATGGTGGGCTCAGACCACCGCGCCGGCGCGGTAGCCGACGCCGCGCACCGTCGTGACGATCTTCGGGTTGTCGGGGTCGAGCTCGACCTTCGCACGCAGCCGCTGCACGTGGACGTTCACGAGGCGCGTGTCTGCCTTGTAGTGGTAGCCCCACACCTGCTCGAGCAGCATCTCGCGCGAGAAGACCTGCTGCGGCTTGGAGGCGAGTGCCACGAGGAGCTCGAACTCCAGCGGCGTGAGCGCGATCGCCTCGTCGGCCCGGCGCACCTCGTGCGCCGCGACATCCACGGTGAGGTCACCGATCCGCAGCGCCTCGCCACCGGGCTGGGCGGCCGGGCGGAGCCTCGTGCGGATGCGGGCGACGAGCTCCTTCGGGTTGAACGGCTTGACGATGTAGTCATCGGCGCCCGACTCCAGGCCCTTCACGACATCGGCCGTGTCGGTGCGGGCGGTCAGCATGATGATGGGCACGCCGGACTCGGCGCGCACGCGCGTGCAGATCTCGATGCCGTCCATGCCCGGGAGCATCAGGTCGAGCAGGATCAGGTCGGGGCGCTCGGCGCGCCAGGCGTCGACGGCCTTGCTTCCGTCTGCGCAGAAAGCGGTCTCGAACCCCTCCGTGCGCAGCACGATGCCGATCATCTCGGCCAGAGCGGTGTCATCGTCGACCACCAGGATGCGTGAAGTCATCGCGCGGGTTTCGTCCTTCTCTCGCGGCCTCGGGGCGCGTGCAGCGCACACGCCGGTCCGTGACGCTCTCCACAGAGTAATGGACAGTGTCTGAGACCGCGCCGAGCACGCGCGGAGGGGTGTGACACGATAGGGATCGCCCGGTGCGCCGAGAGGACGGCGAGGCCGCGCGAGGAGGCACAGTGACGACCTATCCGGCATGGACGCCCGCATCCCGCCCGGGCATCATCCCGCTGCACCCGCTGTCGTTCGGCACCATCCTCGGGCGCTCGTTCGCCGCCCTCCGGCAGAACCCGAAGGTCCTCCTCGGATTCGCGCTGTGCGTGCAGGCGGTCGCCTACCTGGTCGTTCTCGTCGCGGTCGGCGCCGTGGGATGGGCGTCGTTCTCGCGCTTGGACACCCTCACCCCGGGCAGCGAGGACTACGACGCCGTGATGGCGGGCTCGATCGCGCTGACCGCGATCGCGGGCATCGTGCTGGGCCTCGCCGCAGGGGCACTGGGCGTCATCGTCCAGGGCGTGGTCGTGGCCGAGGTCGCGCACGCCGCCCTCGCCGAGAAGCTGACCCTCGGCGCGCTTTGGCGCCGCGTGAAGCCCGTCGCCTGGCGCCTGCTCGGCTACTCGTTCCTGCTCGTGCTCGCGACGCTGGCCCTGGTCGCCGTGGGCGGCGTCGTCGTCTTCGCGACCGGTACGGTCGCGCCGCCCGCCGCGATCGCGCTCTTCCTGCTGCTCGGGCTCGGCGCGGTGCCCCTCACCCTCTGGCTGACCGTGAAGCTGCTGCTCGCGCCCTCGGCGATCATCCTCGAGCACGCGACGATCGGCGGCGCGATCGGACGATCGTGGCGACTCACCCGCGGACGGTTCTGGCCGGCCCTCGGCATCGTCGTCATCGTCTCGCTGATCTTCGGCGCGATCGCCCAGGTCGTCGGTCTGCCGTTCCAGCTGATCACCACGGGACTGACGTCGATCATCGCGCCCACCGGCGACCCCGGACCGACCGACGTCATCGGCCTGATCGTGTCGCTCCTGCTGGTGCAGGCCGTCACCCTGCTGATCCAGTCGGTAGGCTCCGTCGTCCAGTCCACCTCGACGGCGCTCATCTACCTCGACTGCCGCATGCGCCACGAAGGGCTCGACCTCGACATGCTCTCGTACGTGGAGCGACGGGATGCCGGGGTCACCGGCCTCCCGGATCCCTACCGCGAGCACATCGGCCGCGTACTGGTGCCCCGCCTCGCGCCCCCGCCGCCGATGGCGGGTTACGCCGCGTATCCGCCGTACTCGCCCTACGTGCAGCCGCAGCCGTACTCGCAGTACTCGCAGTCGTACCCGCCCTCCGCGCAGCCGCAGCAGTACCCGCAGTATCCGCAGCCGTACGCGGCCGCTCCGGCGGCGGCCGCCCCGACGCCGCCGGTTCCATCGGCCGAGGGCGATGTCGCGGCGCCGCCCGCAGGCGAATCCCCGCCCAGCGCGACCCGCTGGACCGCGCCCGATGCGGCCGCCGACCGTGAGTCGCCGTGGGCGTGAGCGTCGCATCGGCCTTCCGGCTTGCCGACGCGGTGCCACCGCTGACGCCGGACGGCGAGGAGGCGCGTCGCTGGGCGCAGGAGGAGCTGGCCGACCCGGTTTACACGGCCGCCGAGCCCACCCCGCTCGATCGGGTCGCCCGGGCGATCGGAGGATTCTTCGACCAGCTGTTCTCCTCGGAGATCCCGAACGGCTGGGGGCCGACGCTCGCCGTCGTGGCCGCGCTCGTGGTCATCGTCCTGATCGTCGCAGCGTTCCTGATCTGGGGTCTCCCCCGCGCCTCCCGCCGCACCAGGGCGGCGGGAGCTGAGCTCTTCGGGGTCGCCGAGGAGCGCAGCGCGGCCCGCCTGCGGCGGGACGCGGCATCCCTCGCCGACCGCGGCGATTGGGACGGCGCCATCGTGCTCCGCTTCCGCGGGCTCGCGCGCGCCATCGTGGAGCGGGACCTCCTCGAGGTGCCGCCTGGCGCCACCGTTCACACGTTCGCGCGCACCGCGGGGCGCGTGTTCCCCGGCTGCGCGGCCGCCCTCGAGGAGGCCGCGGCGGCGTTCGACGACGTGCGCTACCTGCGCAGACCGGGAACGCCGGACCTGTACGCCCGGGTCGTGGCGGTCGACGAGGCGATCATGGCCGCACGACCGCTGCTCGCGGAGTCGGGGGCTGTGCCTCGATGACCGCCGCCATCGACACCGCCGCCGATCCCGCCACCGCGCCGCGCACGCGCCGTCGCAGCATCGGCACCTGGATCGCGATCGGCGTGACTCTGCTAATGATCGGGGCGATCGGTGCGGGTCTTTCCGGCCTCTCACGCTGGGCGGAGCGCGACGTGCTCGACCCGGATTCGGCGGGTCCGGATGGAACTCGGGCGCTCGTGCAGATCCTGCGCGACCAGGGCATCGACGTCGTGGTGGCGCGCGATCGCGCGGCCGCCACCGAGGCGCTGACCGGCGCCGCCGACACCCTCGTCCTCACCGACCCGCCTGCTCTCTCGGACGACGCCGTGTCGTCCATCGCCGATGCCGCGACCGACGTCATCCTCGTGGATCCCCGAGCCCGCACCCTGCGACTGCTGCTTCCCGGCGCCGCACCCGCGGGGGTCTCCGCCGGAGAGCTGGTCGATCCGCAGTGCGATCTGCCGGAGGCCACGCGGTCCGGGCCGGTCGCTCCCGGATCGATCTTCGACCCAGGGGACTCCGGGCTGGTCTGCTATCCGACCGATGCCGGCGCGGGGGTCATCGGGCGTGACGACGGCCCACAGCGCGTCGTGGCCGTAGACGCGCGAGCACTGTTCGTGAACGCCCACCTCGCCGAGAACGGCAACGCCGCCCTGGCGCTGAACCTCATGGGGCGGCATCCGCTCGTCGTCTGGTACTCCCCCGGCGTCGACGACACCGACCTCGAAGGCGGCGATCCGACCCTCGGTGAGCTCACTCCACCCTGGGTGAGCCCCGCCATCCTGATCCTGCTGTGCGCGGCCGCGGCAGCCGGGGTGTGGCGTGGGCGACGGTTCGGTCCGCTCGTGCCCGAGCGGCTGCCGGTCACGGTGCGCGCCGCCGAGACGACCGAAGGCCGCGCGCGCCTCTACGCACGCTCCCGCGACGCCGTCCACGCCGCCGATCAGCTCCGCATCGCCGCACTCACCCGCATCGGCCGCCTGCTCGCCCTCGGACCCGGGGCAGCCGCGACGGAGATCTCCGACGCCGCCGCGGCGCGGCTCGGGTGGGATCCGCGCGTGGTGCGCGGCATCCTCCTCGACGAGATCCCCCGCGGCGACGCCGACCTCGTCGCGCTCTACGAACGCCTCCGCCACCTCGAGGACGCGGTGCGCACCGCCGTCCGCCCGGAAAGGAACCTGCCATGACCGACCCGACGCCGCACTCCGCCCCGCCGGCCGCGAGCCCGCCCCCTCTGCCCGGCGCGTCTTCGCCCGAGCAGCTGCGCGAGGCGATGAACCGCGTCCGCATCGAGGTGGGCAAGGCCGTCGTCGGCCAGGACGGGACCGTGACCGGCCTGCTGATCGCCCTGCTGTCGCGCGGGCACGTGCTGCTCGAGGGCGTCCCCGGCGTCGCCAAGACCCTCCTCGTGCGCGCCTTCAGCCGTGCGCTCGGGCTCGACACCAAGCGGATCCAGTTCACGCCCGACCTCATGCCCGGCGACGTGTCCGGCTCGCTCGTCTACGACGCCCGCACCGGCGAGTTCGAGTTCCGCGAGGGCCCGATCTTCACGCACGTCGTGCTGGCGGATGAGATCAACCGCACACCCCCGAAGACCCAGGCGGCGCTGCTGGAGGCCATGGAGGAGCGCCAGGTCTCGACCGACGGCGTGACCCGGCCGCTCCCCGACCCGTTCCTCGTGGCCGCGACGCAGAACCCCATCGAGCACGAGGGAACCTACTCGCTGCCCGAGGCGCAGCTCGACCGGTTCCTGCTGAAGCTCATCGTCGAGGTGCCCGCGCGCGACGCCGAGTTCGCCGTCCTGCGGCGGCACGCGAACGGATTCGACCCCCGCGACCTCGCGGCCGCAGGGCTCACCCAGGTCGTGACGGCGGAGGAGATCCGCGGCGCGCAGCGGGCCGCGGCATCCGTCACCGTCTCCGACGACGTGCTCGGCTACGTCGTCGATCTCGCCCAGGCCACCCGCCGCAGTCCCTCGGTGCAGCTCGGGGTGAGCCCGCGCGCGGCGACGGCGCTGCTGGCGGCGGCGAAGTCGTGGGCGTGGCTCGGCGGCTACCCCGCGATCACCCCCGACCACGTGCAGACCATGATGGTGCCGACCTGGCGCCACCGCATCCGGCTGCGGCCCGACGCCGAGCTCGAGGGCGTGTCGGTCGACGCCGTGCTGACGTCGGTCCTGCAGCAGACCCGCGTCCCGATCTGATCTCCGTGTACGTCACCGGCCGGCTCCCCCTGCTCGTCGCCCTCGGCGTCGTTCCCCTCGTGCTGCTCACCGCGGCCGGGGTGAACGCGTGGGCCGTCGGGGCGGGCTGGGTGCTCCTGTGCACGGTGCTGGCGCTCCTGGATGCCCTGCTCGCTGCCCCGGCCGCCGGCATCCGGATCGAACGACGGATGCCGCGCCGCTCCCTGCTCGGCCAGCCGGTGGAGACCGAGCTCGCTCTCGTCAACACGAGCGGGCGGCGGATCCGAGGGCGCCTGCGCGATGCCTGGCAGCCGACGGCCGGCGCGCCGGCAGAGCGGATCCCGCTGGACCTCCCGGCCGGAGAACGCCGCCGGATCACTGTGCCGCTGCTCCCCCGCCGCCGAGGTGAGCTGCGCAGCGAGTTCGTCGTGATCCGCTCGGACGGTCCGCTTCGACTCGCGGGCCGCCAGGCGCGCATCGCGGCGCGCGGCGTCGTCCGCGTGCTCCCGCCCTTCACAGCGCGCCGGCACCTGCCGTCGCGCCTGGCGCGGCTTCGCGAGCTGGACGGCAACACCAGCGTGCAGGTGCGCGGGCAGGGCACCGAGTTCGACAGCCTGCGCGAGTATGTGCGCGGCGACGACGTGCGCTCGATCGACTGGCGTGCCACGGCGCGCGCCGGCAGCACGATGCTGCGCACCTGGCGGCCCGAGCGCGACCGGCACATCGTCATCGTCATCGACACCGGTCGCACCGCCGCGGCGCGGGTCGGCGACGGCGTGCGCCTGGACGCCGCGATGGAGGCCGCCCTGCTGCTCGCCGCGCTGAGCGCGCGGGCCGGCGATCACACCCACCTGCTGATGTTCGACCGCGTGGTCCGCGCCCGCGTGACGCGGGTCGAGGGTGCAGGTCTCCTCCCGGCACTCGTGGACGCGATGGCTCCGGTCGAGGCGCAGCTCATCGACACGGACTGGGACGCCGCCTTCGCCCAGGTGCGCGCGTTCACCTCGCGACCCTCGCTCGTCGTGCTGCTGACCGCCCAGGACGCCCCTGCGGCGGCACGGGGCTTCCTCGGCTCGCTGCCCGCGCTCAGCCGGCGAACGCGGGTGCTGGTGGGCACCGTGACGGACGATCCCAGCCCCGACGCCGAGCGGCCGGACGCCGCGGACGTGTACCGCGCGGCGGCGGCGGCCCGCACGGAGCGGGATGCCGCCGCCGTCGCCGTCGCGATCGGCCGGGCGGGCGCCGAGGCCATCGCAGCCTCCCCCGAGGCGCTGCCACCCCGGATCGCGGACCGCTACCTGGCGCTCAAGGCGGCCGGGCGCCTCTGAGCCCGCACGATGACGCCGTGTTGCGCGAATCCGCGAACGCGCGCACCGGTTGCCTGAGAGTTCGCTGAACACGCTCTAGGCTCACGGTGAGCGGCCAGTCGGCCGTCATCCCTCTGCGAAGGAGACTCCCGCCATGAGCGACCCGCGCCCCGAGAAGCCCGTCACACCGACGCCTCTCGAACACACCCCCACGGCCCCCTCCACTGCCGCCGTCCTCACCGCCGAGGCGTTCGGCACGTTCCTGCTCGTGCTCGGCGTCATCAGCACCGCGCTGTTCGCCGCCGGATTCGGCGAGGGCACCGACTCCGCCAACAAGGGAGTCGGATTCCTCGGCGTCTCGCTCGCCGTCGGCCTCACCGTCGTCGCGGGCGCCTACGCCTTCGGTCCCATCTCGGGCGGCCACTTCAATCCGGCGGTGACGCTGGGCCTCGCCGCGGCCGGACGGTTCCCGTGGAAGGGCACCCCCGCCTACATCATCGCCCAGGTGATCGGCGGCCTCGTCGCCACGACGCTCATCTACCTGATCGGTCTGAACGGCCCGGACGGCTGGCTCACCGCCGCCGCGGATGGCGGATTCGCCAGCAACGGCTGGGACAAGCTCTCACCCGGTGGCTTCGGCATCGGCGGCGCGATCATCGTCGAGGTGCTCTTCACGGCACTCTTCGTGATCGTCATCCTCGCCGTCACGCACTCGACGCGCGGCAACCCCGCGTTCGCCGGCCTCGTGATCGGCCTGACGCTGACACTGATCCACCTCGCCACGATTCCGATCGACAACACCTCGGTCAACCCGGCCCGCTCGATCGCGACCGCGGTCTACGGCGGCGGCCTGGCACTGTCTCAGGTGTGGGTGTTCATCGTGTTCCCGATCATCGGCGCCCTGATCGCGGGCTTCGCCTACCGCGCCCTGTTCGACGGCACGAAGAAAGCCTGACCAGCTCGACGAAGAAGGGCCCGACCTCGTGGTCGGGCCCTTCTTCGTGCGTCGTGACGGATGCCGCGCTCAGCCGGCGACGAGGGTCGGCGTGCCGGCCTCGAACTCGGTCAGATCGCCGGTCTCGCCGCGGCGGTGCGCACGCCCGCCGACGACCAGCACGTAGACGATCACGAGCGCCAGCGCCGCCGCCCCGATGCCGATCTTGATCGGCCACGGCCACGGCTGTGCGGTGACGAACCCCTCGATGGCGCCTGAGATCGCGAGGCCGATGACCAGGCCGATCGCGACGATGGCGAGGGAGCGTCCGGCTGCGGCGAGCGCCTCACCGCGCGGCCGCGGCCCTGGAGCGACCCACGCCCAGAAGATGTGCAGCCCTGCCGCGCCGGCGATGAAGATGCAGGTGAGCTCGAGCATCCCGTGCGGGAGGATGAACAGCAGGAAGACGTCGCCCCGGCCGAACGCGAACATGATCGCCGCGGCCATCCCGACCCCGACGGCATTCTGCACGAGGACCATGACGGGCCAGATGCCGGTGATGCCGAACAGCACGCACTGGGCGGCGATCCACGCGTTGTTCGTCCACACCGTCCCGGCGAACACCGCGGCGGGGTTCTCGCTGTAGTACTCGGTGAACGAGTGGTCGGCGTAGTACTCCAGGTCGGCTCGGCTGCCCAGCGAGGCGACGAGCGCCGGATCGCCCGACACCCAGAGCGCGACGATCGTGACGACCACGACGAAGGAGACGGCGATCACGAGCGTCGTCCACCTCAGGCGGTAGAGGGCGGCAGGCAGCTGCAGCCAGAAGAACCGCGGGATCTGCCGCAGCACGTTCTCGGGTCCACCGGTCAGGCGCAGCCGCGCCCGGGCGAGCATGGTCGAGACGTGGTCGCCCTGCGGCGTCCGTCCCGCCGAGGTCTTGATGTCGGCGAGATCCGCGGAGGCCGCCCGGTAGCGGGTGACGAGTTCGTCGATGTCCGCGCCGTGAAGGCGGCGCGTGCGGCTCAGCCGGTCAAGCTCCGCCCACTCCTCGCGACGCGCGGCCGTGAGGGCGTCGAGATCCATGTGCATACTGTACGCATGCCGGACGCCCCCGCCCCCGCCGCGTCCGATGCACGCGGCGAGATCCCCACCACGGTGCTCGAGGTGCGCAGCGAGGAGATCCTCACCGGTGAGGCGGTCGCCCTCGACGTCCAACCCGTGGGCTTCTTCCTCCGCGCGCTCGGCTGCCTCATCGATGTCCTCATCGCGATCGTGCTGTTCATCCTGTTCCTGCTCGCCTCGTCGTGGCTCGTCGGTGCGAACGTGCTCGAAAGCACGGTCGTGCCGATCCTGACGATCGTCGTGCTGGTGCTGATCACCGTCGCGCTGCCCACCACGGTCGAGACCGTGACCCGCGGACGCAGCCTCGGCCGCTTGGCCGTCGGCAGCCGCATCGTCCGGATCGACGGCGGTGCGGCGGGATTCCGGCATGCGTTCATCCGCGCCCTGGTCGGCGTGATCGAGATCTGGTTCACGCTCGGCGCGATCGCCGCCGTGGTCGGTGCCTTCACCCCTCGCGCGCAGCGCCTCGGCGACCTGCTCGCCGGCACGTATGCCGAGCGCACCCGCACCCCCGCGCTCCCCGACCAGCACGCGCCCATGCCCCCGATGCTCGCCGAATGGGGCGCGGTCGCCGACGTCGCCCGGCTTCCAGACCGCCTCGCGCGGCGGATCGCGCAGTTCACCCGGAGCGCGCCGCAGCTCGAGCCGGCCGCACGCGAGCGGCTCGCGGCATCCCTCTCCACCGAGGCCGCGCGCTACGTCTCGCCGGTGCCGGCGGTGGAGCCTGCGGCGTTCCTCTACGGGGTGGTCGCCATCCGCCGCGATCGCGAGCTGCGCGCGCTCATGTTGGAGACCCAGCGGGTCGCCGCGCTCACCGCCCATGCGGACGGCGTGCCGCGCGGGTTCCCGCGCGGCTGAGCGTCAATAGCGGTAGTGATCCAGCTTGTAGGGGCCGTCGACCGGAATGCCGAGGTAGTCCGACTGCTCGGCGGTGAGCTCGGTGAGCTGCACGCCGAGAGCGCCGAGATGCAGGCGCGCCACCTTCTCATCGAGGGCCTTCGGCAGCGTGTACACGCCGATCGGGTAGGCCTCGGGGCGCGCGTAGAGCTCGAGCTGGGCGAGCACCTGGTTCGCGAACGATGCGCTCATGACGAACGACGGATGCCCCGTCGCATTGCCGAGATTCATCAGGCGTCCCTCGCTCATCACGAGCACGCTGCGTCCGTTCGGCAGGCGCCACTCGTGCACCTGAGGCTTGATCTCGATGCGTTCGGCACCGGGGATGGCGGCGAGTCCGGCCATGTCGATCTCGTCGTCGAAGTGGCCGACGTTGCCGACGATCGCGAGGTGCTTGAGGCCGAGCAGGTGCTCCGCCGTGACGACCCGGGTGTTGCCGGTGCAGGTGATGACGATGTCGACCTCGCCGATGACATCGATCAGACGCGCGACCTGGAAGCCATCCATCGCGGCCTGGAGCGCGCAGATCGGGTCGATCTCACTGACGATCACCCGGGCGCCCTGGCCGCGGAGCGCCTCCGCGGCGCCCTTGCCCACATCGCCGTAGCCCACGACGAAGGCGACCTTGCCCCCGATCAGCACGTCGGTCGCGCGGTTCAGACCGTCGGGCAGGGAGTGGCGGATGCCGTAGGTGTTGTCGAACTTCGACTTCGTCACGGAATCGTTGACGTTGATCGCCGGGAAGAGCAGCTTTCCGGCGGCGGCGAGCTCGTAGAGGCGGTGCACGCCGGTGGTCGTCTCCTCGGTCACGCCGATGAGGCCGGCCGCGATGCGGGTGAACCGTTCCGGGTCGCGCTGGAGGCTCGCCCGCAGGGTGGCCAGGACGATCCGGTACTCGTCGGAAGCGTTGGACTCGGCATTCGGAACCGCGCCCGCCTTCTCGAACTCGGCGCCGCGGTGCACGAGCAGCGTCGCGTCGCCGCCATCGTCGAGGATGAGGTTCGGACCGTCGAAACCCTCCGCCGACCAGTCGAAGATGCGATCGGCGAGGCGCCAGTACTCCTCGAGCGTCTCGCCCTTCCACGCGAACACCGGTACGCCGGCCGGGCTGTCCACCGTGCCGGTGGGGCCGACGACCACGGCCGCGGCCGCCTCATCCTGCGTCGAGAAGATGTTGCAGCTCGCCCAGCGCACCTGCGCGCCGAGGGCGGTGAGCGTCTCGATCAGCACGGCCGTCTGCACTGTCATGTGCAGCGAGCCCGCGATCCGCGCGCCTTTGAGCGGCTGCTGCGCACCGAACTCACGGCGCAGCGCCATCAGGCCGGGCATCTCGTTCTCGGCGAGACGCAGCTGGTGACGGCCCGCTTCGGCGAGCGCGAGATCAGCGACCTCGAACTCGAACGGTCGAACGGTTGCCTGAGGGGCGGCGACGGAGGTGTGGCTCGGCATCCGGCCATTCTCCCATGTGAGCGGCGGACGACCGGCGGGGTCAGACGCGGAGGGTCTCGTGCCGCACGACGACCCAGCCCTTGGGCACGGAGAGCCGGTCGGTGTGCACCGCGCACAGGTCATGGGCGTGCGGGTCGAGCGCGCGGCCGAGAGGCCCGACCGCGGCCATCTGGTCGGCGTAGTCGTACGTCAGGGTCGACACCGCTTCGCGGGCGCAGCCCACCTTCGAACAGAGTCTCTCGCGCATTTCCCTCACGCTACCCGCGCGATCCTTCGCCGGATGGATGCCGCGCCGCCGGCCGGTTCGGGTGGCGCCCGCGCCGGCGCACCGGGCGACGGAGCAACGCGTCCGCCACACTCGTGCGACTTAGGATGGGGGCATGCCGTGGCGGAAGACGAGGGAAGCTGCGCGGCCCGCGCGCCGTCCGGGGCGGCACGGCCGGCACGGCCGCGAGGACCGCAGTCCGGTGGTCAGGCCTCCGCTCCCTCCGCTGGACACCCGCGCCGAGCGATTCGACCTCGCGGTGGGCACAGCCGCGGAGTTCCTGCGGTCGGCATGGCCGGAGCTGCGCGATGTCAGCTTCGAGATCGGCGACATGCCGCCTGCCACGGATGCGGACGGCATCCCCCGCTGGCAGGTGCTCACCGACGAGAAGCGGATCATCCTCTACCGGCTGCCGATCGAGCGCCTCAGCCACCTGCACCACGACGACGACCTGCACCGCCGCATCATGATCGAGGGCAGCGTCTTCCGTGCCGCCGCGGAGTACCTCGACCGCGACCCGTGGGATCTCGGGCCCGAGCGGTTCAGATACTTCTAGCCCGCCGCCCGGTCAGGGATACACGGTGATCGGCTTCGCCGCCTGGTCCGCCGACCACACCGGGTAGCCGGCGAGCGCGCCGTCACCCGACATGGTCACGCTCGCACGGATGGGCGCAGCGCCGGCGTCGAGCGAGTAGACCGTGCCTGGGCGCACGCTCAGCCGAGCCTCGCGGCCGGCGGCGACCGTGATCTGCGACGAACTGGAGCCGTCCACGGCCTCGAGAGTGACCTGCGCGTCGGAGTCCGATGGGTTCGCGACGATGATCGCGGCCGCGGGGCCCGCCGGGATCGCGACGAGACTCGGCACGGCGATAGCCGGCGCAGGCATGTACCAGGCGAAGTCGGAGCCCTCGCCGAAGCCGGTCGTCTCCCAGACCGCGCCGACGAGGGGGGCCTCGGCCGCCACCCGCACCGTGTATTCGCCGGGCGCGAGCCCTGGCAGCTCCAGGTCGACCGGCAGGCCCGCCGGCAGCGCCACGGAGAGCGGCTCGATCCCCTGGCTGGACGTGCCCACCGCAGTGGCGGTCACGGTGGCCGTCGTGTCGGCGGAGGGCGACAGGAGGCGCACGACCGTGCCGGACTCGCCCGAGCCGTCGCCCGGGGGAAGCGTCACGGTGACGCCGGGAATGAGCAGCAGCGGGTCGGGCACGATCATCGCGCCGACCTGGTCGACGCCACCGGGGAGGAGGGTGCGGGTCAGCGAGGTCTGCAGCGCGGCGACGACCGGAGCGCCGGTCGCCGTCACCCGGATCACGGGGCTCGCCTCGCCCAGCGCGAGGCCGGAGAGGGGAACGGCGCGTTGCGAGTTCGGCGCGATCACGAGGTCGCCGCCGGCCGGCACCGTCGGACCGGCGGTGCCGAAGACGGTGAGCTGCACCGTGGAGGCGACGGCTCCTGGGTTGGCGAGGATGACGAGATCCGATGCGCCGGTGCTCGTGGAGCCGCCGACCAGCCAGGACTCCATCAGCGGCGGGCGGCAGGCGGCAGCGGCGAACCCGACGAGATCCGGCGCGCTCGCCGTCGCGGAGCCTGCGGCCGCGACATCCGTCCGCTCCCCGCCCTGTGGGAGCGCGGTGAACACCGCAGCGACCGAGTCGGGCACGGGCGTCGTGAGCTGGCTCTGCGTCGGCGCGGCCGCGCCGGCCCGTACCCCCGACGTCGTCGACTGGGGCGCCGCCGCCGCCAGGGTGCCCGCGGCGGCCGCGTCCCGGCCCTGGACCAGGAGCGCCCCATCGCACGCGAGGACATTCGCCTCCGGCGCCGGCACGGCGACGATCGACACCGGTTCGCGGGTGACGGTGGGCCAGGGCAGCGCGACCGCCGTGACCGTGGCGACGACGAAGCCGGCCGCCACAAGGGTGCCGGCCAGCACCCGGGTTCCCGTGGTCGCCCAGCGGAAGGGCAGTCGATCGCTCATCGGCCCTCCCGCCAGTACGGCCCGACGATGCGCGAGGTGCGCTGCGCGGCGCGGCGGGTCGATGACGTCGGCACCGCCAGCAGGAGCGCGATCGCGATGATCGCGAGCTGCGCCGGAGCGATCCAGCCCGCCCACGCGGGGACGGATGCCTCGGCCCGCGGCGCGACCGGGATCGTGACGCGCCACAGCGTGCCCTTGGTGGTCTCCCCGACCGCGTCGAGGCCGTCGCGCTGGTCTAGCGAGGTCTGGGCCGCGAGCCGGAACCCCCTGGTTGCATCGGACTCGGTCGGCGCCGTCGGCGCCAGCAGCACGAATTCCACGCCCTGGGCTGCGAGGTCCTCGACGGCGGGGCCGGCCGCCTCGGCGACGAGGTCGGCGGCGAGATGGGCGAGCGCGACATCGCCATCGTCGGCCTCGGACCGGGTGGAGACGATCGTCGCCTGCCCGCCGATCGTCTCGCTCCCACCCCAGACGACTTCGGCGGCGACACCGCCCGCGCTCTGCGGGGTGAGGATCATGGTGCCGACATTCGGATCGTCACGGCCCTCGGCCGCGACGTAGGCGGGCAGCGTGCTCGCAGGTCCGGTCGTGAGGAAAGCGGCACCGCGCGACGTCGCCGTCAGGGCGGGCACCGCGAGCACGGCAAGCGCCCCGAGCACCACGACAGCCGTCACCGCCCTCGCGGCCCCGAGTCGCGGTGCGAGCCCGGAGTCCAGAGCCACCAGGGCGCCGCCGATCGCGCCCAGCCAGGCGAGACTCACGCCCGCCCCGGGCCAGATCGGGACCACGGCGGACTGTGCGAACGCCACGGCGATCCCGACCGCGGCGAAGGAGGTGGCGATTCCGGCCGCCGCCACGACGAGGCACGCCACCCCGGCCGCCCACCGCTGGGTGAGGGGGGAGATCAGCGCCAGCACGGCGAGAGGCGCCGCGAGCAGCGGCACCCACCAGGTCGGGGCGCCGGCGAGGAACGCGCCCCACCCGCCGGGATCCGCGGTCGGGAAGCCGGCAGCGAGCATCGCTCGACCGGCGGCGTCGGCGGCGACCTGGGGACCTGCCCAGGGCACGCCCGGGTCGGCGAGCAGCCCCCACGGCTCGCCGGCGAGCAGCTGGTGCAGCACGAGCGGCGCCGCGAACACGAGCGCGGGCACCATCACCCAGATGAGGTGCGCGGTGCCACGGCCGGCCTGGCGCACGATCGCCAGGAGCAGCGCCAGCACCCAGAGCGCGACGAGGGCGGGCGCGAGCGACGGCGCGCAGGCGATCACGCCGACCAGGAGGACGGATGCCGCACCCGCCGCCACCCAGGAGCGGTGCGCCACCGCGCCGGCGTAGAACAGCCAGGGAAGCAGCAGATGCGCGATCACCGCGGTCGGTCTGCCCTCGACGAGGGCTGCGAGGAACGTCGGCGCCAGCGCCCAGGCGGCGCCGCCGGTGATCCGCAGCACGGAGCGATCGGTGACGCGGGTCGCGACGAACCAGCCCCCCAGTGCGGCGACCGGGAGCGCGAGCACCCACAGCAGGACGATCGCGCGAGAGGGCTCGGACGGCCACGCGCTGCCGATCACCGCGATCACAGCGGCGAACGGGTCGGCGGGGCCGATCGTGTCCAAGCCCAGGGCGCGCCGGCCGTAGGCGGCGTCGCCCCACAGCTGGGCGACCACCGTTCGCAGCGGCTGGAGCGCCCCGCCCCCGATCACGGGGGCGGCGAGCAGCGCGGGGAAGGCGGCGATCGAGGCGACGAGCGCCGCCAGGACGAGCCACGCACCCCCGCCGGAGAAGAATCGCAGCTCGCCGCGGAGGGCGTCTGAATCGGTCTCGCCCGCGTCCCATCGGGATCGCAGCTCCGAACCGGACACCCGCAGGGGTGCGAGCTGCGACCAACCGGTCCGGCGCGCGCGGCGGATGCGAGCGCGGGCCCGCGCCACCGCCCCGACTCGCACGAGGGCGAGGACCGATGCGGCCCATTCCGCCGGGATGAGCCCTGGCTGCTTGCGAACGAGCAGCACGAGCGTCTGCCACGCGGCGAGCGGCAGCAGCGCGAGCCAGAGGAAGGGCAGTGCGACGACATTCGCGTACGCCAGTCGGCGGTGCAGCTCGGCGGTCCGCGTCGCGATCGCACGCTGGACACGACTTCCGGTGGTGCGAGGTGTCGCCCGCTCTGCCACGCCGTCGCCGGCGACCGCCACGAGGGCGCGCGGCACGAGCGCGATGCGCGCGCCGGCCAGGCGCGCCCGCACCCCGAGGTCGAGGCCCTCATCCGCACCGGCCAGGGCGGGGTCGATCTCGCCGATTTCGCGCCAGTTCTCGCTGCGGATCAGGATGCCGCGCACATCCGCGCCGAGCACGTCCTCGACGGCGTCATGCTGGCCCTGGTCCAGCTCGCCGTCCGCGAGTCCGACCGTTCGCCCGAGGCGGGTCACGCTCACGCCGAGGGAGACGATCGTGGACCGGTCGTCCCAGCGCACGAGCTTGGGCGCGACGAAGGCGACCGAGGGCGACAGCTCGAGGGCCCCGGCGAGGCGGCTCAGCGCTTCCCGCTCCGGCGCCGTGTCCTGAGCGAGCAGCCAGATCGCGTCGGCGTCGACCCGCCGAGCGGCGATCGCGGTGGCCTCCGCGAACCGGGTGCGCGCGGGCGCGGTGATCACCGATTCCGCCGGTGCCGCGGCAGCGATCTCGGCGATCCCCAGGTCATCGCCGCAGATGACGATGGTCAGGGCATCGACAGGACGCGACTGCGCCGCGACGGCCGCCAGCGTCCGGCGCAGATGGAACGCCGCCGGTGCGCGCCCGTCGGGGCGCACGACGAGAAGGGCGTGGACTCGGCCGGGCATGACGTCGTCAGCCTAGGCCGGGCATCCATCAGAGTCGGGCGCCGCCTCGGCGCGCCCCGCGATCCCGGTTCTCGGTCGTCAGCTGGCGCGGCGCTTGAGCTTGCGACGTTCGCGCTCGCTCAACCCGCCCCAGATCCCGAAGCGCTCGTCGTTCTGCAGCGCGTATTCGAGGCACTCACCGCGCACGTCGCACGTCGTGCAGACGCGTTTCGCATCGCGCGTCGAGCCGCCCTTCTCCGGGAAGAAAGCTTCCGGATCGGTCTGCGCGCAGAGCGCATCTGTCTGCCATCCGAGCGGATTTCCGTCGTCGGCCTCGAGCGGCCGCCGTACTCCTGGTACGCCGAGATTGACCGGATCGACGAACCAATTGTCGGGAACGCCGGAACGGTACTGTGAGCCCGCCATCTCGTCTCCCACCTGTGTAGCCCCCCACGCAGGTTCGCGTGTACGTGTAATTACACCCGTGTAGTTCGCCTGGGTCAAGTCGCAGATCGTAAAGCCTCACCCCTGGATTGAGGGTTCACGACGCGCCGACGGCGTGTCGCGGGCACGTAACGAATTCTCCAGACGGGCGGCCCAGCCCCGTTCGACGCCGCAGATCAGCCGGTGGCGCCGGGCACGGCGACGAAGACCTCGCCCGATCCGCGGAGGCGCAGCATCCGCTCGTCCGCTGTCGCGAGCACCGCCGCGCCGGGGATCAGCGTCGCGTGCTCCGCGGAGGCTCCCCCGGAGATCTCCACCGACCCGCGGGTCGCGAGCGCGATGGCCACCCCCGTGATCGGCACGTCCACCGGGCCGTCCTCGACGACCCGCAGGTGCAGAAGGGCGAAGTCAGGCACGCCAGGGTCGAAGCGCTCGATCCCGCCGGCGAGCCGCGCAGGCTGAAGGATCGGCGCGGGTCCGGGGGTGGAATCGAGCACCGTCAGCAGTTCTGCGACATCGATGTGCTTCGGCGTGAGCCCGCCGCGCAGCACGTTGTCGCTCGCCGCCATCAGCTCGACGCCGAGGCCCTCCAGATAGGCGTGCAGCACTCCGGCGGGCACGAAGATCGCCTCGCCGCGACGCAGCGTCACGAGATTCATGAGCAGGGCCACCACGATGCCGGGGTCGCGGGGATCCGCGGAGCCGATGATCCGGCGGGCCGTGGCGAGTTCCGCGCCGAACTCCGGGGCATCCGCCGACGCGACCGCCGAGACGATCCCGTCGACCTCGGCCTGCGCATCACCGGAGAGCAGCCACGCGATCGCGTCCCGGAGCGCACCCGCGTCGTCCGGCGAGTCGAGGCGCCGGGCCAGCGCCGCACCGGCCGGCCCCAATGCGTCGAGCAGGCGCCGGGTGGCGTCGAGGGGCCGCAGGCCCGCCAGCGCGGTGAAGGTCTCGCTCACCGCCACGATCAGCTCGGGCTTGTGGTTGTCGTCGCGGTAGGTCCGCTCCCCCGCGTCGCGAGGCACTCCGGCCACCTCTTCGCGGGCGAAGCCCTCCTCCGCCTGCGCTTTGGAGGGATGGGCCTGGATGGAGAGGGGGGATGCCGCGGCCAGGAGCTTGAGCAGGTACGGCAGTCGCGCGGGGCCACCCGCTGCGGCGCCCTCGGTCGCGAGCCATGCCCCGAGCGGCCGCCCGTCGGGCACCAGCGCGGGGTCTCCCGGGTGGTCGCCGAACCAGATCTCCGCCTCCGGGTGCGGTGCCGGAGCCCGCCCCTCCAGGTCGGCGATGAGGGTGCGGGACCCCCAGGCGTAATTGCGCGGCTCGTTCACGAGGGGCACCAGCATGGGCCCAGCCTAACGGCGCCTGCGCGGTACCCTGATTGCACCATGGCGCTGCACACGAAGCACCCGGCGTCGGCTCTGCCGACAGCACCGGAACGCGAGACGACGCGTCACCTCCTGCTGCGGGCGTGGTGCATCTTCGTGCTCTTCATGGCGCTGTCCGGAACCGCCTGGGTGCACGCCATCGGCCAGCTGCCGACCACCTTCCTGACCATCGCGGGAGGAATCCTCTCCGCGGTCCTCTGGTTCGTCGTCCGCCCCCTCGTGCAGTGGCGCCGGCTGCCCGAGTTCGCGCTGGCCTACGTCGCGTGGGCGATGCTCTCGCTGCTGTGGTCGGCCTGGCCGCAGACCACCGCGCTCACGCTGCTGCTGCTGGTCATCACGACGCTGCAGGCGCTCTTCGTCGGAGCGGCGCTCACCTGGCGAGAGCTCGTGCGTGCCATCGCGTCGGCCCTCAAGTGGGTCATCGGGCTGTCGCTGCTCTTCGAGCTGTTCGTATCGATCTTCATCCAGCATGCCGTGATGCCCGGGTTCGCGCCGCTCCCGGAGAACGCGGATCCGATCGAATACTGGTCGCGCAACAACCTCTTCGAGGGCGGGCGCATCCAGGGGATCGTCGGCAACGCCAACCTCCTCGGCCCGCTGTGCCTCCTCGCCATCATCGTGTTCGCCATCCGCCTCGCCGCCGGCGCCCCGAGGCGGGCCCTGCTCTGGGTGTGGATCGGACTGTCCGCCTACCTGATGATCCGCGCCGGCTCCGCGACCGCGTACGTCGCGGCCTGCGCCGTCGTGGTCGTGCTGGTCACGGTGCTGCTGATGCGCCGAGCCCGAAAGCCCGGAGATCGCCTGCCGTACTACATCGGCTATCTCGTCGTCGGAGTCGGCGGAGCGATCACCGCGTGGCTCCTGCGCGACCGGATCTTCGCGGCCTTCGGGCGCGACTCCGATCTCACCGGCCGCGAGGACATCTGGCAGGCCGTGATCGCCAAGGCCCAGGAGCGACCGATCGCCGGCTGGGGATTCGCCACGCCGTGGAACCCCGCCGATCCAGCCTTCGACGCCTGGATCACCGACCACGGCCAGACCGTGATGCAGGCCCACAACATGTGGGTCGACGTCTTCTTCCAGCTGGGTGTCATCGGGCTGATCCTGATGGGCCTGACCTATCTCGCCTTCATCTGGCGTGCCTGGTTCTTCGCCGTGGACCGTCCCCGCTGGGATCTCCGCGACGACCGGCCGTACTCCGCGCTGTCGCTGCTGCCCACGCTCGTCGGCGCCGTCCTGCTCGTGCAGGGGTTCGCCGAGTCCTCGCCGCTGCTGCTCTGGGGCTGGATGTTCCTGGTCATGCTCGGCTTCAAGATCAAGCAGGCACCCCATATCGGGGAGGGCCCCGCTGAGCAGTACCTCGCGATCGAACGCGGCGAGCCTGCGAAGCAGGCGTCGTGACGGACGCGCCCCGCGGGCTGGGCGGCGTGCTGGCCTCGGCATCCTTCGCCCGCGCATTCACCCTCGCGGCTTTGGGTGCGGTGTTCGGCTCGGTCCTGATCGAACGTCTCGCCGGACGCGTGACCTACGCGACGATCCTCGCCGGGCTGTGCGCGTTCGCGATCGGGATGCTGGTCGCCCGGCGTCGCGAGATCTCCCTCATCCGGCTGGTCCCGACCACACTGCTCGCCTTCCTCGGCTGGGCGCTGGTGAGCGCATTCTGGACCACCGATGTGACGCAGACGCTGTGGAGCTGGGTCGCCGCGGCGGCGCTGGCCCTGATCGCCGTGACGATCGGCCACGTCCGCGACACGCTCCAGACCGTGCGGTCGCTCGGCGACGTGCTCCGCGTGCTGCTCACGCTGTCACTCGGCCTCGAGATCCTCTCCGGCATCCTCCTGGACACGCCGCTCGGCTTCCTCGGCATCCAGGGGAACATCGCCCAGCTGGGGCCCATCCAGGGCGTCTTCGGCACGAGGAACCTCCTCGGGTTGGCCGCGGTCATCGCGCTGATCACCTTCCTCATCGAGTACCGCACCCAGTCCGTCCCCCCTGGCCTGTCGCTGTATTCCGTCGTGCTGGGGGGGTTCAGCGCGGTGCTCTCGGACTCTCCGACCGTCGTCGTCCTCGCCGCCGCCGTGGCCGTTGCCACCGGCGCGCTGGCGCTCGTGCGGCACACCACGCCGGACCGCAGGACCGCCGTGCAGTGGGTGTTCGCGGGCGTGCTCGTGGTCGGGATCGGAGTCGCGTACACGCTGCGGCACCAGATCATCGCCTGGCTCGGTGCGGGCAGCGACTTCTCGATGCGGGCCAACCTCTGGGCGACCCTGCTCACCTATGTCCGCGTGCACCCGGTGCAGGGCTGGGGCTGGTTCGGCCCGTGGGCGCAGGGCGAGTTCCCCTTCATCGCGATGAACTACTCGCTGGGCCGCTCGCACGCGACCGCCCTGAACGCCTACTTCGATGTACTCCTCCAGCTCGGCTGGATCGGGCTGCTGGCCTTCCTGGCCCTGGCCGTCGTCGCCTTCGTCCGCGCGTGGCTCGTCGCGAGCGAGCGCCGCTCGATCATCTACGCCTGGACGCCGCTGACCCTGGTCGCGCTCCTGGTCGACTCGATGTTCGAGAGCTTCACACTGTCGGGCTTCGGGTGGCTTCTCCTGGTGCTCTGCGCCGTGCGGGCGGGCCAGTCGCGTTCGTGGCGGGAGCGGATGGACATCACCGAGGTCGAACCGGAGCTTCCGCACGTCCAGGGGGAACCGCGGTGAGGCACGGTAGGATTCTCGGGCCATGCCTCTTGCCTCCGACAGTTCCCCTGCCTTGATGACAACTGCAGCTTTCGACCCCGCCTCCGCGACGATCGCGATCGTCACCTACAACCGGTCCCCCCTCCTCACGCGACTCCTCGAGAGCATCGTCGTGATGGATCCGAAGCCGGGCCACGTCGTCATCGTCGACAACGCCTCCGTCGACGACACGACCGAGGTCGTCGAGTCGTACCGCGAGCGTCTCGGCACCGAACTCGTCTACCACCGGCTCGACACCAACACGGGCGGCTCCGGCGGGTTCAGCGAGGGCATGCGCGTCGCGTACGAGCTCGGCTCGACCTGGATGTGGCTCATGGACGACGACGTCGAGGTCATCCCCGACGGGCTCGCCCGTATGGGCGCGTGGGCGCCCCGGTTCAAGAGCATCCAGGGACGTCGCTACGACTACGACGGCAGCGAGTTCTACTGGCAGTACCGGCTGTCCATTCCGCTCGGCATCCCGATCCCGTTCGCCCCGGCGACGTTCGACGAACGCGGCTTCCGGCCGATGAACAGCGGATGCTTCGAGGGCATGTTCATCCACCGCGACGTGGTCGCCGAGATCGGTCTGCCCGACCCCCGATTCTTCATCTACTGGGACGACTCGGTCTACGGCTACCTCGCCTCGCGCAAGACCCGCTCGGTGATCGTCAACGAGTTCGTGCTGCGCCGCACCCGCGAGATCAAGCAGTGGGACATGGGCATCCGGCACCTCAACGCCTCGAGCGACGCGTACCGGTACTACATCATGCGCAACCGCGGCCACATGAAGCACTACTTCCAGACGCAGGGCACCTACCGCCCGGTCTACTTCGCCGTGGGGTCGTTCCTGACCTTCGCGAAGGAGATCATCCGGCTGCTCTTCGTGGAGCGCAAGGTGCGCGGCACTTCGAATCTGTTCCGGGGTATCCGCGACGGGCGGAAGATCGCGAAGGATGCCTCCTGGCGGCCGATGCCGCCGCTCAAGGTCGACGCTTAACCTGTGACATAGTCCGAGTTGTATCGATCGAGCACCTCGGCGATCGGGGCATCCATCGCCAGTCGTCCCTTGTCGAGATACAGTCCCCGCGTGCAGAACCGGCGCAGGTCCTTCTCGCTGTGACTCACGAAGAAGAGCGTCCTGCCCTCAGCCAGCAGCTCGTCGATCCGCTTGTAGCACTTCTCGCGGAACGCCCGGTCGCCCACGGCGAGCACCTCGTCGACGAGGAGGATGGGCTCGTCCAGTTGCGAGACCACGGAGAAAGCGAGGCGCACCTTCATCCCGTTGGACAGGTGCTTGTAGGGGGTGTCCACGAAGTCGGCGATCTCGGCGAACTCGATGATGCCGTCGAACCGCCGTGAGACCTCGGCGCGCGACATCCCGTGCAGACCAGCCGCCAGGCGGACGTTCTCGCGCACCGTCAGGTCCCCGACGAAGCCGCCCGTGATCTCGATGAGCGGCGCGACGCCGCCATTGACCGCTACGGTGCCTTCGTCCTCGATGAGCACGCCGGCGACCAGCTTGAGCAGCGTCGACTTGCCCTGACCGTTTCGCCCGACGACCCCGATCGACTCCCCCGGCTTGACGGTGAACGACACGTCTCGCAACGCCCAGAACTCGCCAGGGCGCGAGCGGCGCTTGGCGCCCGCGAAGAGGTCTTTGAAGCTCCGGCGCCCTCGGCGGTTTCGCCGGAATCGGATGCCGAGACCCGAGACCTCCATCGCGTAATCGGATGCCGCGGCCATCACAGCTCCTTCAGCACAGGTCGCTCAAGCCGGCCGAAGACGAACATCCCGACCGCGAGGAACGCGAAGCACATGATGGCCCCCACGATGACGACGAACCCATCCCACGTCTCGGTGAAGAACGCCGCGCGGTAGAGGGTGAAGATCCCGGAGAGCGGGTTGAACGCCGCGAGCGTCTCGAACGGCCCGGGCAGATCGGACACTCCGTAGATGATCGGCGACGCGTAGAAGAGCGCCCGCAGGATGAGCCTGGTCGTGCGCTCCAGGTCGGTGTACAGCACGCAGAGCGGCGCGACCAGCAGGCCCAGCCCGACCAGGAGCACGGTCTGGAGGATCACGGCGAGGGGGAACCACAGCACGCCCCAGCCCACGTGAGCGCCGGTGAGGATCGCGAAGGCGATGACGACGGGCAGTGAGAAGAGGAACTCGATCCCCTTGGTGAGAACAACCCGGTTCGCCCAGATGGAACGCGGGATGGCCGTGGAGCGAACCAGCCGCGCGTCCTTGCTGAACGCCTTCGTGAAGTCCGAGACCGAGGAGTTGAACCACACCCATGGAAGGAGCGCCGTGAGCAGGAAGACGATGTACGGCTCGTGCCCGACGGTGCGGTGGAACACCTGCGTGAACACGAACCAGTAGATGGCGCTCATCACGAGCGGGTCGAGCACCGACCACAGGTATCCGAGGGCGCTCGTGGCATAGCGCACGCGAAGATCGCGCGAGGAGAGGAGCCACAGCGAGTGGAGATAGCGCCGCGGCGAACCGGGGGCGCCGACGGCGGCTGTGGTCACGGAGAGGAGTCTATTGTCCGCTCGCCGAGGCGGGCGACGCGCCCTCCTGCGTCGGCGCACCGACCGCGGGCTCTGTGGTCGGCTTTCGTCGGAATGAGAAGTACTTGTGGCCGACGAAGCTCAGCACCGTCGTCGCAATCAGCACAATGGCCTGCGCCGGGAGGGGGTGCAGGCGCAGCACCTCGACAAGCAGCGGAAGGGCAGCCGCGTTCGCCAAGATCGCGACGATGTACACGCTCACGAACCGGATGAAGTCGCCGACGACGTTGCCCTTGACCACGAACACGAACCGGCGGTAGAGAACGAAAGCGAGGGTGATGGCGATCACGTAGGAGATCACGAGACTGACCAGATATCCGAGGTACACGTCAGCGAACACCCACGTCGCGAGGGCCGCGAAAACCGCGTAGCCGACGATCGTGTTGGTCCCGCCGACCATCAGGAAGCGGATTCGCTGATCCGCCGCCACCCGAGCAGTCAGCCGAGTGATCCGATTCGCCATGGATCACCCTCCGCAATCGTCCGACTATCTCGGATTGGTAGTCTAGTCGAGCGAAGAATCCTGCTTCGCTGGACCAGCGAAAGCCCGAATGACCGCATCTGCTGCACAACCGCACTTCGTCTCCGTGGTGGTTCCGGTCTACAAGGGCGAGTCGACGCTGCGATCCCTTGTCGAGGAGATTGCCCAGGTCACTGCCCCGAGCAGTTCTCCCGGCGGCGCAACGTGGCAAGTGACCGAGGTGCTGTTGGTCCACGACAACGGCCCCGATCGATCGGCCGACGTCATCCGTGAGCTCGCTGAGGAATACGACTTCGTGCGCGGCATCTGGTTGAGTCGCAACTTCGGCCAGCACTCGGCGACGCTCGCAGGCATGGCCTCAAGTGGATCGGAATGGATCGCCACGGTCGATGAAGACGGTCAGCACGATCCAGCCGACATCGCGTTGCTGATCGATTCCGCGCTCGCGAACAACGCTCCACTCGTCTACGCAAAGCCCACCAACGCGAAACCGCACGGTGTGCTGCGCAACGCTTCGTCCCGGTCCGCCAAGGCACTCATCGCCGGGCTGTCCGGAAATGCGCACACGCCCGACTTCCAGAGCTTCCGACTGGTTCTCGGTGAGATCGGCCGGAGCGTCGCCGCGTACGCCGGGTCCGGTGTATACCTCGATATCGCGCTTGGATGGGTTGCCTCGCGTATCGCGACGGCGGACGTGAAATTCCGAGCTGAAGGCGAGCGGGCATCTGGATACTCCCCTCGCAAGCTGCTGAGCCACTTCTGGCGTCTTGTCCTCTCCAGCGGCACTCGCGCATTGCGCATTGTCGCCGTCACGGGAGCGATCTTCGCCGGGATCGGCGTTATCCTCGCGATCTGGTTCATCCTCCAGTGGCTCCTCGGCGCCACTCTCCCGGAGGGCTGGACCTCTCTGATGACCGTCGTACTCCTCACCTCGGGGGCATTGCTCATCTCGGTCGGAATGGTCGCCGAGTATCTCGGCATGGCAGTCAACATGGCCATGGGCAAGCCGCTCTATCTGATCGTGAGCGACCCGGCGAATGGTCCGCTAGGGCGGCGAACCGAACGCGGATGAGCACCCTGAACTGGGTGATCGGCGCCCGTGGCCTGCTGGGTTCGGCGGTCACTCGCTGTCTGCAGAGTGCACGGGAGGAGGTCTTCGATGGACCTTCGATCCGCTGGGCGACCCCTCTGGCCGTCGAGGACCTGAACCGTGGCCTCGAGGAGCTCATCGATGCCGCCGCGGACGGCGGGTGGCAGGTGCTCTGGTGCGCCGGCGCCGGAGTGACCGGCTCCAGCGCCGCGGAGCTTCAGACGGAGGTCGCGACGTTCGAGGCGCTGCTCGCATCCATGCGCTCACTCCCGGCTGAAATCCAAAGCCGCGGGAGCCTGTTCGTCGCCTCATCGGCCGGGGCGGTCTACGCAGGGTCGCGTGGCGCGCCGTTCGACGAGTGGTCCGAACCCGTCCCCCTGGGCGAATACGGGCGCGCCAAACTCGCGCTCGAAGCCGCCACCAGCGCCTTCGCTGAGGCCGGCGCCGTCCGGTGCTTCGTCGGTAGGATCTCAAACCTCTATGGCCCCGGACAGAGCCTCTCGAAGCCGCAGGGCCTGATTTCGCACCTCTCCATGGCGAGCGTGCGCCGAACGCCGCTGTCCGTGTACGTCCCGTTGGACACTCTGCGCGACTACATCTTCGTGGACGACTGCGCAGCGCTGATCGTGGACGGCTGCCGCACGATGAGGGCATCCGACGCCCACCACCACCTGAAAATCATGGCCTCGGGGCGCTCGGTGAGCATCGGGGCGCTGCTCGCTGAATTCCGCCGCATAGTCGGACGCCGTCCCGAGGTCGTGATGGCCACCTCGCCGCAATCTGCACTTCAAAGCGTCGATCTTCGTGTGCAGTCGCGATACTGGGTCGCACTCGACCGCCGGCCATCGACGAACCTCACGGACGGCATCGCGAGGACCCTTCAAGGCATCCGCACGTCCTACCTCCGCGGTGGTGCCTGAACCTCCTCGTCGCCGCTAGACGGGCAGAGCCGCGTTGCGACGAGGCGCGCTTACGAGATCGCCGTAATCCGCACGGTTGAGCGCGATCCGCGCAAACCCGACGACGTCTCGCCATTCCCGCCGAGCCCGGCCTCGCGACAGCGTGACCTCGGAGCGCGCGCCGGCAGGTGTCCAGTCCAGCGGGACACTGGTCGCTGCGGCGGCGAATTCGAGCTCGTCGAACCACAGCGCGTCGGTCTCACGCGACGCCGCGGCGAACCGCCTGACCCAGGGCCCCTCGACACCGACGGCACCGAAAGCTTCGACGACTGGTGTGCCCAGGAGGAGCTTGCGGAGAGACTCGACCGACCGCGCGAGCGCAGGTCGGTCCTCCTCTGCAATGAACAGCTGCACGCGATCGCCTGCACTTGCGCGCACACCCGCCCGCAGCTGTGATCCGGCCCCGCCTCCCGAACTCACCAGGACGCGTGTGCAGGCATGATGCCAGGGAACTTCCGAGATGTCGGACTCCGGATCGAAGACCAGGACGATCTCGTCGCGCTCGGTGAGTGTCGCCGCGACTTCATCGACTCGTGCCGCGTCGACCGCGTGAGAGCCGCCGACACGAAGGATCGCGCTCACGCGACGTGACCCACCGTCTTCGGAAGTCCGGAGCGGTACCAGTGCGCCTGTTCTGCGGCGCTCAGCGGCGCGCACGCGCGATGGCCAGGAAGTCACAGCCCACGCCAGCACGCCCAGCGCCACGGCGGCGAGCAGCCCCAGCGCGGCCGAGAGCTCGGAATAGTAGTAGAGCATGGGCATCACCAGCACGGCGGGCAGCAGCCCGAGCAGCACAAGCGGCGTGACGATGGCGATGACCCGCCAGAGCCGGCTGCGAAGCTTCCCGCGTCGTGCCATGCCGACGATGAAACCGATTGCGATAAAGAGAAGGAGGCCGCCGAACTGCTTCACGACGAAGATCGCCTTCTGGATGTACAGCTTGATCGCGCCGACCGGGTCTCCGAGCACCTCGTGCAGATAGAGCCCGCGGAGAATCTGGTCATACTCCTCGCTTGCGACCAGGACGTCAGGCTCGACCTCGCGCGCCTTCGCCCAGGCGAACTCGTCGGACCACGTCACGTCGAACCGCGAGGGCTGCCCTGTGAGGGGTTGAGGATACGACAGGCCTAGATACAGCGAATGCCACGCTGTGTGGGCGTCCGGCACCTCTTCCATCGGCTGACCGGTCGTGTCCGCGCGGGTCACGTTGATCGCCGTCATGATGCCGGTCTGCACCGTCACCGCGAGGAGGATCGCTGCGACCGCTCCGCCGATCGAGGCGAGCCAGCGCCAGCGTCCGCGGGTGTGGATCCACCACAGCACACCGACGGCTGCGGCGACGCCGATGCCGGAAAGCGATCGCGACAGATTGCCGAACGCGGCCAGGACACCAATCCCGACAGTCGCCCCGATAAGACCCATCCAGCGGAGTCGATACGTGCTCAACAGGACGACAAGCGACAACGACAAGAAAGCAAGCGATGCCGCGGTGCCGTAGAGCGAATATACGGCCAATGGGCTCACGCGGTCGGAAAGCCCGTACTCCGTGCCTGCGAGGACGGTGCCGTAGTTGAACAGCCAGGTGACAAGCGGGAGCACAACCAGCGCGAACCCAGCACGAGCCGACCCGACGACACGTGCGACGGCGAGAGGAAGCCACAGCAGCGGTATCGCGACCAGGACTGCCTGTGCGAGCTTCAACCCAGGGTAGGGCGAGTCGGAGCCGGTGACATGGCTCATCAGGCTCGCGATGATGTACGAGCCGGGGTCATCGTCCCAGGTCGCAAACGTGAGCGGTCCGTCTGCCGGCGCCTGCACTCCGTACGAGCCGGAACCCGTCTCCTTGATGAGCAGTGTGCCGGTCTCCACGTACGCGGCGTAGGTCGCGCCCAATTCCGCGTCACGAGCGGGGTGCCAAACCATGCGGGGCATCGACATGACCACCGCGAACGACACCGCGCCCATCACGACCCCGAGCAGCAGCAGGAGAAGGGTCGTCGATCGCGGCCACCGCCGAAGGTCGGCACCCGAGGGGGCGACAGTGGTCGCCGGCCGCGCCGCTGGCGCCGCGTCTCGATGGGCAGCGCTGCTCATTGGAACCAGTCCACGATGTCGAGCGCGTGCGGGCGTCCGCTCGCCAGCGCCGCGACGTCGTGATCGACCATGATCTCTGCGAGGCGCGGGGCGGTCACCGCGGGCTTCCACCCGAGTTCGCTCTCGGCCAGCCCATAGTCGCCCACCAGCGCGTCCACCTCGGTCGGGCGCAGATAGCGCTCGTCGAAACGGACGTACTTCTCCCATTCGAGCCCTACGCGAGAGAAGGAGAACTGCAGGAAGTCGCGAACCGTGTAGGCCGTGTTGGTGGCGACGACGTAGTCCTGCGGAGTGTCGTGCTGCAGCATCCGCCACATCGCCTCGACGTACTCCGGCGCGTAGCCCCAGTCTCGGATCGCGTCGAGATTGCCCATGTAGAGCTCCTGCTGCTCACCCGCAGCGATGCGCGCCACAGCCCGAGTGATCTTCCGGGTGACGAACGTCTCTCCACGGCGTGGCGACTCGTGGTTGAAGAGGATTCCGTTGACCGCGAACAGTCCGAACGCCTCACGGTAGTTCTTGGTGATCCAGTACGAGTAGACCTTCGCCACCCCGTACGGCGAACGCGGATAGAACGGGGTGGCTTCGTTCTGAGGCGGAGGCRTCGCCCCGAACATCTCGGAGCTGCTGGCCTGGTAGTACCTGCAGTCGATGCCCGCGACGCGCACGGCCTCGAGCAGTCGGACTGATCCGAGCCCGGTCGTGTCACCGGTGAACTCCGGTTCGTCGAAGCTGACCCGCACGTGCGACTGCGCAGCGAGGTTGTACACCTCATGAGGCTGGATCGCGCTCAGCAGCGTCGCGAGACGCGATCCGTCGGTGAGGTCGCCGTAGTGCAGAGTAAGACGGTGCCCCGGGGCGTGCGGGTCCTCGAAGAGATGGTCGATGCGCGCGGTGTTGAAGGTCGAGGCGCGACGGATCAGGCCATGGACCTCATATCCCTTGGCGAGGAGCAGCTCTGCCAGATAGCTGCCGTCCTGACCCGTGATCCCGGTGATGAACGCGCGCTTCGGAGCTATCTCGGTCATTTCAGTGATTCCTTGATTTCAGTGGGTAGCGCGGACTCGCGGGAGTCAGACGCTGTCGATCGCGTCGGCGAGCAGCTCGAATTCTGACGCCATCGGATAGTGGTGATTGCCCACGAACAGGCCATCGTCGTGCACGCGGTCTGCGGCCGGCAATTCATCGGGCACGACGGCGTTCAGGTGCTGCATGACCGGGTTGCGTACGAAGTTGCCTGCCACGATCGGGCGACAATCGATGCCCGAGGCTTCGAGCGCCCTGACGACGTCGGCGCGCCGCCCGCGAAGTGGCCCCTCGAGCACGAACGAGAACCCGAACCAGCTGCTCTCGCCGTTCTCCTGCTGGATGCGGAGATCTTCGCGCCCTCCGAAGGCTTCCGTGAATCGCGCCGCATTGGCCTGTCGGCCCGCCACGAGATCGGGGAGCTTCTTGAGCTGCTCACGCCCCAGGGCTCCGGACATCTCGAGCGGCCGCACGTTGTACCCCGGGAGCACGAAACGGAAGAGGTCGTCGAACGGCTCTCCGGTCTTCGGGTGGATCAGGTTGTCGGCCGGCAGTTCGCGAGTCCATCCATGCGCGCGGAGCGAGACCGCCGCCTGATAGGTGTACTCGTCGTCCATCGTGACCAGTCCGCCCTCCATCGTTGAGATGTGGTGCGAGAAGAAGGAGCTGTAGGTACCGGCGAGCCCGAATGTGCCTGCGCTCCGGCCGCCCAGCGTCGCGCCGAGCGACTCGCAATTGTCCTCGATGAGGGTGAGCCCATGCTCCTGCGCGAGCGCAGACAGCGTCACGAGATCCGCCGGATTGCCGAGGAGATTCACCGCCAGGATGGCCTTGGTGCTCGATGTGATCGCTGCCGCAGCGAGGGCTGCGTCGATGTTCAGTGTGTCGAGGTCGATGTCGACGAAGCGGAGCCGCAGTCCGAGCTGGTGCACCGGATAGTAGGTCGTCGCCCACGACACCGCCGGGACGAGCACCTCGTCCCCGGGGTTGAGATCCACATCAGGGTTGGCCACGGCCGCCGCGAGGGCGATCAGATTCGCACTGCTTCCGGAGTTGACCATCACCGCGTGACGGGTGCCCAGCGCCGCGGCGAACTCCTCCTCGAACGCGCGCACTTCCGGTCCCATCGTGAAGCGACCGCCGGCGATGACGCGCTGCAGCGCCGCGTACTCCGAGTCGTCCCACGTCGTCGTTGCCAGCGGATACCGACTGCCCATGATCACTCCACCTCCGTCTTCGCGACCTGCGTGCGGAGAAATGCCTCGTAGGAAAGCCGCATTCCATCCAGCAGCTCAGTGGACGGCCGCCAGCCGAGACCGGAGGCGAGCGAGGAGTCCATCAGCTTCTGCTTCATCCCGGCGGGCTTGGAGGCATCCGTGATCAGTTCGCACTCGTATCCCACAGTGCGCAAGGCCGCCTCGTAGTACTCGAGGACGGTGTGGTCTTCGCCTTTGCCCACGTTCAGGAGGGTGGGCCATTCGGGCATCGAGTCGAGGTTCGCGACGATCCATCCCGCGAGATCGCCGACGTAGGTGAACTCACGGCGCGCCGTGCCATCTCCCCACACGTCGATCGCGGGTGCGCCCTCGACCTTCGCGCGGTGCGCCTTGGCGATCGTCGCAGCGACGAGGTGACTGCGGACGGGAGTGAAGTCGTCGTTCGGTCCGTACAGATTCGAGGGGATGACGACGCGATAGTCGTACCCGAGCTGCCGTGAGACGTATTCGCAGTAGCGCGCCGAGGTGATCTTCGACAGCGCGTAGCCCTCGTTCGTCGGCTCCAGCGGTGCCGCGAGGACGTCCGACTCCACAAGTGGCTGCCGGTAGTCCCTGGGATACATACACGAGCTGCCGAAGTAGAGGAACCGCGGTATGCCCGTCTCCACGGATGCCGACAGCAGGTTCGCATCCATCTGCACGTTGTCCATGAGGAACCCGGTGGGATCGGCGAGATTCGCCGCGATGCCTCCGACACGTGCGGCCGCGTGGATGACCAGATCTGGAGACACCCGCCCGATGAGTGCGCGCACGGCAGCCTGGTCGCGAAGGTCGGCGTCGGCACGCGTGACGGGCACCAGCTCATCGGCTCGCCCCGCCGCCTTCCAGGCGTCCTGGATGGCGCGCGCAAGCATGCCGTTTCCACCGGTCAGAAGTACACGCATCCGTATCCTCACTCGTTGCGGGCGCGATAAAACGCCGTCACCGCGTCGAGCCCTCCTAAATCCTAGTTGATGGGTCCGGCGCCCCGATCGGCCGCTGGGTGTGCTCTTGCTAGGCTGGAATGTCGGCCGCTGCGGCCGGCAGGCCACTGATGTCGCGCGATTCCGGCGCGAGGGCACTCCTGGCTGAAGGTACCTGGACACGGTCAAGGCGGCGCCCGATGGCACAAGACAAGAAGCGCGGACCGCGCGCTGCCGCGGCCGAGGGCCTCGGCGCGCACGTCAGATCGCACGCCAGAGGCCTCTCTGCGGTCGCAGTCGCCAGTATCGTCGGAATCCTCGCGTCCTTCGTCTTTCAGGTGGTGAGTGCGCGATACCTCGCACCTGCGGACTTCGGGCTTCTCTCCGCCTTCCTGGTCATCGTGAGCACCGCCGCCGTCGGCAGCTCGTCGCTGCAGAACATCGTGACCGTCCAGACTGCGACGGCGCTCGCGTCGCCAGAGGCCGCCCGGTCGTCGCGCCGCGTTCCGTGGGAGGCGATCGCGATCGGCGCGGTGGGCGGAGGCTGCGTTGCGGCCGTCTCGCCCTGGCTGGCCGATGCGCTCGACACCTCTCCGGCCGTGGTGCTGGCCGCGGCAGCGTGCATCCCCCTCAGCTTCGTCTTCGCCGATGCCCTCGGTCTGCTGCAGGGCGCGGGCGATGTATCGCGCGCCGTCTGGTGGTCAACGATCTCTCTGGTCGCTCGCATTGCCCTCCTCGCCGTCGGGATCGCGATCGGCGCGGGTCTTGCGGGCGTCATCGGGTCGATCGTCGCGGCGACCGCCCTGGCTGTCGGGGGCGCGCTCTGGTCGGCGAGACGCGTCACTCGGCCGCGGCAGGGCGCCTTCACGGGTGATGGACTCACGATCGTCCTTCTCACCGTTGCGTTCGCGTGGCTGATCTCGTCCGATGTGCTCTTTCTGCGCGCGGGCGCCCCGGAGTCTCTTGTCGGCGCCTACGCGGCCGTGACTGTGCTCGTCAAGGCGGGGTTCCTCGTGCCTTCGACCCTGTCCCTCTACCTGCTGCCTCGGTTCGTGCGCAACCGCGACAATCCGCACCTGTCCCGACTGGGCGTGCTGGTCACCCTGGGGCTGTCACTCGCGACGAGCGTCGCGATGACAGTGTTCTTCGCGCTGTTCGGCCACTGGCTCATCCGCGTGCTCTACGGCCCGGCCTTCGCGCTCGCGGGCGATCTGCTCGTGCCTGTGTCGCTCGCTTACCTCCCATGGATGGCCGCCCAGGGCATGCTCATCAAGCTGACCTCATCCGCGTCACGAGGCAGCGCCGCGCTCCTCGTCGTGGCAGTCGCGGTGCAATGGGTGGCCTTCCGCGCCGTCGTCCCCGACATTCCCGCTCTGCTCATCTGGTTCGCCTCGATCGGCGTGGTGGTACTCGGCGCCTTCCTCCTGCTCGACAGGCGGCATACCCGGCGGATCTCCGCCCAACGAAGGAGTCAGTCATGACCGCCAATCGCGACGGCGTCACCGGCTATGTGATGGGAGGTCTCGGGAACCAGCTCTTCATCCTCGCTGCCGCATGGGAGCAGGCCGAGCGGCTGGGCGTGCCGCTCTACCTCGACACTTCGCACTTCCGGGTCGGCGGAACCTTCGGCTATGGTCTCGACGCGATCGAGCATCCCGGCCGGGTGCTCGCGCCCACCGACAGCCCCTGGCGATCGGTGCGCATCAATCGGGAGCGGGTGCTTCCCCTGCCACGCCGACCGTGGGGATCGATCTTCCTCGAGCGCGACGGAGACACGTACCAGCCTGCTATCGAGAAAGTGCGCCCCGGCACGACGCTGATCGGCTACTTCCAGTCGCCGAAGTACTTCCCGTCGGTTCGCGATCGAATCGGCGCAGCGATGCTTGCGACTCCCGACACCCCCGAGGAAGCCGCCCGCATTCAGGGGATGCTCGACTCCCCCGCGATCTCCCTCCACCTTCGGCGCGGCGACTATCTCGCCGTGTCGGTGGACAGGCAGTTCGTGGCATCCGTCGCGTACGCGGTCCGGGCGGTGCGACTGCTCCGGGCGATGGGACTCGACCTGCCGGTGCGCGTCTTCTCCGACTCGGTCGACCTCGTCAAAAGCGAGCTGAGCGGAGTGGAGGGCGACTTCGAGTTCGTCGAAGACGACGGCGTTCTCGGGACGTGGGCGAGCCTCAAGGCCATGTCGGCAGGACGGGCGATGGTGATGAGCAACTCCAGCTTCAGCTGGTGGGGCGCCGATTTGATGCGCCGGCGTGCCGGCGATCACGCTCCGATCATCGCACCACGACCCTGGACCCAGACGGGTACTGCGAAGTCCGACCTGCTCGATCCCGACTGGATCACGCTGGACGCACGTTAGGCGCGATCAGCCGAGCGACAGGATCAGCTCTCCGCGCGACCGCCGACCGGCCGAGCCAGCCCTCGCCGGATGAGGTCGTCCACGATGATGTCGGACGGAGACGCATCGGAGTCGACATCGTCCCGCCGGTACTGCTCATATGACGTGAGGAATTCCCGAAGCACTCCCTGATCCCACCCGGAGAGGACGGCGCTCGTACCAAACCCCTCGCGGCCCTCCGTCACCTTGCGATGGATCAGAGTGGGCACTCCGAGCGCCGCAGCTTCCTGCTGGACTCCACCCGAGTCGGTGACAATGAATCGTGCGGATTTCATCGCCGCGACGAACTCGCCGTGCTCCAGCTTTGTCATGACGGAGAACTTTTCGAGTCCGAGCTCGTCGATCGTTTCTTCGATCGCACCTCGGGAGTAGGAATCCACGATGAGCCTGAGCGGGATCGGGCTCGATGCGTTCAGCGTCTGGAGCGTCTCGCGGACGAATGCAGGGTTGGAGATGAACTCGTAGCGGTGGAGGAGGACGAGGGCGAATTCGTCCCGATCGTCGCTCGCATGGGCCTCCCGCCCGGCTGCCGCATCCCGGACGGCATCCTTCGCGGTGTTCCCGTGAGTGAGCACGACATTCGGCCGGCCGGCGAGGTTGTCGGCGGCTTCCTGCGAGGGCACGTAGTGGATGTTCGCGAACCGCCCGACCACGCGGCGGTCGAGTTCCTCCGGGAACGGATGCCTCCAGTTGCCCGAGCGCAGCCCCGCCTCGACATGCGCGACCGGCACACGGAGCCGCCGGCCGATGAAGGTGCCGAGGACTGTGGTCATCGTGTCGCCGTGKACGATCACGACGGAGTCCGCGGGCAGAGCGCGGCGAATCGACCGAAGGTTCCGCAGGGACCAGCCGACGACATCGAAAGCCCAGCCCACCATCTGCAGGGGTGTCTTGAGCGGCTTGCCGCGCCAGCCGTTCGCGATGACTCTGTCCGGCGGGGTGAGGCCCAGTTCAGGGATCGCGCGACGAAGCGCCTCAGTGTGCTGCTGCGTGACCCACTGCTGGTAGGGGACGCCCCGGGCGGCGAGGCGACGTGCAACCGGCGCCACCTTGATCGCCTCGGCCGTCGTGCCGTAGATGAAGATGATCAAGCGAACTCCTGCATGACAGCGCTCGTGCGCGTTCGCCTGCCTTGGCCAGCGCGCGGACGCGGCGCGGCCGGCACGAATCGCGGATCAGTCAAAGGTGGCACGACTGACGATTCTACCGGCGGTCTCAGATCGTCTCGTACAGCTCTCGGTATACTCGTGACGTAAACGTCCGAGGTCATCTAATCGACCCCGCCCCGTCAGCCTGCAGCCGGTCAACCGTGTATGCGTGGGCCACCGGCAGTGCCACCTCTTCTGGGAGCCGTCTCGTTCGATGTCTGAAACTTCGTCTGTCCCTATGCTCTCGGTCGTCATCGCCGCGTACAACTCAGCGCCATGGCTGCCCTCGACGCTCGACTCCGTGCGGGTCGCTTTAGAACAGACATCTTGGTCAGCGGAGATCGTCATCGTCAATGACGGCTCGACTGATGGCAGTCAGGCTCTGCTGGCTAACCTGGCGCAGAGCTATCCGTACGAGATTCGCGTCATCAATCAGGAGAACCAGGGCATCTTCTTCGCAACGTGGAATGGCCTCACCGCTGCCCGTTCACGCCGAGTCCTGCTCGTGAATTCCCGGCTCCTCTTGCATGAGGACTGCCTTGCATACCTCGAACGTCAGGATGCGCTTGAATCCGACACAACCTGGAACGGACATGTGATTACCGATCCCAGCGCCCCCTTGGTGGGGCAGTTCTGGGATGTCCCCCTCCGCGTGTTCTGGGGTCAGTACCTGCGAAACCCGAAGCCCACGATCATCACCGCGGAGAACTTCGACCGATTGCCGACTGGCACCACATACTTGCTCGTGTCGAGGGACACGATGCTCGAAGCGAGCCGGGTAGGCTGGCCGACTGCGAATTCGCGGTTCACATCGGATGACACTCGGGTGCTCAGGCACATCGTCGCACAGGAAGCCATGGTGCTCGATCCCGGGTTCTCGGCGACATACCGCCCGCGCGTGACCTTCGGGAAGTTCATCAGTCATGCCAACGAGCGCGGAACGAAGTTCGTCGACAGCTACGCCGGAACCTCGCCGGCGCGCAGCCTGACACTCGTCGCGCTGGCACTGGCGCCCGTGGTCATCGTCCTCACGGTGACGCGAGCAGTCACCACGGGAAATTGGCGGCTCGCTGCGGGCGTCGGCGGAGTCGCAGCGATGGTAGTGAGTACACCCGCTGTGATCGCAGCCGCCTACGGCGCGCGTCCGCGGGCGATGGCGGCCTACTTCAAGTACATCGTCCCCTTCGGGGTCGCGTTCTGGCCCGGTCTCGTCCGTGGAATCGTGATGCACCGCGGCGCGTTCAAGGATCGTGGCCGTCGCTCGGCGGCGGGGAACGCTGGCACTGGAAGGCCATAGACCTCCGGAGATACCGCCCGGACGAAGCCTGGCGTCGATCGGACGTCTGGGAGGGCGGCCCCTCACCGGCTAGTGGTGGACAGACCGGATCAGCGGCCCGATTAGCATGGTCCGGGAGCCGTTGTCTCCCGTCAGCATGACAAAAGTCCACCCCCGAGGAGCCCTCGAGTCCATGAGACCCACCCTGCGGTCACGCATCGTTGCCATCGTCGTGCCGCTTGCGATGTTGGGGGCCCTTCTCGCCTGGGCAGTTTCCTCTCCTCCGGGCTCGAGCCCAGACGACGATTACCACATGGCCAGCATCTGGTGCGCGGGCGGCAACGTCGACGGGCGCTGTGAGGCCACCGACTCCGACGAATACAACCGGCTCCCCGGCGACCTGGTGAAGGCAGCGAAGTGCTTCTCCTTCTATCCCGATCAGTCGGCCACCTGCCCCCTGCCTGACAGAATGCTCGTGACCAACCGTGGCAATTGGGTCGATCACTCCTATCCGCCGTATTTCTACGCCGTGATGAGCATCTTCGTCACCGACGACCTGTCGACCTCGATCGTGCTGATGAGGTCTTTCAATGCAGTGCTCTATGTAGGGGTTCTCACGGCCCTCTTCTTCCTCCTCCCTCGCCAGCGGCGCCCGTTGCTCGTCTGGGGAGCGCTGATCTCGATTGTGCCCCTGGGGATGTTCCTGATCGCGAGCGTCAATCCGAGCAGCTGGGCGGTGCTGTCGGCGACGGGCCTATGGCTGGCAGCGTGGGGCTACTTCTCGCAAACCGGACTTCGCAAGTGGCTGCTCGGGGGACTCGCTGCGCTCCTCCTGCTCCTGGGTGCCGGCGCGCGTGCCGACGCGGCGGTCTACGGAGTGCTCGCCCTGATCGTCGCCTCGGTCCTCGGGTTCCGCAGGGATCGACGCTTCGCAATCGACCTGCTCCTTCCAATCGGCCTGGCCGTCGTGGCAGTTCTACTGTTCTTCAGCGGCGGACAGTCGGCGATCGTGTCAGGCGACACTGCAGTCGCAGATCGCCCGCTGTCCCTGGCTTCGCTGGCCTTCGTCAATGCCAAGCTTCTGCCCCAACTGTGGGCGGGGGTCTTCGGGCTGTGGGGCCTCGGCTGGCTCGACACCACAATGCCGGGAGTCGTTTGGGTGACCACGCTGACGCTCTTCGGTGCGCTGTCCTTCTGGGGTCTCAAGACCGGCGGAATGCGCAAGTGGATCGCCCTCGCGGGCATGGCTGCGAGCCTCGTGGCGGTGCCGATGTACATCCTGATCCACGATGCGGTGATCGTCGGGTCGTATGTGCAGCCGCGCTACATCTACCCCCTGATCATCATCTTCGGCGGAGTGGCGCTCGTCGGCCTGACGCGCGGGAATCTGGGCCTCAGTGGCGTCCAGTCGGTCGTCGTCGCCGCCGGACTCGCGACGGCCAACAGCATCGCCCTCCACGTCAACATGCGTCGGTACACCACTGGCCTCGACATCCAGAACTTCAACCTGAACTCGCCCATCGAATGGTGGTGGAATGTGCCCGTCACACCCATGGTGGTGTGGGCAGCGGGCTCGGCCGCGTTCGCCCTCGTCCTCGGCGTGCTCACGTGGTACGCGTGGGAGACTCGTCGGCCCGTCGAAGAGGAGCCGGCGTGGGAGCCTCAGGCCTCGGTGTCGTCGGACGCTTGAGCCGACTCCAGTTGGCGTACGCGGTGCTCGAGTAGCGCTGTACGCTCTGCGAGCACGCGCGTTTCCGCCTCGAGATCGGTGAGTTCCGCGCTGTGCTGAATGCAGACGAGCACCAGGATGGCGATGCTCACGAAGAAGACCAGGTTGCTGGGGAGCACAACGCCCGCGACCGAAGTCGCCCACATCAGGACGCTCGGGAACAGCCCGACGATCAGCGCGAGCAGCGCGGCGAGAAGCCACCACACCGCGTGACGCTCGCGCAGTCGGCGGCGTCGGAGCAGCTCGATCACGACCACGAATGTGATGACCGCCGCCACGACGCCGAGGATGTAGCTCGTCTGGGTCATGCGGGGGCTCCGAGATCGGTCACGGACTGCGCGGGCCGCAGGTAGGCGAATCCGAGTGCGAGGAATGCGCGCATCAGATACACCGCGGCCTTGAAGGGATTGTGCGACGGCCGACCACCGGCGCGCGCCCTCATGGCGACCGGGACCTGGGAAATGCGACATCCGGCTCGCGCGGCGATCACAAGAGCCTCAATGGTGTCGCCGAGATACTCCGCGGGATAGTTCTCCGCGAAGAGCGCGACCGCGCGCGGCCCGCAGGCTTTGAACCCGGACGTCGTGTCCGTCAATGTCGTCTTCGCCGTCCGGCTGAGCACGCCCGCGATGATGCGCATGGCCATGCGTCGCACACCGTGGGCCTGATAGTCGCCGACACCGGCGAATCGTGCGCCGATGACGATGTCCGAATCGTCGAGTTTCTCCAGCAGCTGCGGGACCGAGGCCGGGTCGTGCTGACCATCGGCGTCGATCTGGACCACCGTGTCGTAGCCGTTCTCGAGGGCGAACTTGAACCCGAGCCGCATCGCACCGCCCACGCCCAGGTTGAAGGGAAGACGAACCACCGTCGCGCCCGCTGCCTGCGCGACTCGTGCCGTGGCATCCTTCGACCCGTCGTCCACGACGAGGCAGGTGAAGTCGGGAAGCGCCGAGCGGACCTCGCGGATCACGTCGCCGATCGCCTCTTCCTCGTTGAACGCCGGGAGCACGATGAGCACCCGCCCAGGTGGAAAGGACATGCGATCGATCCTAGCTTTCAGGTCTGTGCGTCCCGCCCAGGGCGCGACTGCCGGTCAGGCGAGCTGGTTGCTCCACATCGACAGCGCCGACCCGATTGCCATGTGCATGTCGAGGTATTGGTACGTGCCGAGCCGACCGCCGAAGAAGACATCCTTCTCACCCTTGGCCAGGTCGCGGTACCCCAGGAGGCCGGCACGGTCCTCCGGCGTGTTGACCGGGTAGTACGGCTCATCGTCGCGTTTGGCGAAGCGCGAGAACTCCCGCATGATGACCGTCTTGTCGGCCGGGTAGCGGTCCGCTCGTTCGGGATGGAAGTGGCGGAACTCGTGGATGCGCGTGTATGGGACCCCGGCATCCGCGTAGTTCATCACGCTCGTACCCTGGAAGTCGCCCACCGGCAGCACCTCCTGCTCGAGGTCGATCGTCCGCCAGCTGAGGGCACCCTCGACGTAGTCGAAGTAGCGATCGACGGGACCGGTGTAGACGATGGGCAGCTGCCCGACGGTTGCGCGCCTGTGGAGCGGCTGCGACTCATCGAAGAAGTCGACGCCGAGCTTCACCTCGATGTTCGGGTGGTCCGCCATCCGCTCGATCCACGCGGTGTAGCCGTCGGTCGGGAGCCCCTCCCACGTGTCGTTGAAGTAGCGATTGTCGTAGGTGTAGCGCACGGGGAGTCGGCTGATGACCTCGGCCGGCAGCTCCTTGGGGTCGGTCTGCCACTGCTTCGCGGTGTAGTCGCGGATGAATGCCTCGTAGAGCGGCCGTCCGATGAGGGCGATGCCTTTCTCCTCGAGGTTGGCGGCATCCTTCGCGTCGAACTCCCCCGCGAGTTCGTGCACCAGCGCCTTCGCCTCATCCGGCGTGTAGGCGGACTGGAAGAACTGGTTGATCGTGCCGAGATTGATCGGCAGGGGGAACACCACGCCCTTGTGGTTCGTGTAGACCCGGTGCACGTAGTTCGTGAAGGTGGTGAAGCGGTTGACGTACTCCCACACAGTGGGGTTCGACGTGTGGAAGAGATGCGCACCGTAGCGATGCACCTCGATGCCCGTCTCCGGTTCGTCCTCGCTGTACGCGTTGCCGCCGATGTGGGGGCGGCGGTCGATGACGGTGACCTTGCGACCGGATGCCGCAGCCCGCTCTGCGACCGTGAGGCCGAAGAAGCCTGAGCCGACGATGAGGAGATCCATGGCGCGCATCCTTTCGGGTCGGACGCCCGCCCCAGCCTACTGGGGCGGCGACAAGCGCCCGGTGTGTGATCAGTGCCTCGAGACTCGCGCGGCCCGATGGGCCCGCCCCGTCCGTGAGGCTGAAGGTCAGGAAGTCGAGCGCGTGGAGACGAGTGCGCCGCCCGCCTCGGCTGACCGAAGCGCGGCTTCCACGACCTCAAGGGTGTGAGCGGCTTCGGCCATGGTGGAAAGCTCGGTGGGCTCGCCTCGAACCGCGTCGCGGAACGCTTCCAACTCGGCGCGCAGCGGCTCCTTCTTGGGAAACGCGAAGCGGGTGATGTCGCCCTCCGAAACGCCGCGGAAGGTGGTCACGGACTCCCATTCGAGCGACACCGTGCCGTTGGCGTAGAAGGTCAGGTCTCCGGTTGCGGTGTCGGCGATGAACGTGCCGCGTTCACCGGTCACGACCGTCACTCGCTCCTTCATCGGACTGAGCCAGTTGATCAGATGGTTCGTGATGATGCCGTCGTGGAGGCGTCCCGTGATCGAGATCATGTCTTCGTAGGCGCGGCCGCTCTTGTGCGCGGTCTGTGCCGAGACGGATGCGTAGAGGGACTGCGCCACCCAGGCGGTGAGATCGATGTCGTGGGTCGCGAGATCCTTGGCGACGCCGACATCTCCGATGCGGGCGGGAAAGCTGCTCTGCCGACGGGTGGCGATCTGATAGACGTCGCCCGCATCGCCCGCGGCGAGGCGCGAACGCAGTTGCTGCAGCGCCGGGTTGAACCGCTCGACATGACCCACAGCGCCGACGAGTCCACGCTCTCGGAAGGCAGCACCCAACCGGTACCCGGTGGGGGCATCGTCGGCGATCGGCTTCTCCACGAGCGTGTGGACGCCCGCGTCTGCCAGCGCGAACGCGGCATCCGCATGGAATCGGGTGGGAATGGCCACGACGGCCAAATCGATCCCTGCGCTGATCAGCGCTTCGACGTCCGGCAGAACGTCGAGATCCCCCGCGACCCGATGCGGATCACCCCCAGGATCGGCGATCGCCACGAGCTCGACGCCATCGAGCTCGCGCAATACTCGTGCATGGTGTCGCCCCATCATGCCCACACCGAGCAGGCCCGCCCGCAGACCGGACATCAGGCCCCTGCTCGCGACACGGCGTTCACCGCTTCGACGATGCGGTCGAGGTCGTTCTGCGACAGCGACGGATGGACTGGCAGCGAGACCACCTCGCGAGCAGCCTTCTCGGTCTCGGGCAGCTCGAGTCCCGGCGCATAGGGCTCGAGCGACGGCAGCCGATGGTTGGGGATCGGGTAGTACACGCCGCTGCCCACATTGTGCTCGTCCTTGAGCGCCTTGACGAAGCCGTCGCGGTCGTCGGCGACACGGACCGTGTACTGGTGGTAGACGTGCACTGCCCCGGCCGCCACGGGCGGAACCCCGACGCCGCGCAGATTCGCATCGAAGAATGAGGCGTTGTCACGGCGCGTCTGGGTCCATGCATCCACCTTGGTGAGCTGCACACGGCCGATCGCCGCGTGGATGTCTGTCATGCGGGCGTTGAAGCCCACGATCTCGTTCTCGTACTGGCGCTCCATGCCCTGATTGCGCAGGAGGCGCGCACGCCGCGCGACGGCCTCATCGGCGGCCGAGATCATGCCGCCCTCGCCGCTCGTCATGTTCTTCGTCGGATACAGGGAGAACATGCCGAAGCTTCCGAAGGTGCCGACCGGGCGCCCATCCAACGACGCCCCATGCGCTTGGGCAGCATCCTCGTACAGTGCGATGCCGTGCTTCTGCGCGATCGCGCCCAGTTCTCGCATGAGCGCGGGGTGGCCGTACAGATGCACGGGCATGATCCCCTTGGTGTTCGCGGTGATCGATGCCTCGACGGACGCTGGATCGAGCGTGAACGAATCGGGCTCGATGTCCGCGAACACCGGCGTCGCGCCGGTGAGAGCGACGGAATTGCCTGTGGCGGCGAAAGTGAAGGAGGGGACGATGACCTCGTCGCCCGCCCCCACGCCGCAGGCGAGAAGGCCCAGGTGCAGGCCGGCCGTTCCCGAATTGACGGCGACCGTCGGGCGCCCCGCCACGAAGTGCTCGGAGAATTCCTTCTCGAAGGCGGCCACCTCCGGACCCTGCGCCACCATGCCGCTGCGCAGCACGCGGTCGACAGCCGCACGCTCTTCGTCGCCGATGAGGGGCTTCGCGGGGGGAATGAACTCTGTCACTTCTCGGCCTTCCTGAGTGTGCCATGCGACTCGATGTACCGTTCGCCGGTGGACGGACACACCCACTCGCCGGAGTCCGATTCGCTGAGGGGCACGCCCGCGGTGCCGACCCAGCCGATTCGTCGCGCCGGAACGCCTGCCACCAGCGCGTGGGCAGGGACATCCTTGACGACCACAGCACCGGCGGCGACGGTGGCCCACTCGCCGATCTGCACCGGAGCGACACACGTTGCACGCGCGCCGATCGATGCACCGCGCCCGATCGTGACACCGACCGGCTTCCAGTCGTGAGCGCTCTTGAGCGAGCCGTCGGAATTGATCGCGCGCGGGTAGGTGTCATTCGTGAGGACGACCGCGGGCCCGATGAAGACGCCGTCGGCGAGTACGGCCGGCTCGTAGACCAAGGCGTAATTCTGGACCTTGCAGTTGTCGCCCATCACCACGCCGGTGCCGATGTACGCGCCCCGTCCGACGATGCAGTTCTCGCCCAGCCGTGCGCCCTCGCGAACTTGGGCCAGGTGCCAGATCGAGGTGCCGTCCCCGAGAACCACGTCTGCCGCGACGTCGGCGCTCGAAACAATGCGGACTGAGTGAGGGGCAGGAGACGCCGGTGACACGTCCCCAAGTCTAGTCGGGGGCCCCTCCAGCCGATGGCCACGGGGAGGTCACCACTTCAGCTCCCGCGCCGGGTAGCGCAGGCCGGCGCCCACGCCGCGCAGAGCGGCGCCGATCTTCTTGCCACGGTCGCGCTCCGCGACCAGCAGCTTCGTCCACGCCTTGACGGTGAACCAGACGTCCTCCCAGAACCAGCGGCCGATCCCGTACCTGCGGATGACGATGACCCGGTTGCGAGCCGCGTAGAAATGGCGCATCGGCGAGTAGTTGGCGAGGTAGACGGGTTGACCGAAGAGTCGCACCGGGTCGGAGTCCCCGAAGCGATGATCGAGGATCGCATCGAAGACCTTGAGATTGCGGAAGCCGCGCTTGCGTGCGCGGAGGCAGATCTCGTGGTCGACATAGTCGATGAACAGCGGCTCGTCGTGCAGTCCGACGGCCTGGATCAGCGCACGGGAGAAGAGCGACCCCGAGCTGATCAAGACATCAGTGTCCTTCGCGCCCAGGCCCGTTTCGCGCCTATAGACGATGCCGGTCGCCCGAGACCGGAGCGCCGGCGCGATGACACCCGCCGTCGGTCCCGCCATCTTGTGGGCACCGAGGAGGCGGTCGAGCATGCCGTCCGTCACGGTGCTGTCCTGGTCGAAGATCCAGGCGAAGGCGAAGCCTTCGTCCATCGCCGCGCGCATTCCGGCATTGAATCCGGCCGCCACCCCCACGTTGCCGTGCTGATCGAGGATCGAGATAGCCGAGTCATCCTGGAGCGACGCCAGCACGGCATCCGTGTCAGGTCCCGGCGAGTTGTTCACGACGAAAACCCTGTCGACCTGGTCTCGCAGTGCGCGGATGTTCGCGACGACGTCCTCGTCGGGGCGGTACGCCAAGACCACTGCGGCGACATCCCCGCGCCGACTTTCATCCATCCCGGTATCCTCCCAGACGAATCTGCGAGTCCGTCCAGGGGGCGGGCGTCAACCCTGTCGACCCGACCGTCCGACCGGTTCCGACAGATCGGATTCCCCGACTTGTGGCGCCTCGTCGGGGAAGACCCAGCGGTCATAGGTGAAGTAACGGAACAGGGTCGCCAGGGCCTGACCGACCAGCGTTCCCGAGATGTTGTCCGCGACGATCCCCTCGAACCCGAGAACGTAGCGGGAGAAAGCGAGACAGCCGAGCTGGATGCCGATCGCCGCGATGTTGAGCAGCACGAAGATCACATACCGCGAGAACCGGCGCTCGATGTGGCGTGAGGAGAACGTCCAGTAGCGATTGCCCACATAAGTGACGACGGTCGCGACGAGAATGGCGATGGTCTTGGCGACCAACGGGAGGTCGTACAACGGCCCGCGCGTCGCGGTGAAGCCGAATGCGAGCAGATTGAAGGTGAGCGCATCCACCAGGAACGCGATCCCGCCGACGACCAGGAAGGCCCCGCCTCGGCGCAGGTGGCCGGAGAGCTCGGAACTGCCGACCATCGTCCCCCTCTTCCGCGCGGGCGCCCCGCAACCGGCTCATGATACCTTGGAACCCGCCTCGGAGCCTGGTCGAGCCTGGGCGGGGCCGTTTCCGAAGGAGCCATACGTGTCCACCCAGGCACCCGCCATTGCCGCGATCGTCCCCTGCCACAACGAGGAGCTGGCGATCGCGAAAGTGATCTCGGATCTGCGTGCCGCAGTCCCTGAGATGACCATCTACGTGTACGACAACGCCAGCACCGACCGCACCGTCGACGTGGCGCGCGAAGCCGGCGCGGTGATCCGCCACGAGCACACCAAGGGCAAGGGCAACGTCGTTCGACGCGCTTTCGCCGACGTCGAGGCGGACATCTATGTGCTGATCGACGGCGACGACACGTACGCCACAGCGGACCTTCCCGCGATGATCGAGATGCTCTGGGAAGGCCCGTACGACCACGTCCTCGGAGTGCGCCGCGAGGACGAGTCGGGCGCGTACCGACCCGGACACGAACTCGGCAACAAGGGCTTCAACTGGTTCGTGAGCAGCGTGTTCAAGTCTCCCGTGAGCGACATGCTCAGCGGCTACCGCGTCTTCTCACGGCGATTCGTCAAGAGCTTCCCCGCGCTGTCCCGCGAGTTCGAGATCGAGACCGAGCTCACCATCCATGCCATGAGCCTCAGGGTCCCTCAGGTCGAAGTCCCAGTGGGATTCAAAGATCGCCCGGCCGGGAGCGAGAGCAAGCTGCGGACGTACCACGACGGGTTCCGGATCCTGTCGCTCATCCTCGGACTCATCCGCCACGAGCGGCCGATGATGTTCTACGGGATCGTCGGCGTCGTGCTCGCGGCGATCGGCGTGCTGCTCGGCATACCGGTGGTCATCGACTTCATCAACACCGGATTGGTACCTCGCCTGCCCACCGCCGTCCTCACGGTCGGCGTCGTGATCGTGGCATTCATGGCCTGGATGATCGGGCTCATCCTCGACGGCGTTCTGAAGTCCCGCCGCGAGATCAGTCGCCTGAACTACCTCACCTACCCGGCACCGCGCCTGCACGGGCTCGACGTCGCATGAGCGGCGACGCCTCGGATTCTCCCTCGTCCACGGCTGAGGTGCCTCAGTCCGACTTTCGGCGCTGGTGGGCGGTGTGGCGGCCCCGCGCCGTCTTCCTGGGACCCATCGTCGTCTATCTGATCCTGGTGCTGCTCGGGGTGACCAACTCGAACATCGGGATCGACAGTCTGCGACAGGACCCCGCGCAGCCGAATGGGCTCCAGATCGGGTCCTCGCAGGCCGTGCGGGGCGACGAGTACGGCACCGAGTCTCCGATCTGGCTCGGCGAGCTCGCCCGCAGCGGCGAGGATGCGATCACGCCGCTGAGCTCGTCCAACGACTTCTTCGCGCAGCTCCCCGACGGGGTCGTCTCGGCGATCGTCTTCCTCGACGGCACCGCTTTCCGTCTCGGCGACTGGATCCCCCATCAGATGCTGTTCGCGGCGAAGTGGTGGCTTCCGACCCTGATGCTGTTCCTCGGGCTCCCCGTCTGGTTCCGCCAGATCACCGGTCGCCTGAGGTGGGGATACCTCGCCGCCGTCCTGACGGTCGTCGCGCCGGCGAGTATGTGGTGGTCCGGACGGCCCGTCAACACGCTGGGCTTCGTCGCCGCAGGATGCGCTCTGGCGATCTACGGCGCCGCCGCGATCGGCCGGCGCGCGTGGATCAAGGCGGCAGTCGCGATCGTGGTGGCCGGGATCGTTCTCGCCCGCTTTCCCACCTACTATCAGCCCCTCGCCATCGTGATCGGCATCCCCATCGTCGTCGCGACGGCCGCTTTCCTGCTCTGGCAGCCGACCGGCTGGCGACACAAGCTGGTCAGCCTTGGCGCCATCGGGCTGTCGGGCGCCTTCTGGACGGGCCTGCTGTTCTGGGAGAGCCGAGAGGCGATCGCGGCAGGGCTGTCCACCGTCTACCCCGGCGACCGCAAGAGCACGGGCGAGACGATGGACATCGGCCTCGTATTCGGTGCCACCAACCTCGGCCCGCTGAAGCTCGTCGGCAGCACCGCCGCAGCCCCTCAATCGGAGTTCGTGACCTCGTTCACTGTGCTGCTTCTTGTGCTCGCCGTGCTGTTCGCGGCAGGCAGATGGAGAGGCGGACGCCTTCACGCCGCAGCGATCATTCCCATCATCGCCTTCGCGGCCTTCTGGCTGAGCTGGGCGACCATCAACTGGGGCACGCTCGGCGCGTCGATTCCCTTGGCGAACCGGGTGCCGAACTCGCGTGCTGCGCAGGGCGTGGGCTTCCTGGCCGTCATCGCCTTCTGCTTGTTCATGTCGCAATGGCGGCCTCGACGTCGCATCGCACCGCCGCTGATGGCGGGCGTCCTCACAGCCTTCGTGTCTGCGTATGCGGGCTCGCAGCTGCAGAGTGGTCTTCTTCCCGGTTTGACGGTCTGGATGGTGTGGGGGAGCGCATTGCTCACCGGCGCGATCGTGTTCCTCATCGTGCGGTGGCCACACAAGTGGTGGTCGTTGACGGCAATGGGCGCGGCCGCCCTCGCCATGACCCTCACGGCCGCGCCGATCCTGTTCGGCTTGGGAGACCTGCGGGCGAGCGACACCGCGCAGAAGTTCATGACCTGGGGCGAGGAGGCGCGCTCCGACGGAACTGTCTGGGCCTCGGACTCCCAATACGTGGACTCGCTCATGATGGCGACGGGCACTCCTTCGCTGAGCACACGCCAGCAGGTCGGACCCGATTTCGAGGCGTGGAAGCGTCTGGATCCGGACGCGGATGCCGCAGGCTGGTGGAACCGCGGAGGACTGCACATCACCTTCGACTGGACCGCCGATGATGAGGTCACCATCAGCCAGCCCGTGGCAGACGTTGTGATCATCCATGGTTCGCCGTGCGCCGTCGCGGAGCTGATGCCGGAACTCACACACGTCGCGTCGAGTCATCCGCTCGACGACGCCTGCCTCACGCCGTCCGACGAGTTCAAGTGGTCGGGTGAGGATTTCACCGTCTACGAGATCGCACCGCGCTGATCATCGGAGCGGCTGGCACCCTGTTGCTCAGTTCCCGCCGGTCGTCTCGACGACGGTCACTCGGGCTGCCACCGTGCCCATGGTGGTCCGGTCACCGCGCACCGTGAGCATCGCACCCTGCATGAGCCCATGACTGCTCGGCTCGCTGACGCCGGCGGCGTTGGCGTTGACGAAATACTGGCCGGGACCGAAATGCACCTCGGCGATATGCAGATCGACGGTCGTGGGCCCGGCGATCGGCGCGAGCCGAGTGCTCAGGATGTCGGTGTTCGAGGCGAGCACCATCTGTCCGAGCGGTGTGTCGACGCTGAAGCCGATCTCCCAGCGCTCGATGGGCCGCAGAGCATCGACGTGCACGCGGATGACGACGGGGTCGCCCTCATCGATCTCGGTCGTGGCTTCGCCGTCCGATCCGATGAGCTCGATGCTCTTCACCTGGATCGGGTGGATCGTCTGGCCGGATGGTTTCTCGCCCGCCAGCCGCCCGGCGAGGACGTCGCGCAGCGCTCCGATCGCGTCGTTCGGTTCGCCATCGAACACGACCTTGCCGCCGCTCAGCACGACGCCTCGGTCGCAGAGCTCCGCGACCTGCTGAGCGGAGTGGCTGACGAGGATGATCGTGCGTCCCTCTTCGCGGAACTGGGTGATCCGCTCCATGCACTTGCGCTGGAAGGCTTCGTCACCGACCGCCAGCACCTCGTCGACGAGCAGGAGATCGGGATCGGTGTGCACAGCCACCGCGAACGCGAGCCGGACGTACATCCCGGATGAGTAGAACTTCACCGCGGTGTCGATGAAGTCGCCGATGCCGCTGAACGCGACGATGTCATCGAATCGCTCGTCCACCTGCGCACGGCTGAGGCCGAGGATCGAGGCGTTGAGGTAGACGTTCTCACGTCCGCTCAGATCGGGGTGGAACCCGGCACCGAGTTCGAGGAGCGCTGCCATTCGCCCGCGACTCTGCACCGTCCCCGAAGACGGCGACACGATTCCGCCGATGAGCTTCAGCAGCGTGCTCTTGCCGGAGCCATTGGCCCCCATGAGGCCGACGGTGGTCCCGGCCTCGATCGACAGGGTCACGCCGTCGACGGCGTAGAAGTCCTGACGGTGCGCCTTTCCGAGCCGCCCGAGGTGGACGATCCGGTCCTTGAGGCTGTTGTCTTTGCGCACACGGAAGTACTTCGTCACGCCGTCGAGACGGACGATGTCGGGCCGTGGTTCGGTGGCGTCGAGCGCACCGATCGTGTCGGTCATCAGAGCTCCTGCGCGAAATTGCCTTGAAGGCGAGTGAAGATACGCTGGGCGACGGCCAGCAGGATGACGCCCACGACGCCGGCGATCAGCATGCGAAGGCCGAGGTTCGGCGGATAGTCGGCCAGCGTGCCCGCACCCCAGAATGCCCGGTGGAAGCCCAGCACACCGATTGTGATCGGGTTGGCCGCATAGACCTCCAGCACCCAAGAGGGCAGCGAGAGGCGCGCGATCGCGTCAGTGACCATCTGCCACGAGTAGACGATCGGTGAGGCCCACATCGCGAGCATCATGACGACCTCGGTGAGGTATTGAATGTCGCGAAGATACACATTGAGCGCGGCGAGGAGCAGGCCGATGGCGACACCATAGACGAGGATCAGCCCGACCGATGGGAAGAACCACAGCATCTCGGCGGGGGCGGGCAGCGCCTGCATCACGACGGCTGCGAGGATCAGGATGCCGAGCTGGACGATGAACATGAAGCCCGCGCCGCCGATACTCGCGAGCGGGAAGATCTCGCGGGGAAGATAGATCTTCTTCACGAGGCCCGCGTTCCCGATGATCGATCCCGTCGCCCCGAACACCATGTCGCTGAAGAACACGAAAAGAGTCAGACCGGAAAACAGGTAGATCGCGAAGTCATCGATCCCCTGGGCCGCCCGGAGGAACTGACCCAGCACGATGTAATACATCAGGAACTGGATGAGCGGCCTGATCACGGTCCAGAGGAACCCCAGGAAGCTGTCGCGGTAGCGCGCCTGCAGGTCGCGGCGCACAAGGAGGTTCAGCAGCTCACGACGGGCGAGGATCTCCCGCAGCTTGCCGCCGCCCTTGCTCATGCGCATTCCGTCGGAATCGACGGTGATGAACGGCTCGGCGGCGAGCCGGGCGAAACGTGGGGAGGTATCCAAAGGCTTACTCAAATCTCAAACGATCAATGCACTCTATATCGGCGGGAGCGCTGCTCAGCGTCCAGCCAGCCGGCCGACGGCGCGGCGCGCCGTGGCCCGTGGGTGCCGAAGGCGTCGCCACCATCGGCCGATCGTGCGGTCCGGCTCGAGCGCGCGCCTGATGCGGGCACCCGTCCCCGGGTGGTGGAGGCGCATGTAGATCCGCGCGAAGTCCCGAAGCCGCCCGTGCCCGACGTACCCCGCGAGTTTGAGGAACTCGATCTGCTCGTAAGTTGCACCGGGAATCGTCGCCGAGAGCTCATCGAAATTGAACTCGAACGCCGTCTGGCTGATCGCGAAGTGCTCGGTCGTCAGCACGGTGCGGGTGTGATACCCGAGCTCGGCCGCCGCGTAGGACGGGACCCGTTCCAAAACGTGCGCGAGTCCGCCATCGCGGTATGCCTCGGCTCCCCCGAAGTCCTCGTACCGCCACTCGTGCTCAACGAGCAGTCGCAGCGCCTCCGGCCGGGCGATGTACATGGAACCGTAGGGCGCGAGGGGCGAGATCTCGTCGAGCGGCACGCGGATGCCGAGCTTCGCCGCGAGCACTTCGAAGGCGGGCTTGTTCGACCACCATCCGCGTCCCATCGTGGGGTAGCCGATGTGGATCGTCGGTGGATATACGAGTCCGAGGCCAGGCTCTTTCTGGAAGAGCGCGAGCACGTTCGCGGTGTACCCCGGGCTGTCGAGGAGGTTCTCGAACTGCTGCGACTTGAAGTGCCGCCCGACGTTGAAGCCGTCCTGAGGGGTCTTCTTGGAGTGAAGTTTGACCACCAGGTCGTATTCCCCGCCGAGCAGCACATCGCGGCACGCGATGAGGAACGCGCTCTGGTCGCGCCCATCGTTGGAGGGCAGGATGCGGACCTCGACGCTCCCCCTTCGACTCGGGCGCGCCGCGATCAGCTCGCGGATCGCCTCAGCCTTCCGCGAATCCGGGGTGGTCACGACCAGGTCGTACGGCCCTGGAAGGGTGTCCGCGAGATCGAGCATCTCGTCGGTCATGTCCTCATAGAAGATGTGCGCCACGACGACTGTGCGGAAGGGCCGGGACGGGTCGTACGACACATCCACGTCGGGCAGCACCTCGAGCATCCCCGCATCCGCGTTGAGGTCTCGCGGCGGAACGTTTCGGGCGAGGTTCCGCCAGATCACATCGAGCGGATACCCATACGAGGCGGCCTTGTCGAGCACCCAGCGACCGACGACTGCTTTGTGATCCATGTAGGGCGGCCACTGGAAGAAGACCCGGCGTTTCAAGACAGGGCAGCCGTCGTCGAGCAGACGCTCGGCGTTGAGCAGCGACGGGTTGCTCGTGTCGTAATCACGGCAGCCGAACGCGACGTCGTGGGTGTAGCCGGCGTCGGCGAACGTCTCGGTGAACACCGTCTCGTGCTTGAGCACCGCGTCGAAATACCCCGGCATCGCCGGAAGATCCCGCCAATACGACGCCCACACGTCCGACAGGAACATCTCCCGCCGCACCGCAATCCAGAACGACTGCAGGTGATACGCCAGCACACCCTTATGCGTGAACGGATTCGGCTCTTCCCGCGCATGATCGGTCATGCCCCAGAAATGGACCGGCCGCTCCCCCATCCGCTCGAACACCGGACCATACGGACGCACCGGACCGAACCACGTGTCATTCGTCAGAACGACCTCATCGAACTCCGCCAGCCCCGCACCCACATGATCCAGCGCATCCTTATGCGCCCAGATATCGAACCCGACATTGTCCCGCACCAGGATCTCGTCGCACACCGGCTCCAGCTTCGCCCGGCCCGCATCCGACAACGACCCGTTCACCACCACCAGAATCCGCGACGCATCACCACGCAGCCCCGCCAACGCCACCGGAATGAAATCATCCACCCCGCCACGCCGGTCGAACACCACATAGATCACCAGCCGGCGACCACCCACCGGAAACACACCCGCAGGCACCACAGCACCGGGACTCGCCATCGACGCACCTCTCACCTCAGCCGCCTCGCTGCGGGATCGAACGCTCCCGGGTGCAGAGGCAGAGTCTGCGGTACGGACACGACGGTCGAGCCTAGCCCGCACGCCCGCCGTGACCCTGGGCGAGTGCCTTGAGGAGGTAGGCGCCGTACCCGCTCTTGACGAGAGGTTCGGCGAGCGCCCGCAGCTCGTCGTCCGTCAGGAACCCCATCCGCCATGCCACTTCTTCGGGGCACCCGATGGAAAGACCCTGCCGCTTCTCAACGGTGCGGATGAAGTCGGTCGCCTCGCTCAGCGAGTCGAAGGTACCGGTGTCGAGCCACGCCGTTCCCCGGGGAAGCAGCTCGACCTTCAGGTTTCCTCGCTCGAGGTAGACCTTGTTGATGTCCGTGATCTCCAGCTCCCCGCGCGGCGAGGGCTCGAGTTCCTTCGCGATCTCGACGACATCGTTGTCGTAGAAGTAGAGACCGGGCACCGCGTAGTTGCTCTTCGGCTCGGCGGGCTTCTCTTCGAGCGACACGACGCTGCCGTCGGCATCGAACTCCACCACGCCATACGCCGCGGGGTCGTTCACCCAGTAGCCGAAGACCACGCCCCCCGAGAGGTTCGTGTACTGCCTCAGCCGCGTCCCCATCCCCTGTCCATAGAAGATGTTGTCGCCGAGGACGAGAGCCGCGGAGTCCGACCCGATGTGCTCCTCACCGAGGATGAAGGCCTGCGCCAGGCCATCCGGTGACGGCTGGGTCTTGTACGTCAGCGAGACGCCGAAGCGCGACCCGTCGCCGAGCAGCCTCTGGAACTGGTCCGAGTCCTGCGGGGTGGTGATGATCAGGATGTCGCGGATGCCGGCAAGGATGAGCGTCGAGAGCGGGTAGTAGATCATCGGCTTGTCGTACACCGGGACGAGCTGCTTCGAGATGCCGAGGGTGATCGGGTGCAGCCGGGAGCCGGTCCCGCCTGCCAGGATGATGCCGCGCATGCCTCTAGTCTCCGGTATGCGGCCGGATGCGACAAACGGGCCGCAGGTCGGCGGCCGGTATCCTGGAAGGATGCGCAGACTCCTCGTGACCGGGGGTGCCGGCTTCATCGGCTCCAACTTCGTCCATCACGTCATCGACCACACCGACGACCATGTGACCGTCCTCGACAAGCTGACGTACGCCGGCAATCGTGCCTCGCTGGACGGTCTGCCTGAGGACCGTTTCGAGTTCGTCAAGGGGGACATCGGCGACGCGGCCCTCGTCGACGACCTCTTCGCGCAGGCCGACGCCGTGGTGCACTACGCGGCGGAGTCGCACAACGACAACTCGCTCAACGACCCGCGGCCCTTCCTCGACACGAACATCGTCGGCACCTACACACTGCTGGAGGCCGCGCGAAAGCACGGCACGCGCTTCCACCACATCTCCACCGACGAGGTGTACGGCGACCTCGAGCTCGACGATCCCGCGCGGTTCACGGAGAACACGCCGTACAACCCCTCTTCGCCTTACTCCTCGACGAAGGCGGGGTCGGACCTGCTCGTGCGCGCCTGGGTGCGCTCGTTCGGCGTGCAGGCGACCATCTCGAACTGCTCCAACAACTACGGGCCCTACCAGCACGTCGAGAAGTTCATCCCGCGGCAGATCACCAACGTGATCCGCGGCATCCGTCCGAAGCTCTACGGGGCCGGCGAGAACGTGCGCGACTGGATTCACGCCGACGACCACTCCTCGGCAGTTCTGACGATCCTCGACAGCGGCCGGATCGGCGAGACCTATCTCATCGGCGCCGACGGTGAGAAGAGCAACAAGGACGTCGTGGAGCTGATCCTCGAGACGATGGGGCAGCCGAAAGACGCCTACGATCACGTCACCGACCGTGCCGGGCACGACCTCCGCTATGCGATCGACTCGTCGAGGCTGCGCCGCGAGCTCGGCTGGGCACCGCGGTTCCAGGACTTCGAGGCCGGCATCGCAGCGACGATCGACTGGTACCGCGCCAACGAGGACTGGTGGGCCCCCGCGAAGGACGCCACAGAGGCGTTCTACGCATCGAAGGGTCAGTGATGATCGAGTTCGGCAAGGCGCTCGGCAGCACAGAGACGCCGATCCCCGGACTGGTCGTGTGGGACCTCCCGGTGCACGGCGACAGCCGCGGCTGGTTCAAGGAGAATTGGCAGCGCGCGAAGATGACGGCGGCTGGGCTGCCCGACTTCGCCCCCGTGCAGAACAACATCTCGTTCAACGATGCCGTCGGAACGACCCGGGGTATCCACGCGGAGCCGTGGGACAAGTTCGTCTCCGTCGCTGCCGGGCGCATCTTCGGCGCCTGGGTCGATCTGCGCGAAGGCCCGACGTTCGGCGCCGTTTACACCACCGAACTCGATCCGTCCCGCGCGATCTTCGTGCCGCGGGGCGTCGGAAATGCCTATCAGACGCTCGAACCCGACACCGCGTACGTGTACCTCGTCAACGACCACTGGTCGCCAGAGGCCGCCTACACGTTCCTCAACCTCGCGGACGAGGCATCCGCCGTCGAGTGGCCGATTCCGCTCGACACAGTGGAGATCTCACCCAAGGACCTCGCCCATCCGCGGCTGGAGGACGTCATTCCAGTGGCGCCCCGAAAGACGCTCGTCATCGGATCGAACGGACAGCTCGGCCAGGCCCTGCGTGCCGAATTCGGCGATGCGCCGCACCTGGAGTATGCGACCCGCGCCGACCTCGACCTCGCATCCCCTGACCTGCCGACGGCACGTCGATGGCGCGACTACGGCACGATCGTCAACGCCGCCGCCTACACCGCCGTCGACCTTGCCGAGACTCCCGAGGGGCGGCGGGATGCCTGGCTCGCCAACGTGACGGGCGTCGCGACCCTTTCCGGGATCGCCGCGCAGAACGGCATCACCCTCGTGCACGTCTCGAGCGACTATGTCTTCGACGGGTCACTCGACCGCCCGTACCGCGAGGGCGACGCCTTCGCTCCACTGGGCGTCTACGGACAGACGAAGGCAGCCGGTGATGCCGTCATCGCGACGGTCCCCCGCCACTACGTCGTTCGCACGTCCTGGGTCATCGGCGAGGGGAAGAACTTCGTTCGCACGATGGCGTCGCTGGCCGAACGTGGCATCGACCCCAGCGTCGTCGATGACCAGGTCGGCCGCCTCACCTTCACCGAGGACATCGCGCGTGGCATCCGGCATCTGCTGGACAGTGGCGCGGAGTACGGCACGTACAACCTCACGGGTGCGGGCGATCCCACGACCTGGGCGGACATCGCTCGGCGTGTCTACGAGCTGACCGGGCATGATCCGGCGCGCGTCACGGGCGTCCCGACGGACGAGTACTTCGCGTCCGCCGCAGGCCCGGTCGCCGCGAGACCACGCAACAGCGTGCTAGACCTGTCGAAGATCGAGCGGGCCGGCTTCGCCCCGCGTGACCCTCAAGAAGTGCTGATCGGCTACCTGGCGTAGGAGGAACGGGCCTCGTCAGGGGACCGTCACGTCTCGACAGCCCAGCCAGGTGTTGCCGCCTGCACCGGTGTTGATCGGATAGACGCACACGCGGTGCGCGCCTGACGACATCGGGATGAACTCCACGAATCCGTGCTTGTCGCCATAGCCGCTGTAGACGGCTGCGACATCGGCTCGGCTCTTGTCCGCGGTGTAGGCACCGCCCGTCGAATCGACGTAGATGTGCACGCTGATGGATGCCGTGGTGTCCTGGTCGATGGCCCACCCCGAGACCGTTGCGCCACCGGCCGCGGCCGTCGCCGCTTCGAAATTGCCGATCGGAGCGCGACCCAGGTCCGGCATTCCACCGACGTCGACCGTCCGGCATCCGAGGAAGGTGTGCCCACCCGCACCGGTATTGATCGCGTAGGCGCACACACTGCTGCGTCCGGCAGGCAGTGTCAGCTGCTCCGCGAACCCATGGTTCGCGCCGTAGCCGGCGTACACGGCTCCGACGTCGTTGCGTGGCTTGTCCGCCGTATAGGCCTTGCCGACGCTCCCGACGTAGATGTGCACGGGAATCGACGAGGTGGTGTCGGGATCCAATGCCCACCCGGACGCGTTGGCCACGTTGCCGTCGACCGTCAGGCCCTCGAAGTTTCCGACCGGAGCACGACCGAGGTCGACCGACCCCGGCACGATCACGGTTCGGCAGGCGAGCGCAACGTTGCCCCCGGGCCCGCTATTGATGCCGTAGGCGCACACCGAGTGGGACCCGGGTGAAGCGGGGACGGTCGTGGCGAAGCCGTGCGCCTCGCCGTAGGCCGGGTACCGCGCGGCGATATCCGGCCGGGCGCCATCCGCCGCGAGGCCGACACCCGTGGAGTCGACATAGACGTGGACCGCTGCGGGCGACACGGTGTCGGGATCAATGGCCCACCCGGTGACCTGCACGCCGCCGTCGACGCCGACGGCGGTCTCCAGTTCGCCAGTCGGCGAACCGCTCATCGCCGTGACGGAACGGCAGCCGAGCAGGACGTTGCCTCCGAATCCGACATTGATGGCATAGATGCAGACGGAGACCGAACCCGAACCGCTCGCGGGGAAGCTGGCCGAGAACCCGTGCTTCGTCCCCAGCCCGGGGTACGCGGCGGCGACGTCGGCACGGTCGATGTCGCCCGCGATCGCATAACCCGCAGAGCCGACGTAGACGTGCACCGCGAGCGGGTCGGACGTGTTCGGATCCGCGACCCAGCCGCTGACGGCGAACTGCCCCGGACGGGCCTCAACGAGTTCGATGTTTCCGAAGGGGCTCTGGGAAGTGCCGAACCAGTCCGTGAAGTAGTTGTAGAAGTTGCGATTGCCATACGCCGAGCAGCCGTCTCCCTCGCCGGTCCCCGCGCGCAGCGCGGCGGCGTTCGGCTGGTACGGCGTGTAGTAGTAGAGGTTCGCCGTGGCCTGGTTCTGGATGAGGACGGGCGAGGACCCGCAGTCGACGTTCGGGTGGTAGCGGACGTTCCAGGTCTTTCCCGGTGCGAACCACGTGAAGTACTGGCTTGTCCCCGGCGGGTTTCCGTAACGCTTCAGCTGCCACGCAGCACCGTAGACCTGGTTGAAGAAGCCGTAGTAGCGCGTGTCGCATGCTGCCGTGTCAGGGCAGCCCTGCCCCATGGCGATCGTGTAGCGCCAGTCGCTCGGCCAGGTGTGGGTGACCAGTCCCTGCTCCTTCTGGAGCATCACGACGAGCACCTGCGGATTGATCCCGCAGGCCTGGGCGACCTTGAAGATGATTGTCGACGCGCGCTCGCGCACACCGCCGGAGTACGCCCCGCACATCGCATCCGCCGTCGTCGTGCGCGACGTGTCGTACCAATCCTTGAGGCAGGTGTACCCCGACTGACAGGTCGGCACCTTGGACTGGAGGAACGCCTGGATCTGATCGGACGACATCGTGTTCTGGTTGTAGAACACTGCGTCGCTGATGATGTTGCCGGCTTGGAATTGCGAGAGGTCTGCGGCCTTGACGACGGAATCAGCCGCCTGGCCCGTTTGCACGGACTCCACGGCAGCCGCCGAGCGGTCCCGAACCACCGCCTGCGCCGTCCCGCCCGCTAGCAGTCCGAGCGTGACGATGACCGTTGTCAGCCAGGCCAAGGGCGCCGCGACGCGCGCGTGCGGACGCCGGGCTCGCATCGTCGCCATGTCACCAGTGTCGTCGAATCCACGGATGATCTCGATGTGATCTCCGGCGACACGCCGGGCCGAGCCCTCAAAGGTCCGCGTGCAGTCCCCACACCCGGTCGGCGGCTGCACGCCACGAGAATGCCCGCCCGCGATCGCCCGCGAGCACCGCGAGGCGATCCGCGGCTGAGGTCGAGCCGAGCGCCTGCACCAGCGCATCGCCGAGGGCCGCGGCATCCGCTTCGATGAGCAGACCGCCCTCGAAGATGACCTCCGCGTGCACCGCGGACTGCGCGGCGATCACGGGGACGCCGGCGGAGAGCGCCTCGACGACCCGCCAGGGGAAGGCCGAGCGCACGGACGGCGCGAGCAGCGCCACGGCTGCGCCGAGCACCGCCCCCCGATCAGGGCCGTCCAGCGCACCGCGCACGTGCAGACTGCGCTGCGGGATGCCGGCGGCCGAGGCGAGGTCGGCGATCGCGGGTTCTTCGCCCTCCTGCGCGTCGATCACGACGACCGGCACCTCGAGTCCGGACCGAGCGATCGCGGCGAAGCCGAGCGCCAGACCGTCGGATTCAGCGGTGCCGCCGGAGAGCAGCACGAACCCTTCCGGGACGTCGAGCACCCGGCGGCGCCCCACCTCATCGGACGGCACGGCGAATCCGGTTGGCGCGGCGCCTGCGATGACCCGCACCCGGTCGCCCAGCTTGGCGAAATCCGCGAGACGTTCGGCCATCGAGTGCGTGGGCGCGACGACGGCGTCGGCGAACTTCGCGGCGCGCTTGAGCATGGCGCGGTGCCAGCCGACGACCGAGCGCGGCAGTTCGGCGGGCGCCTCCCATGGACGCAGGTCCCAGACGGTGACGACGGTCTGATCGTGGTCGTGGACGCGGTCATGCTTGATCAGCGGGGCGAACAGCGACGGCGAGTGGATCATGCCGCCGCCGATTCCGGTGGCGACACCGAGCTGAAGGGCCGCCGACAGCTCGCGCCTCGGCAGAGCGACCTTGTGCAGGCGCGCGATTCCGGAAAGCTGCGCGGCCACCTCGTCGACACGACCCGACGAGACGCCCGGGATGACGCCCTCGACCTCGCAGCCCTGCGGCGCACTGAGGATGAGGGCGCGGGTGAGCTCGCGCGAGACCATCTCGAGATCGGCGTCGGCGGGCGCGGCCAGCTGGTCGAGCACGACGCGCAGTGTCGCGACCACGTCAGCCCTCCGGCGTGGGGGTGGGTGGGTGCAGCGCCTGCTGCACGAGCTGATGGACGTACGCGAAGTCGGGGTCCTGGTCGTCGACGCCGCCTTCGGGTGTCAGCTCGATCGTGGTGACCGGCTGCTCCTTCGCCTTCAGCGCGAGCTCCGCGAAGTACGGGAGCATCGACTGCGGCAGATCGGTCCGGACGAGGTCGGCGCCCGCCGCAGCGACCTGGTTGAAGTGGGTGAGGACGTTCGTCGGGGTGAACTGCTTCAGGATCGCCTCCTGAAGCTGGCGCTGCCGCTTCATGCGGTCCCAGTCGCTCGTGGTGTACCGCGAGCGCGCGAACCACTGGGCGGTGTCGCCGTCCATGTGCTGCGCCCCGGCCTCGATCCAGCCGCTCGCCCACTCCTCGGCCGGCTGGCCCTCGTACGCGGGACCGCCGCCTTCCGGAAGCCGCTGCTCGACCGTGACATCGACACCGCCGAGTGCGTCGACGAGATCGGCGAAGCCCTTCATATCGAGGAACACGTAGTACGGGATCTGGATGCCGAGCACGCCCTCTGCGGCGTCCTTGGTCGCCTCGACACCAGGTGTCGAGCCGTGGGCTTCGGCATCCGGATAGAACTCGGATCCGTCGCGGCAGACCTCCAGCTCGGTGTTGAGCTGGTTGATCGCGCTCGTCCAACCGCAGGTCGCGCTGGCCGTGCCGGTGTGGCCGTCGGGGTAGAGGGCCAGCATCGGGCTGTCCGCGGAGAACGGCACGTGCGGCATGTCGCGCGGGATGCCGGTGATCGTGACGGAGCCGGTCTCGGCGTTGACCGAGACCACCGAGATGCTGTCGAACCGCATCGAATCACGGCCGGCGCCGCTGTCGGCTCCCAGCAGCAGGATGTTGTAGTAGCCGTCGGAAGGCTCGACCGCCGGACCGCTCGCGCCGAAGATCGAACCCAGCGTTTCCCGCGTGGTGCCGGCCAGCTGCGCCGCGTACGCCGCGCCTCCGCTCGCCACCACGAGGAGCGCCACCGCAAGCCCCGCGATGCCGACTCGAGCGCCAGGTCCGGTGCGCACGAGCCGGACGAGCCGGAGCGTGTCGACGGTGAGGACGATCCAGAGCACGGCGTAGGCGATCAAGACGCCTTGGGCCACCAGCAGGAAGAACCAGTTGGTCGCGAGCGTCACGAGCGCCGGTCTCCACAGGACCGCGGTCAGGATGCCGAGGACGATGACCAGCCACATCGCGAGCGTGGCACCCAGGCCGAACCGGCCGAGCCTGCGGTTGCCCGCAAGCACCTGCGCGGAGCCCGGGAGCAGGAAGTTGAGGCCGACCAGCCACCATCCGCGTGCGGTCATCACCGCTCGCGAGGTCTTGTCGGGATAGCGCAGCGGCTGCTCCTCGACGAGGCCGCGCGGTGCGGACGCCGGCGTCGCCCGAGGCGGGCTCAGGACGCTCACAGCGATTCCTTCAGGCGTTGGTTCTTCGCCTCCACCTGCTGCTCGAGCTCTCGAGCGTAGGCCTCGACGAGATCGCCGATCGCGGCATCCGTCGTCCCGAGAATCCGCGCGGCGAGCAGGCCTGCGTTCTTCGCACCGTTGATCGACACGGTCGCCACCGGGATGCCCGCGGGCATCTGCACGATGCTCAGCAGGGAGTCGAGGCCCTCGAGCGTCGCCAGCTGCACCGGAACCCCGATGATCGGCAGCGCGGTGACCGAGGCGAGCATGCCGGGCAGGTGGGCGGCGCCGCCGGCTCCGGCGATGATCACCTGGAGGCCGCGACCCCGCGCTTCGCGGCCGTAGCGGATCAGTTTGTCGGGCGTGCGGTGGGCCGAGACGACCTCGACCTCATGCGCGATGCCGAAGTCGGTGAGGACCTGCGACGCGTCGCYCATCACGCGCCAGTCCGAGTCGGAGCCCATGACGACGCCGACCAGGGGCGCGTCTGAAGAATGCAGCGGCCGGGTCACCCGTCAAGGCTAGGGGTCGTGCCTGGAAGAACCCCGCAACGGCGCGGGTCAGTCCAGGAAGAAGGATGCCGCGGCCCGGGCCTGGTAGGTCACGTCGTCGAGGTCGCTGCCCACACTGTTGACGTGCCCGACCTTGCGCCCGGGTCGGGGCGCCTTGCCGTACGTGTGCACCTTCGCGGAAGGGTGCGCGGCCATCGCCGCGGTGAAGCGCTGGTCGAGCGATCCTTCCGCCGGTCCGCCGAGGATGTTGACCATGACCGACCACGCCGCGAGCGGCGCGGGGTCGCCGAGGGGCAGATCGAGCACGGCCCGGACGTGCTGCTCGAATTGGCTGGTGACGGCGCCGTCCTGGCTCCAGTGCCCGCTGTTGTGCGGGCGCATCGCGAGCTCATTGACCAGGAGCCGCTCGTCGGTGGTCTCGAAGAGCTCGACGGCCAGCATCCCGGTGACGCCCAGACCCTCCGCGATCGCCGTGCCGATCTCGGCGGCGACCCGCACGAGCCGCTCACTCGAGTGCGGCGCGGGCGCGATGACCTCGGCGCAGACGCCGTCGCGCTGGACGGTCTCGACGACCGGGTAGACCCGCATCTCGCCGGAGGGGCGGCGCGCGACCTGCTGGGCGAGCTCGCGGGAGAAGTCCACGAGCTCCTCGACGAGCAGCGCTCCGCCGCGAGCGTCCTCGGCGAGCGCGGCGAACCAGTCGTCGGCCTCTGTCGCGGCAGAGACCACGCGCACGCCCTTGCCGTCGTAGCCGCCGCGCGGCGTCTTCACGACAGCGCGCCCGCCGTGGGCATCGAGGAAGAGCTGCAGCTCATCCGCCGAGGACACGGCCGCCCAGTCGGGCTGCGGCATCCCGAGCTCCTGCAGGCGCGCGCGCATGACGAGCTTGTCCTGCGCGAAGCGCAGCGCGTCCGGGCCAGGGTGCACCGCGATACCGGCGTCGACGAGGGCTGTGAGCACCGCCTGCGGCACGTGCTCGTGGTCGAAGGTGACGACGTCCACCTCGCGGGCGAACGCCAGCACCGTGGCGAGGTCGCGGTAGTCGCCGACGGCGGATGCGGCGAGGGATGCCGACATCCCCGGCTCCTCGGCGAGCACCTGCACCTCGACGCCGAGCTCCACCGCCGGAGCGATCATCATCCGGGCCAGCTGCCCTCCGCCGACCACTCCGACACGCAGCGCCATGGCGCTCCTTCCCTCGCCTCCATCATCCCATCGCGCCGACGCGCCCCACCCCGCCGCCGGGAAGGGCTGGGTCAAGGCTCGGTGGAAGGCGGGGGCAGAAGGGGCTGGGCGTCGCGGTGGGCGAGGATCTGATTCACCTCGACCTGATCGACGAGGCACTCGTGGACGAGATCCACGCTGGGGATGTTCGCCAGTCGCATGGGTTCGTCGACCCCGTTGGAGAGGGTCAGCGTCCCGGTGCGCCACATCCGCTGCACCGGACCGCGCTTGATCTCGATCGAGTAGCCGCGCACATGGGTGAGCTCGCGCCGCCGCGCGGAGAGGATCCCGGAGCGCTCGATGACGCGGCGGGTCGTGATCGTGTACGTGCGAGACCACCACGACAGGAACGGCAGCAGCACCAGCAGGAAGACCACGAGCGCCGCCGCCGCGAACAGCATCCAGTTCTCCAGCGGCTCCGGCAGGTTCCCGTAGAAGTACCCGGCGGCGCCGGCGACCACCACGAGGACCGCGGCCGACCAGCCGAGACGTCGAGCGTGGCTGCGGAAGCGGGCGACGCTCAGCTCGGGCGTGGGCACGCCGGGGGCCGGAGTCAGGGGGCGTCCCCCGAACGTCGTCGGCTGGGTCACATCACCATTGTGGTGCGCTGACGAACCTGGCGGGCCCGCCACGCGCGAGGTCAGCGCACGTGAACGACATCGCCAGCCGAGACGAAGGTCACCTTCTCACCGGATCGCACCACCAGGCGTCCATCCGGATCGATCCGCTCGGCGCGCCCGGCGAGCCGCGTTCCGTCCGGGAGCGACACCGTCACATCGCTTCCGATGGTGGTGCACAGCTCCTCGACGGTCTTCAGCAGACCTGCCGCTGCGGCGTCCCCGTCCGCTTCGGCGAGCGCCGCCAGCAGCTCGTCGAGCGCGGTGAGGTAACCGGCGAGCAGCCGGTCCTCGTCGCATTCGAGACCGACGGCCGGGAACGAGACCGCCGTCTCGACCGGCAGGTCCGCGGCCGTCATCCGCGTGTTGACCCCGGCGCCGATGACGACGGTGTCGGGTCGTCCTGGTACGACCTCGGCGAGGATCCCGCATACCTTGCCTGCGTCCAGCAGCACGTCGTTCGGCCACTTCAGCCCGGCCGAGTGTCCGGTGGCCAGCACCTGCTCCCCCACGGCCCGCGTCATGGCGGCGCCCGCGAGCAGGGGGACCCACCCGCGCGCTGCCGCCGGAACTCCGCCGACCTCCACCAGCACCGACACCGCGAGCGCGGTCCCGGGCGGCGCCGTCCAGGTCCGGTCCAGCCGCCCTCGGCCGGCTCGCTGGTCGTGGGTCAGCAGTGCGGAGAGGTGCGGCCAGGCCGCGGCATCCGCGGTGGCCGCGGCGACGAGGTCGGCGTTCGTGGAGCCGGTCGTGGACACGATCTGCAGGCGCGGGGCGATGGCGGCGGCGAGCGGATAGCCCTCGTCCGGGGCGCCAGGAGTGGACATGGCCACACGCTACCGTCGCACCGGGCGTGGCACACGGCGCCCGCAGTCGACAGCGGATGCCGCGAGCCCTTGTGGGAACCCTCCAAGCGCCACCGAACCCCCGCCGATAAGGTTGAACGCGTGACCGATCAGCCCGACCTCTTCACGACCGCCGGCAAGATCGCCGACCTGCGTGCGCGCTACCAGGAAGCCGTCGTCGACGCCGAGGCCGCCGCGCGGCAGAAGCAGGGCGCGAAAGGCAAGCTCACCGCTCGCCAGCGCGTCGAGCTGCTGGTCGACACCGGGTCGTTCACCGAGATCGACGAATATGTCCGCCACCGCACTACCGCGTTCGGCATGGACAAGTCCCGCCCCTACGGCGACTCCGTCGTCACCGGAGTCGGCACGATCCACGGCCGAACGGTTGCCGTGTACGCGCAGGACTTCTCGACCTTCGGCGGATCGCTCGGCGAGGTGGCCGGCGAGAAGATCATCAAGATCATGGAGCATGCGCTCCGCAACGGAATGCCGTGCGTCGGCATGCTCGACTCCGGCGGCGCGCGCATCCAGGAGGGCGTGGTCGCACTCGGCAAGTACGGCGAGATCTTCCGCCTGAACACCGCGGCATCCGGGGTCATCCCGCAGATCTCGATCATCATGGGACCGGCGGCCGGCGGCGCGGTCTACTCCCCCGCGCTCACCGACTTCGTGGTGATGGTCGACAAGACCAGCCAGATGTTCGTCACCGGGCCCGACGTGATCAAGACCGTCACCGGCGAAGACGTCGGCATGGAGGAGCTCGGCGGCGCCTACACGCACAACACCCGCTCCGGCGTCGCGCACTACCTGGCCGACGACGAGGACGATGCGATCGACTACGTCCGCACGATGCTCGGCTTCCTTCCCGACAACAACATGGCAGAGCTCCCGGTCTACGAGACCGAGTTCGAGTGGGAGACGACGGATGCCGATCGCACGCTGAACACGATCATCCCGGATTCCGCGAATCAGCCATACGACATCCACACCGTGATCGGGCACATCGTCGACTCCGCCGAGTTCCTCGAGGTGCAGCCGCTGTTCGCGCCCAACATCGTGATCGGGTTCGGCCGCGTCGAGGGCCGCACCGTGGGCATCATCGCCAACCAGCCGTCGCAGATGGCGGGCACGCTGAACATCGAAGCCGGCGAGAAGGCCAGCCGGTTCGTCCGGTTCTGCGACGCGTTCTCCATCCCGATCGTGACCCTCGTCGACGTGCCCGGGTACCTGCCCGGCACCGACCAGGAGTGGACCGGGGTCATCCGCCGCGGCGCGAAGCTCCTCTACGCGTACGCGGAGGCGACCGTCCCGCTCGTGACGGTGATCCTGCGCAAGGCCTACGGCGGCGCCTACATCGTCATGGGCTCCAAGCAGCTCGGCGCCGACATCAACCTCGCGTGGCCGACGGCCGAGATCGCCGTGATGGGCGGGCAGGGCGCGGTGAACATCCTCTACCGCGGCGAGCTCAAGCGTGCCGAAGAAGCCGGCGAAGACGTCGCAGCCGTGCGCACCCGCCTCGCGAACGAGTACACCTACAACGTCGCTTCGCCCTTCCTCGCTGCCGAGCGCGGCGAGCTCGACGGCATCATCGAGCCGGCGCAGACCCGGGTGTCGATCGCTAAGGCGCTCCGGGCTCTCCGCGGCAAGCGCGCCAGCATGCCGCCGAAGAAGCACGGGAACATCCCCCTGTGAACACGCCGGCGGACCCCATCGACGGTGCGACCGAGGCGGAGCACGTCCGGATCGATGTGCTCCGAGGTGCCCCCGCCGAGCACGAGCTCGCGGCGCTCATCGCGGTGATGACCGAGGCGTACGACACCGAAGCCGCATCCGCCGTCGCCGAGGATGCGCCGGGCCGTTCGGCGTGGGCCGTGTCGCAGCGCGGGCTGCGCACCCCGTTCGACCGCGAAGTCGGCTGGAGCCGCTTCGGCGTCTGACCGTTCGCACGGTGCCGGAATAAGTTCGCCACGGGCCCAAATCGGCCCTCGTGTCCCCCGAAATACCTACAGACGCGCGCGCGCCCTGCTTGGATACTAGGACTGCTGGAACGCTTTGCGTTCGGCTGACCTGTCCGCTTCATGCGGGTCCGGGTTCGGCCATGTGGACGGTTTTCGGGTAACTGTCCGCACAGGCGGGGGGCCAGCGATATCGCGGCTCCCCGCCTCTTCTGTTTCCGCCCCCCGCCCCGGTTCCCCTCCCCCACCGGGACGGGGGGCGAGATGCTCGTGGCGCGTCGACGTCAGCCGCTGCCTTCCGCGAGAGACTCCGCAGCGCGGGGGATCTCGCGCCAGAGCTCCACGGCATCCTCATCCGACAGACCGGGCCCCTCGGCGGATCGCCCGACGACCGTCACCGCCACGCGGTCATGGGGCGAGGTCCTGATGTAGAGCCGATCCGACCGCGCATCGCGCAGAGTCGTGACGAGCTGGGCGCGGATGTGGTCGAGGGATGCCTCGTCCACGTCTTCCAGACCCCCCTCGTCGAGCACCGTGACGGTCGCGCCGCGCCCGCGGGCGGCCGCGAGCTCGGCGCGCACAGCGTCATCGAGCAGCCGAGGTCCGCGCATCTCGTCGCGCAGGGCCCCTTCCGCGACGCGCGCTTCGAGCCTTCCGGGCGGGTCGAGATCTGCGCCCGTCACGACGGCGCGGGTGAGGATCGGGCCGGCGATCACCAGCGCACGCTGGATCTGAACCCGGCGCTCCCGCTGCCGGACCGCCTGCGACGCCTGCCATGCAGACGCCGCCCGCTGCAGCTGCGCCAGCCGGCTCGTGTCCCGGGCAGCGCGATCCATCGAGAGCACCAGCAGCTGTGCCACCGCAACCCACATGATCGACCCCACCAGCCCGAGCGACAGGGCCGCGGGCGCTCCCATCCACAGGAACGAGGCAACGGTGAGGATCGCGATGCCCGACCAGGCCACCCAGACGCGGCGCCGCGCCATGACGATCGCCATCAGCGCGCCGATCCCCCCGAGATACCAGGTCGCATACGGCGCAGTGCGGGCATCATCGCCGACGCCGAGCGCCACGCTGGTCGGGACGAGAACCGCGACGGCCAGCGCCAGCACGCACGCCCAGACCGGGAGCACCGTCGGCCCGTGCACCCCGGTCGGCGGCGGATCAGCGCGTGAACCGGAGGCCCCAAGGCCCGGCTCCCAGAAGATGCAGAGCCAGGTGGTCAGGAGATAGAGAACCAGCGCCGTGATGAGCACGAAGGGATAGGGCACCGGTTCGGTCCACCACAGGCCCCGCGCCGCGAGGTAGGCGGTGAACGCGACCGCGAGGCCCACCAGCACACCGCGAACGCTGATCATGCGACCGGCTCCCGCCACTCCAGGCGCACCAGGGTGCCCCGCTCGCCGGATGCGATCCTGGTGGTGCCGCCGACGGCGGCGACGCGCGCCACGATCGACGCACGGATGCCGAGCCGGTCGTCGGGCATGCCTTCGAGGTTGAAGCCGCTGCCGGTGTCGCGCACCTCGATCCGCACGCGGGTGGGTCGGGCGTCCGCACGCAGCACGACGGCGAGACCGCGCCCGTCGGCGTGCTGAACGGCGTTCGCGATCGCCTGCAGCGAAGCGAGCGTGAGTGCCCGCACGACACGGCCGGGGACGAGCGGCGTCGAGCGGTCGATCGTGTGCTCCACCTGGATGTCCACCCCGAGCTCCCGCGCACCGGCCTCGATCGCCTCGGGGATCGACCCCGCCTCGCGCGGCTCGTCGGAGCCTTCCGCGGCATCCATCCCGGTGTTCGCGAGCCGTGTGAGTGCCTCTCGCGCCATGCCGACGGCAAGGGTCCGTTCCCGGGGGGTGTGCGATCGCTCCGCCGCGATGAGGGCTGCGAGCACGCTGTCGTGCATGAGCGCGGCGACGGCGATCCGCTCCTGCTCGGCCGCATCCGCCGCCGCCGCGGCGGCGTAGGAGTCGACCGCCCGGGCCCGTGTCTCATCCACATTCGCCGCGATCCCCCGGAACAGCCACGCGAGGGTCAGCAGCAGGCCGCCGAGGATCAGCGCGAACGACACATCCAGCGAGACGGGGATCCAGAACTCCGGGGCGAAGCCGCCCTGCACCAGCCGGACCACGCCGAACAGGAGCGGGATGAGTACCGTCCAGGCGACCTGGAGGGCGAGCGGGAACGCGAGCACGGCGGCGACCGTCGCGACGTTCACGAGGTACCAGATCCAGGGCTCGGTGGTGGCGTCGGGCGTCGAGCCGGCCGTTGCGATCGGCCACAGGATCAGGGTGATCGGGTAGATCATCGCGAACATCCCCGCGAACAGGTGCACACCGCGGCCGATGGCGCACGCGAGCAGCATCAGAGTGAGCGGCACGAAGGTCGCGATCATCAGGGCGAGGTGCCAGCCGGGGGTCGCCTCGGTGGAACCCAGCGACGCCACCAGGGCCTGGACGCCGAGGACGAGCGATCCGAGGCCGGCCGCCAGTCCGATCGTCCGCTCGATCCGACGACGGGTGAACGACCCGAGTCCGAGCCTCGTCTCGCGCGCGGGAGCGATGTGCCCCCACGCCGCGTCGAGCACCGAGGCATCGGCCTCAGAGGTCACCGGGGCTCCCGCTCATCGGCGTCTGCGACAGGAGGCCGTCCTCCATCGCGCGGCGGAGCAGGTCGACCTTGGTCGGGGCGGGCCGTCCGACGTCGATGTACTTGACGCGGACGCGCGTGATGTTCTCCTTGGCCGTGGAGTAGGCGATGCCGAGCCGTTCGGCGACGACCTTGAGCGGGAGTCCTGCCGCGTACAGCCGCAGGACATCGCGCTCCCGCGCGGACAGCGCCGCGTTGGCGAAGGCGCGGTCGCCCTCCACCGCACTGGCCCACTCGACGTTGTTGAGCGGCTCGCCACGTGCCACGGAGTGGATCGCCGCGATGACGTCGCCGATCGGCGATGCCTTGCTGATCACCCCCGCCGCCCCGGCCGCGAGGGCCTCCCGAACGACTGCCGGCCGATCGGCGACGCTGTAGATGATGACGCTCGAGCCGTCGGCGGTGAGCCGGTGGACGTTCTCAGTGACGGTCGTGCCGTCACCGAGGGTCAGGTCGAGCACCACGACATCCGCAGGAGACGTCGACCGGAACGCCCGCCAGTCCAGGTATGCGGGTACGGAGGCACCCGAGAACACGACCACGAGGGAGCCGTCGCGCTGGCACGCCGCCTGCAGCCCGAGCCTCACCGACTCGTGGTCGTCGATGAATGCGACGCGCGTCATGGTGCTCAGGTTAGCGGTGCGGCACGGTTCGGGTGAGGGTTGCGATCGCCTCGATGTGATGCGAGTTGGGGAAGAGGTCGACCGCGTCGATCCGCGTCGTGTCGTACCCGAAAGCCTGGAACACGGCCAGGTCGCGGGCGAGGGCCACCGGGTCGCACGCGACGTACACGACAGTCTGCGGCCCGAGCCCCGCGACCGACTCGACGACCTCGCGGCCGGCGCCCGATCGCGGCGGGTCGAGCACGATGGCACCGCGCGAGAGTCGCTCTCGGTCCACGGCGGATATTTCGGTGGAAAGTGCCGCGAGCCAGCGATCCACGCGCGCGGTCACCGCACGCGCGCCGACCCATTCGGCGAGGTTCTCCCCCGCGTGCTCGGTCGCGCGCGGATCCGACTCGACACTCGTGACGCGGGTCGCAGAGCCGCCGAGATCTCCGAGGGCCGCCGCGAACAGGCCGACCCCCCCATAGAGGTCGAGATGCCAGGCATCCGGATCGATTCCGCCCTCGCCGCCTGGTGCATGGGTGAGCGCCGTCGTGACGAGCGAGCTGAGGGACTGCGCGGCCAGCCGGTGCACCTGCCAGAAGCCGCCCGCGTCGACGCGGAAGGAGCGGTCGCCGACACGCTCGAGGATGACTTCACGGGCGGGCCCGGTTTCGGCAGGGCCGGGCCGCTGGTGCCGATCGCCGCGGCGGGGCCGATGGCGGGCATCCGGGCGCGGGATCGCGCGCACGCGTCCGTCGGATGGCTCGACGAGGTCGACGCGGCCCGGCCGTCCGCCGGCCAGCTGCAGGGCAGCCCGTTCGACGGCGGGCGTCGCGAGGGGGTGCTCGGTGACCGGGATGACGCGGTGGCTGCGCGCGGCGTAGGGCCCGATCCGGCCCTCGTCGTCGACGTGCAGGCTGAGCCGGGTGCGCCAGGCGGTGCCGTCCGTCGTCTCGGCGGCGTAGTCGGCGGCGAACCCGAGCGGGCGGGCCGGCTGGACCTCGACCGGCAGATCGATGCCGCCCATGCGCTGCAGGGCGTCGGCGACGACCTTCTCCTTGAGTGCGCGCTGATGCGCGAGCTCGATGTGCCCGAAGTCGGCGCCACCCGGTCGGAGCCCAGGGGGCGTTCCGATGTCGGCTTCACGCCAGACGTGCGGGCGACGGTGCGGTGAGGCATCCAGGATCTCGAGCGCCTCGCCGCGCAGGAAGCGGCGCGTATCGGCGGCCGCCCCGCTCGCGGGCTCGGTCAGGCGCACGCGCACCGTCTCGCCCGGAATGGCGTCGGGCACGAAGACGACTCGCCCCTCGTGCCGGCCCACGAACACGCCGCCATGGGCGACATCGGTGATCTCGAGATCGATCAGTGCTCCGGCATCCACTCCCCGACTCTGCCACACCCCGCCGCCCGCTACCGTGGTGGTCATGCGCGTGATGCTCGCCTCGACCTCGCCCGCCCGGCTCATGCTGCTGCGGCAGGCCGGCATCGAGCCCGAGACGAGCGCCCCCGACGTCGACGAGGACGCCGTCATCGCGGCGGTCGAAGCGGCCGAGGGCCGCACCCTCGAGCCCACGGAGCACGTGCTGCTCCTCGCCCGCCGCAAGGCTGCGGACGTCGCCGCGCGGATCGCCGCAGAACAGCCGGACTTCGACGGGCTCGTCATCGGCGGCGACTCGATGTTCGAGCTCGATGGCCAGATCCTCGGCAAGCCGCACACCCCCGAGGTCGCGATCGCCCGCTGGCGGGCGATGCGCGGGCGCACCGGGGTGCTCCATTCCGGGCATGCGCTGTACCGGCTCCGTCCGACGGCCGACCCGCAGGAGGCGCATGCGGTGGCCGAGGCATCCGTCTCGTTCGCCGCGGACGTGACGGATGCCGAAATCGACGCGTACGTCGCGTCCGGCGAGCCGCTGCACGTCGCGGGGGCGTTCACGATCGACAGCCTCGGCGGGCCCTTCATCGATCGCGTCGAGGGAGACCCGTCCACAGTGGTCGGGATGTCGCTCTCGACCGTGCGCCGGCTCGCCGCGGAGCTCGGTGTGGACTGGCCCACCTTGTGGACGCGCTCGTAGACTCCCCCACACGTTTGCATACGTTTCTTGTGTCAGTCGCCCAAATTGGGGCCCCAAGCGCTGGGTAGGCTGGCACTCATGCCACAGATCGCCAAGGTGCTCGTAGCCAACCGAGGCGAGATCGCCGTCCGGGTCATTCGCGCCGCCCGCGACAGCGGAAGGGCCTCGGTGGCCGTCTACGCCGACCAGGACCGCGACGCCCTGCACGCCCGGCTCGCCGACGAGGCGTACGCCCTCGAGGGCAGCACGAGCGCGGAAACCTACCTGTCGATCGAGAAGATCCTCTCGATCGCCCGCCGCTCCGGCGCGGACGCCGTGCACCCCGGCTATGGATTCCTCGCCGAGAACGCCGCCTTCGCGCGCGCGGTGATCGGTGCGGGACTCGTCTGGATCGGCCCGACCCCCGAAGCCATCGAGGCCCTCGGCGACAAGGTCACCGCCCGTCACGTCGCCGAGAAGGTCGGCGCGCCGCTCGCGCCGGGCACGCCAGGTCCGGTGTCAGGAGCCGAGGACGTGCTCGCCTTCGTCGCCGAGCACGGGCTGCCGATCGCGATCAAGGCCGCCTACGGCGGCGGCGGGCGTGGCCTCAAGGTCGCCAGGACCGCCGAGGAGATCCCCGAGCTGTTCGAGTCCGCCACTCGCGAGGCGGTCACCGCGTTCGGCCGCGGCGAGTGCTTCGTCGAGAAGTACCTCGACAAGCCGCGACACGTCGAGACGCAGTGCCTCGCGGATGCCGCGGGCAACGTCGTCGTCATCTCGACGCGCGACTGCTCGCTGCAGCGCCGCCACCAGAAGCTCGTCGAGGAGGCGCCGGCGCCGTTCCTCACCGAGGCGCAGAACGACATCCTCTATTCGGCCTCCAAGGCGATCCTGCGCGAAGTGGGCTACGTCGGAGCGGGCACCTGCGAGTTCCTGATCGGAGCCGACGGGACGATCTCGTTCCTCGAGGTGAACACCCGCCTGCAGGTCGAGCACCCCGTGTCCGAAGAGGTCACCGGAATCGACCTCGTGCGCGAGCAGTTCCGCCTCGCCGAAGGCGAGGAGATCGGCTACGGCGATCCCGAACCGGTCGGCCACTCCATCGAGTTCCGCATCAACGGCGAGGACCCTGGGCGTGGCTTCCTGCCCCAGCCCGGTCCGATCAAGGTCTTCAAGACCTTCGGCGGACCAGGCATCCGCCTTGACTCCGGCGTCACCGCCGGCGACAGCGTCAGCGGCGCCTTCGACTCGCTGCTGGGCAAGATCATCGTCACCGGCCGCGACCGCGCCGAGGCACTCGAGCGTGCGCGGCGCGCCCTCGACGAGTTCGAGGTCGGCGGCCTTCCGACCGTGCTCCCGTTCCACCGCAAGGTGGTGCGCGACCCGGCCTTCACCGCCGAGAACGGCACCTTCGGAATCTTCACCCGGTGGATCGAGACCGAGTTCGTCAACGACATCCCGCCGTGGGACGGCGAGCTCGACGGTCCCAAGCACCCTGAGGCCCGGCACACCGTCGTCGTCGAGGTCGGTGGCAAGCGCCTCGAGGTGAGCCTCCCCGACCGGGTGGTCGTCGGCTCCGCCACGGCCGGGCGTCCCGCCGCGGTGCCGCCGTCACGCCGCTCGCACTCGCCGAGCGTCGTCGCCGGGGCATCCGGAGACGCGGTCAAGTCGCCGATGCAGGCGACGATCGTGAAGGTCGCCGTCGAGGACGGCCAGCAGGTCGTCAAGGGCGACCTCGTGGTGGTGCTCGAGGCGATGAAGATGGAGCAGCCCATCCAGGCGCACAAGGACGGCGTGATCGGGTCGATCAACGCGAGCCCCGGCACCACGGTGCCGTCAGGTCACCAGCTGCTGACGATCTCCTGACGCTGCGGGACGGATGCCGCGACATCCGCTCGCCCGCCTTCGCGGTATGCGACCCGAGCCTCAGGCTCCGGGGTCGGCGGTGCGATCGACCACGTGCATCGCCTTGGCCGCGTCTGAGATGCTGCCGGAGACCGACGGGTAGACCGTGAACACCCGAGAGAACTGGTCGACGGTCAGCCGGCGCTCGACGGCGATCGCGATGGGGTAGATGAGCTCCGAGGCGCGGGGGGCGACGATGACGCCGCCGATCACCGTGCCATCGCCCTCGCGGGCGAGCAGCTTCACGAAGCCGTCCTTGACCCCCATCATCTTCGCGCGCGGGTTCGCGGCGAGCGGGAGCTTGTGGACCACTCCGTTGATGAGCCCGGCGGCGATGTCGGTCTCCTGCCAGCCGACCGTCGCGATCTCGGGGGCCGTGAAGATGTTCGCGGTGATGCGCCGGTGGTCGATCGGGATCACGACATCGCCGAGAGCGTGGAAGATCGCCGTGCGGCCCTGCATCGAGGCGACCGACGCGAGCGGCACGAACGTCGTGCAGTCCCCCGCCGCATAGATGTTCGGCACCGACGTGCGCGCGACGCGATTGACCTGGATGTGGCCGGATTCGGTCATCTGCACGTCCGCCTCCGCGAGGCCGATGCCCGCGGTGTTGGGAACCGAGCCGACGGCCATCAGGCAGTGGCTGCCCTCGACAGTGCGCCCATCGGCGAGGGTGACGAGCACCCCGTCGCCGATGCGCTCCACCTTGTCGGCGCGCGACTTGGAGAGCACCGTCATCCCGCCGCGCTTGAAGACCTTCTCGAGCACGGCCGCGGCATCCGCGTCCTCGCCGGGGAGCACGCGCTCGCGGCTGGAGACCAGCGTCACCTTCGCGCCGAGGTTCATATAGGCAGAGGCGAACTCGGCTCCGGTGACTCCCGAGCCCACGACGATCAGGTGCTCGGGCAGCGCGGGCATCTCGTAGAGCTGGGTCCAGGTGAGGATCCGCTTGCCGTCGGGCTTGGCGCTCGGCAGCTCGCGCGGCGAAGCGCCCACCGACACGACGAGCGTGTCGGCCTCGATGCGATCGAAGTCGGTGCCGCCGGGACCTGTGGAGACGACGACCGCGCCCGGTCCCTCGAGCCGGCCGTGTCCGGAGATGATCCGCACGCCGGCCTCGACCAGCGACGCGCGCATGTCGTCGGACTGCTGGCGGGCCAGCGACAGCAGCCGCTTGTTGACCGCCGCGAGGTTGATCGCGATCTCGGGGGTGAGCGGCTTGCCGTCGTGGCTGTGCGCGAACAGCTGAACGCCGAGCTCGCTCGCTCCGGCGATCGCGACAGCGGCGTCCGCGGTCGCGATCAGCGACTTGGACGGCACGACATCGGTGATCACGGCGGACCCGCCGACGCCGGCGCGCTCCACGAGAGTGACTTCGGCACCCAGCTGAGCGGCGGCCAGAGCCGCTTCATATCCGCCGGGCCCGCCGCCGATGATCGCGACACTCTGCGTGCGTTCGAAGCTCAGGGACATGCGTCCCATTCTCACAGTCGCAGACGCGGGCCGCGGCATCCGGCACCCGCCCGGCTAGCCCCGCACGCTCGGGATTCCTAGAGTGGGGTCATGTCAGCGAGCAACGACCACCCTCTCGACGACCCGACCGCAGACCCGTTCGCCGTCGCCGCGGATGCCGCCGCCGACATCGCGCGGATCACCGGCGTCGACCGTCACGACATCGCACTCACGCTCGGCAGCGGATGGGCTCAGTCCGCTGAGCTCATCGGCGAGACGACCGCGACGATCGACGCGAGCGAGGTGACGGGCTTCAGCCGTCCCGCCCTGGAGGGACACGGCGGGACGCTGCGCAGTGTGCTGACCCCCCGTGGCAAGCGGGTCCTCATCATCGGCGCGCGCACTCACTACTACGAGGGCCACGGGGTGCGCCGGGTCGTGCACAGCGTGCGCACCGCGGCGGCGACCGGCGTCCGCACGATGGTGCTCACCAACGGCGCGGGCGGCATCCGCCATACCTGGCGTCCCGGTCAGCCGGTGCTCATCAGCGACCACATCAACTTCACCGGCGCCTCGCCGCTCGAGGGCGCGACCTTCATCGACCTGACCGACCTGTATTCGCTGCGGCTGCGTGATCTCGCCCGCTCGATCGACCCGACGCTCGACGAGGGTGTGTACTGCCAGTTCAGCGGGCCGCAGTACGAGACCCCGGCCGAAGTGCAGATGGCCAAGGTCGTCGGCGGCCACATCTGCGGCATGTCGACGGCGCTGGAGGCGATCGCGGCAAGGCAGGCCGGCATGGAGATCCTCGGCTTCTCGCTCATCACGAACATGGCCGCGGGCATCCAGAAGACCCCGCTCAGCCACCAGGAGGTCATCGAGGCCGGCCGCGAGGCCGAGCCGGTCATCTCCTCCCTCCTGGCGAAAGTGATCGGAGCACTGTGAGCGAGCTCATCGAACGAGCCCAGGCCTGGCTCGCCCAGGACCCCGACGGTGAGACGCGGGCGGAGCTCGAAGAGCTCATCGAGCGCGCCCAGGAGGAGGATGCCGAGGCCACCGCAGACCTCGAAGACCGCTTCGCCGGCCGCCTCGCCTTCGGCACCGCTGGGCTCCGCGGACGCCTGGGCGCCGGCAGCAACCGGATGAACCGCGTGCTGGTCGCGCAGGCTGCCGCCGGGCTCGCCGCCTACCTGCTCGAGCGGCACTCCAGTGGGGAGGCCGACGAGGTCCTCGGCGGCGGCCCGAGCGTTGTCATCGGCTACGACGGCCGCCGCAACTCCCGCGTCTTCGCGCAGGACTCCGCCGAGCTGTTCGCAGGCGCGGGCGTGCGCGCGATCCTGCTTCCGCGCCTGCTGCCGACACCCGTGCTCGCCTTCGCGGTGCGCCACCTCGGCGCCGATGCGGGAGTGATGGTCACCGCCAGCCACAACCCGCCCGACGACAACGGCTACAAGGTCTATCTCGGCGGCGCCGACGACGGCGCCCAGATCGTGCCGCCGGCCGACGGCGAGATCGCCGCGCACATCCAGCGCATCGCGGACGACGGCGATGTGTCACGGCTGCCGCGGTCGCTCGGATTCGTGACCGCACCGGAGTCCGTCGTCGATGCGTATGTCGACGCGACCGCAGCGGTGGCGCCCGCGCCGCCGGGCGCCGAAGGCCTGCACTGGATCTACACGGCGATGCACGGCGTCGGCTGGGAGACGCTGTCGCGGATCGTCGAGGTGGCGGGCTACCCCGCCCCGGTGGTCGTCGACGAGCAGATCGAGCCCGACGGCGGGTTCCCGACGGTCGCCTTCCCGAACCCGGAAGAGCCCGGCGCGATGGACCTGGCCTTCGAGGCAGCGCGCTCCGCGGGTGCCGAACTGGTCATCGCCAACGACCCCGACGCCGACCGGCTCGCCGTTGCACTGCCCGACGACCAGGTCGAAGGGGGCTGGCGCCGGCTCACCGGCAACGAGATCGGCCTCCTGCTCGGCTGGCGCGCCGCACGCCTGGCACAGGCCCTTCGAGAGGCTCAGGAACCGGAATTCGAAGGCGCCGGCGCGTCGCTGGCCTGCTCGCTCGTCTCGTCCCCGGGCCTGCAGACCGTCGCGGAGCACTACGGCCTGGACTTCCACGCGACGCTCACGGGGTTCAAGTGGATCTCCCGCGCCCCTGGCCTGGTCTTCGGATTCGAGGAGGCCCTGGGCTACCTCGTGAATCCGGAGACGGTCCGCGACAAGGACGGGCTGTCCGCGACGGTCGCGATGCTCGGCATGGTCGCCGAGGCCCGCGGCCGCGGGGCCACCCTCCGGGACCTGCTGCGCGAGTTCGACGAGACGTTCGGCTCATTCGCGAGCGACCAGATCTCGATCCGGGTCGATGATCTCGCCGTCATCGGGCAGATGATGTCCGCTCTGCGCGCCCACCGCCCGGCCGAGGTCGGCGGGGTCGAGGTCACCCAGATCGACGATCTGCTCGACGGCGACTCGGAGTTCCCGCCGAGCGATGTGCTGCGCCTCTGGCTCGCGGACGGGTCGCGGCTCATCGTGCGCCCGAGCGGCACCGAACCGAAGCTGAAGCTGTACCTCGACGTCCGCGGTGACTCCGCCGAGCACGCACGGGCCAAGATCGAATCGCTCGGCGCCGGCGCGAGGGCAATGCTCGACGCCGCCTCGTGAGCAGATCCAACTCGAGATATATCGCGAAACACACGGCTCCGGTGCTACAGTCCGAATTCACGATATATCGCGAGTTTGGACGAGGGTGTGCACAGAATGATCGACGAAACAGGGAATGCCGCGGCTGAGGCATCCGATCGCCCGCGCTGGCTGCGGGACACTGTGCTGTTCCTGGGCGGGCAGACCGTCAGCCTGCTCGGGTCGATGCTCGTGCAGTACGCGGTCTTCTGGTACCTCACGATCGAATACAAGTCCGGCAGCATCATGGCGCTGGCCGCGATCTTCGGGTTCCTCCCCCAGGCGCTCGTCTCGGTCTTCGGCGGAGTCTGGGCCGACCGGCACAACCGCAAACTGCTGATCATCGGCGCGGATGCCGCGATCGCCGTCTCGACCCTCGCCCTCGCGCTCGTGATGATGTCGGGCTACGACGCCGTGTGGCTCATCTTCCTCACGATGGCGGTGCGCTCGGCGGGGGCGGGGATCCAGATGCCCGCGGTCTCGGCGATCATCCCCCAGATCGTGCCCACCCGGCATCTCATCCGGGTGAACGGCCTCAACGGATCCATCCAGTCGACGATGGCCCTCGTCGCCCCCGCAGCAGCCGGAGCGATCTACGCCTGGGCATCGGCGACCCTCAGCAGCGCTGTCGGCGCCCTCATCCCCATCTTCTTCATCGATGTCGTGACCGCGGCGATCGGGATCGGGCTCATCGCGCTCATTCCGGTCACCGCCGTGCGGCGCACCGGCGACGTCCAGCCCGGCTACTTCGCCGATCTCGCCGACGGTGTGCGCTATGTCGCGCACCACGCCTTCGTCCGCTGGCTGCTTCTGCTGTTCGCGATCGTCTTCCTGCTCACGGTTGCGCCATCGAACCTCACGCCGCTCATGGCGGTGCGCTCGTTCGACGCCGGCGCGCAGCAGAACGTCGTCAACCTCGCCGTGCTGGAGATCATGTTCAGCGTCGGGATGATCCTGGGCGGCGTGCTCGTCGCGACCGTCTACGCGAAGCGCAGCCGGATCGGGCTGATCATCACGTCCTCCCTCCTGTTCGGCGCCCTCTCGATCGGGCTCGGGCTGTCCCCGAACATCTGGGTGTTCTTCGGCTTCATGTTCCTCGTCGGCATCATGGTCCCGTTCTTCTCGACCTCGTCGATGACGCTCCTCCAGGAGACGGTCGAGCCTGAGCGCCAAGGTCGGGTCTTCGGCTTCGTCGGCATCGTCATGGCCGTGGCGATGCCGCTCGGGATGGCGATCCTGGGCCCACTCGCCGACCAGGTGCCCATCGAGTGGCTCCTCGTCGGAGCCGGCGTGCTCACCTTCGTCGTGGTCGGCGCCGCGGTGGGCCTCCCCGCCGGGCGAAGGGCGGTCGCGGCGGCGCAGGCGGCCTCCCAGATCACCGGCCACGACGCCGCCGCCGCGGCAGCGGTCGTCGAAGCCACCATGCATCGCCCGGATTCGCCCTAGGCTCGGATCGTGCTGCTGACCGTCCCGCTCACCCTCGAGAACGCCTGGGTGCGGCTCGAGCCCCTCGACGCCGAGCATGCTCCTGAACTCGCCGAAGCAGCGCAGGGACTCGAGCACGCCTGGTACACCTCCGTCCCGACCCCCGAGGGCGTGCCCGACGAGATCGAACGCCGGCTGACGTGGCAGTCCGAGGGCCACATGAACGCCTGGGTCATCCGGCGGCTCGACACCGGTCGCCTGGCCGGCATGACGACGTTCTGCAACATCGACCAGGCCAACCGCCATGTCGAGATCGGCCACACCTGGATCTCGCCGACCGCGCAGCGCACCGCCGTGAACTCCGCAGCCAAGCTCCTGCTGCTCACCCATGCGTTCGAGACGTGCGACGCGATCGCCGTCGAGCTGCGCACGCACTGGCACAACCGGCAGTCCCGCGCCGCCATCGCGCGTCTCGGCGCCAAGCAGGACGGCGTGCTGCGCAATCACCGGCTCGGTCCGGACGGGACCATCCGCGACACCGTGGTGTTCTCGATCCTCCCCGGCGAGTGGCCCGCTGCCAAGCTCGGACTCGAAGAGCGGCTCGCCCAGGGCTGACGCCCTCGTGACTCCACTCCGCGCCGCGCCTCCGCCAACAGTTCCGCGGCGCGCGGGACAGTGGTCCTTGTCCGCCTCCAGGCTTTTCACAAGAATGAGCACAAGGGCGCGGCCGACGCGACGCGTCGATGACGCCAGACAGCGGATGCCGCGCAGCGACGCACGTTCCCGAGAGGAATCGAACAATGGCCCCACTCACCCGCACGGTGCGGATCGGCTCGGCTCATGGTCTGCATGCCCGCCCAGCGAAGCTGTTCGCGCAGGCTGCGAAAGATGCCGGCATCCCGATCACCGTCGCCAAGGCTTCGGGCACCCCGGTCAACGCGGCGAGCATCCTGGGGGTCATCTCGCTCGGCGCGGAGAAGGGCGACTACGTGGTGCTCTCCGCCGACGGCGAAGGCGCCGAGGCAGCGCTCGACACCCTGGCAGACCTCCTTTCCACCGACCACGACGCGGAGTAGAACATGGCTGAATTGCGAGGAGTCGGGATCGGTCTCGGCGTCGCCCAGGGGCCGGTGGCCCGGATGTCCGAGCCCCTGCCGGCACCCGATGACGCGGCGAGCGCGCTGAGCATCGCTGACGAGACCGCACGCGTACGCGAGGCGGTCGGCGCCGTGGCGCGCGAGCTCGAGCAGCGCGGCGCGCAGGCAGGCGGGGCGGCACAGGACGTGCTCGAAGCGCAGGCGATGATGGCCGAGGACCCCTCACTCGAGTCCGAGATCGACAGCAGGATCGCGCGGGGAAGCACTGCCGAGTACGCCGTGTTCGACGCCTTCGCCTCCTTCCGCGACCAGCTCGTCGCCATGGGCGGCTACCTCGGCGAGCGCGCTGCCGACCTGGACGACGTCGCCCAGCGCGTGATCGCCCGGCTGCGCGGCGTGCCGGCTCCTGGCGTGCCCGATCCGGGGCATCCCTTCGTCCTCGTCGCCAAGGATCTGGCTCCCGCCGACACGGCGCTGCTCGACCTCGACAAGGTTCTCGCGCTCATCACCACCGACGGCGGTCCCACCTCGCACACCGCGATCCTCGCCAGGGAGAAGTCGATCGTCGCGATCGTCGGGGCGGTGGACGCGAAGGGCCTGATCGACGGCGAGACCGTGATCGTGGATGCCGCGGCCGGCGTCGTCACGACGCAGCCCACCGGCGAGGAGCTCGAGCGGGCGCAGACCCGCGCCGAGGAGCGCGCGCACGCCGCGGCAGCACCCATCACCGACGGCGCACTCGCCGACGGCACCCCGATCCCGCTGCTGGCCAACCTCGGAAAGCCGGAAGGCGCCGCCGACGCGGTGTCGCTCGGGGCTGAGGGCGTTGGTCTGTTCCGGACCGAGTTCCTCTTCCTGAGCTCCACACAGGCACCGACCGTCGAGCAGCAGCGCGAGTCGTACCGGCAGCTGCTCTCGGCGTTCCCCGGCAAGAAAGTCGTCGTGCGCGTGCTCGACGCCGGCGCCGACAAGCCGCTCGCGTTCCTCAACGACGCGCACGAGGAGAATCCGGCCCTCGGGCTCCGCGGCATCCGTGCCCTGCAGGCGAGCGAGGACATCCTCCGCGAGCAGCTGACCGCGCTTGCCGAGGCGGATGCCCTGACTCGGAAGAGCCCGGAAGGCGGGGCGGACCTCTGGGTGATGGCGCCGATGGTCGCGACGGTCGAGGAGACCGAGTACTTCGTCGCCATCGCCAAGGACTATGGCATCAAAACCGCCGGCGTCATGGTGGAGGTGCCGTCGTCCGCGCTGCTGGCCGATCGGATTCTCGGCATCGCCGACTTCGCTTCGATCGGCACGAACGACCTCACCCAGTACACGCTCGCCGCCGACCGGCTGCTCGGGTCGGTGGCGGCCTTCCAGGATCCGTGGCATCCCGCCGTGCTCCGGCTCATCGGGGAGGTCGGCGCCGCCGGCGAGGCGAATGGCAAGCCGGTGGGGATCTGCGGTGAAGCCGCAGCCGATCCGCTCCTGGCCGTCGTCCTGGTGGGCCTCGGCGCGAAGAGCCTGTCGATGGCGCCGACGGCGCTCGCCGACGTGCGTGCGTCGCTTCTGCAGTACTCCCTCGACGATGCGCGAGTCATCGCCGAGGCTGCCCTCGCCGCGAACAGCGCGGCAACCGCCCGAAGTGCGGCTCAATCGGCCGCGGCCCGATTGTAAGGAGACCCAGTCATGACAACGGCGTCGACACCCACCACAGGAGCCAAGCAGGCGCAGGTTCACGTCCAGCGCTTCGGCACGTTCCTCTCCGGCATGATCATGCCGAACATCCCCGCGCTCATCGCGTKGGGCATCTTCACGGCGTTCTTCATCGACGTCGGCTGGACTCCGAACGAGGCCCTCGCGACGATCGTCGGGCCGTTCATCCACTACCTGCTCCCGCTGATCATCGCCTACACGGGCGGCAGCATGGTCTACAACATCCGTGGTGGCGTCGTGGGGTCGATCGCGACCATGGGCGCGATCGCGGGGTCGGACTACATCGTCAAGCAGTTCAACGACGGGCTCGCGGAAGGCGCCGCCCAGCTGCCGCAGGTGCATATGTTCATCGGCGCCATGATCCTCGGCCCCCTCGCCGCCTACACGATGAAGTGGCTCGACTCGCTCTGGGAGGGCAAGATCAAGGCGGGCTTCGAGATGCTCGTCAACATGTTCTCCGCCGGCATCTGGGGCTTCGTGATGGCGATCGTCGGGTTCTATCCGGTGGCGCTGATCGTCAACTGGATCATGGCGGCGCTCGGTCGCGGGGTCGAGTGGCTGGTCGACATGAACCTGCTGCCGCTGACCAGCATCCTGATCGAGCCGGCGAAGGTGTTCTTCCTCAACAACGCCATCAACCACGGTGTGCTGACACCGCTCGGTCTCGCGCAGGCCGCGGAAGAAGGCTCCTCGATCCTGTTCCTCCTCGAGGCCAACCCCGGCCCCGGCGTGGGGCTGCTCTTGGCGTTCACCTTCTTCGGAATCGGTGCGGCGCGCGCCTCCGCCCCCGGTGCGGCGATCATCCAGTTCTTCGGCGGCATCCACGAGGTGTACTTCCCGTACGCGCTGATGAAGCCGATCCTGATCCTCGCCCTCATCGCGGGCGGTGCGACCGGAGTCACGACGAACATGCTGCTGGGCGGCGCGCTGCGCGCGCCGGCTGCGCCGGGAAGCATCTTCGCGATCCTCCTGCAGACGGCGAACGGGTCGTATTTCGCGGTCATCCTCTCCGTGATCCTGTCGGCGACGGTCACCTTCCTCATCGCCGGACTCATCCTCCGCGCCTCGCGGAAGCGCGACCTCGAGTCGATGGCGATCACGGATGACGCCTTCGGCGCGGCCATCACGCAGACCGAGGCGGCCAAGGGCAAGAGCTCGGACGCCCTGTCGAACCTGCGCGGCGGAGCTGCGACCCAGGCCGACGGTGCCGGTGGGCCGGCGACCGCGACGGCGCGCGAGATCAAGAGCATCGTGTTCGCGTGCGACGCCGGCATGGGGTCGTCCGCGATGGGTGCGAGCGTGCTGCGCAACAAGATCAAGAAGGCGGGCGTCGAGGGCGTCACCGTGGTCAACAAGGCCATCGCGAACCTCGACGGCACGGCCGACCTGGTCATCACGCAGAACCAGCTCACCGAGCGGGCTCGGCAGCAGTCGCCGAACTCGGTCCACGTGTCCGTCGACAACTTCATGAACTCGCCTCGGTACGACGAAGTCGTAGAACTCGTCGTCGACCAGCACAAGGACGGTGCGTAGGCGTTGAAACGGCTGCGGGGCCGGGACGGCGCGACGCCCCCGGTCCCGTGGCTTCTGCTGAAGTTCCACTGGATCCCTGTTCCACTGACGTCCGCGGCACCCCGTGGACGCGAAAGGCGGCAAGCATGACACGCGAGGTTCTGACGATCGGTCAGATTCGAATCCACCCCGGTGGCTCGACGAAGCTCGACGCGATGAAGGAGGCCGCCGACATCCTCGAGGCGGCCGGCGCAGTCACGAACGAATACTTCGACGCGATGCAGCAGCGCGAACTGACCGTGTCGACCTATATGGGCGCCGAACTCGCGATCCCGCACGGGACGAATGAGATGAAGGCGACGATCCTGGATTCTGCGCTCTCGTTCGTCCGCTACGACGGCGGAGTGGACTGGGACGGTGAGCCGGTGACGTTCGTCGTCGGGATCGCGGGGAAGGGTGACGAGCATCTCGAGATCCTGTCGCAGATCGCCATCCTCTTCTCGGATGAAGACGACGTGGCCCGGCTCAAGGCCGCTTCGACCGCCGAGGAGCTCTTCGGCATCCTGAGCGCCGTCAACGAGTCATGAAGGCCGTCCACTTCGGCGCGGGCAACATCGGGCGGGGGTTCGTCGGCCTCCTCCTGCATGAGGGCGGCTACGACCTCGTGTTCTCGGATGTCGCGGCCCCGCTCGTCGATGCGATCAACGCGGTCGACTCGTACACCGTGCACGAGGTGGGCGCCGGCGGCACCGACAAGGTGGTCACGGGCTTCCGCGCCGTCAACAGCGCCACCCACCCAGAGGTCGTCGTCGACGAGATCGCGACCGCGAACATCGTCACGACCGCCGTGGGCCCCACGATCCTGAAGTTCGTCGCCCCGCACATCGTGGCGGGTCTCGCCCTGCGCGACCCGGCGTCCCCACCGCTGCAGATCATGGCCTGCGAGAACGCAATCAACGCCACCGACCTGCTCCGCGACGAGGTCGTCGCCCTCGCCGGCGATGCGTGGATCGCCCTGGAGTCGCGTGCGGTCTTCGCCAACACCGCGGTGGATCGGATCGTGCCCGGTCAGCCCGAAGGCGGCGGCGTGGACGTGACGGTGGAGCCGTTCTTCGAGTGGGCGATCGAGCGTCCGCCGTTCGGCGACGACCCGCCGGCCATCCCCGGTGCGCATTTCGTGGACGACCTCGCCCCCTACATCGAGCGCAAGCTCTTCACCGTCAACACCGGTCACGCCACGACCGCGTACTTCGGCGCGCAGGCCGGCGTCGAGCGCATCTCGGATGCCCTCGCCGACCCGGCAATCGCCGCGCGCGTCGCCGCGGCGCTGGAGGAGACCTCCGCCCTGCTCGCGGTCAAGCACGGCCTCGACCCTGACGATCTCGCGACCTACCGCGCGACCATCGTGAACCGGTTCCGCAATCCCGCCCTCCCCGACACGGTGTGGCGGGTCGGTCGACAGCCGCTGCGCAAGCTCTCCCGTCACGAGCGGTTCGTCGGCCCCGCTGCTGAAGCGGCCGAGCGGGGTCTCGGGACGACCGGCCTCGTCGCCGCGATGGGCGCGGCGCTCGCCTTCGACGACGCCGAGGACGAGCAGTCGGTGCAGCTGCAATCACTGCTGCGGCAACAGGATGCCGCCGCCTTCACCGCCTCGGTCACCGGCCTCGAGCCGGGGCATCCGCTCTTCGCGCAGATCCAGGAGGTCGTCGCGGCTCGCCAGGCCGAGCTGTAACGCCCTGCGGCGGTTGCTCAGGGTGGGTCGACCTAGACTGATCGACGATGAACACGCCTGCCGAAACCAAGCGCCCTCGCCGCCGTCTCCGCCGCATCCTGGCCTGGATCTTCGGGGTCATCGGCGGGCTCATCCTGATCGCCATCGTCGGCATCGTGATCTGGAGCCAGGTCGGTGTGTCTCAGGCGGAGCCCGAGCCGCTGGCCGCGGTCAAGGCCGACGACCGCATCGTCATCACCGATGACTCGGCCGGCATCGTGCTCGCTCCCGCCGAAGGTGCCGGCGACGTCGGACTGGTGTTCGTCCCGGGCGGCAAGGTCGACTCATGGGCCTACGCCGCGAAGCTGTCCGACCTCGTGGCCGAGGACGGCATCACCGTCGTCATCACCAAACCCTGGCTGAACCTCGCGTTCTTCGACCTGCGGCCCCTCGACGCCTTCACCAGCCTCGCCCCCGACATCGACACGTGGATGATCGGCGGCCACTCCCTCGGCGGCGTCCGCTCGTGCATGCTCGCCTCGGATGCCGACGCCCTGGTGCTGTTCGGCTCGTACTGCTCGACTGATCTGACCGCCTCAGGGCTGCCGGTGCTGAGCATCGGCGGCAGCGAGGACGGCCTCTCCACCCCGGACAAGATCGCCGATGCCAGTGACCTCCTCCCCCAAGACGCCGAGCTCGACCAGATCGAGGGCGCCAGCCACTCCTCCTTCGGCGACTACGGTCCGCAGGCCGGCGACGGCACCCCGACGATCTCCGACGCGGACATGACGGCGCAGCTGACCGAGTTGGTCGGCTCCCTCGCGGCATCCCTCCCGTGAGTCGGCACCGCTACGCGATCATCGGTGCGGGTCCCTCCGGCCTCGCCGCGGCGCGGGCGCTGCAGCAGGCCGATATCGCCTTCGACGGCTTCGAAGCCGCGCAAGGTGTCGGCGGGCTCTGGGACATCGACAATCCCCGCTCCACCATGTACGAATCGGCGCACCTCATCTCGTCGCGCACGACGACCGAGTTCACCGAGTTCCCGATGGTCTCCATGGTCGACTACCCGGGCCACCGCACCCTCCTGCAGTACTTCCGTGACTTCGCCGAGCGCTTCGGGCTGACCGACGCCTACCGCTTCGAGACCCGGGTCACCGGCGTGGAGAAGACCGACGACGGCGGATGGATGCTGCGCGCCGACGCGCCCGATGGTCCGATCGAGGCGCGCTACGACGGCGTGATCCTCGCCAACGGCACACTCGCCGAGCCGAACATCCCCACGTTCCAGGGCGACTTCACTGGCGAACTGCTGCACACGAGCGCGTACAAGCGCCCGTCGCAGCTCACCGGCAAGCGGGTGCTCATCATCGGGGCGGGCAACTCGGGCTGCGACATCGCCGTGGATGCCGTGCACCACGCGGCATCCGTCGACATGAGCGTGCGACGCGGGTACTACTTCGTTCCCAGGTATCTGTTCGGACGCCCCTCTGACACCCTCAACCAGGGCAAGCCCCTGCCCGCACGGATCAAGCAGTTCATCGACACCCGGGTGCTGCGGGCATTCACCGGCGACCCCGTGCGGTTCGGGTTCCCGAAGCCCGACTACAAGATCTACGAGTCCCACCCGATCGTGAACACGCTGATCCTGAACCATCTCGGCCAGGGCGACCTTCAGGTGCGGCCAGACGTCGACCGGTTCGACGGCACGACCGTGCACTTCCGCGACGGGTCTGCGAGCGAGTACGACCTGGTGCTGCTGGCCACCGGCTACACGCTGGACTACCCGTTCGTCGAGCGCGGCGAGCTCAACTGGTCGGGGATGGCACCCGAGCTCTTCCTCAACATCTTTCCCCCGTCGTTCAACGGGCTCTACGTGATGGGCATGCTCGAGGCGTCCGGAATCGGCTGGCAGGGCCGGTACGAGCAGGCCGACCTGCTCGCGGCCTATCTCGCGCGGCTCGAGCGTGACCCGCAGGGCGCCGCCGCATTCCGTGCTCGGGTGACCGGTGAGCCCTGGCCCGACCTCACCGGGGGCTACAAGTACCTCGGACTCGAACGCATGGCGTACTACGTCAACAAGGACGCCTACCGCGGCGCCGTCCGCGCGGAGGCCAAGGCGCTGCGGAGCCCAGCCGTCGCGAGCCCGGCAGCCGCGCAGCGCTGAGCCGCGGCATCCGCTCCTACCGCTCGAAGCCCTCGCTGATGAGGTCGATGAGCTCCTCGCGCTCCTCGACCGGGAGGAACGAGCCGGCGGCGGCGTTGAGCTGGAAGGTCTCGAGATCATCGAGGTCGTACTCGAAGGTCTCGGCCAGCAGGGCGAGCTCGCGGGTGAGCGAGGTGCGGCTCATGGTGCGGTTGTCGACATTCACCGTCACGCAGAAGCCGAGCTGGTAGAGCAGATCGAACGGGTGGTCTTCGAGCGTGGTGCCCCAGCGCTCGATCGCTCCGGTCTGCAGGTTCGACGACGGTGAGAGCTCGAGCGGGATCTCGCGGTCGCGCACCCAGCGGGCCAGATCGCCGAACTTCACGAGCACCTCTTCGCCGGAACGCTGGACGACCTCGAGGTCTTCGGCGATGCGCACCCCGTGGCCGAGACGCAGCGCGTGGCCGTCCAGCAGAGCGGAGCGGATCGACTCCAGCCCGGCTGCCTCGCCGGCGTGCACCGTGACCGGGAAGAACTCCGAGGCGAGATAGTCGAACGCGGCACGATGGTTCGACGGCGGGAACCCGTCTTCCGGACCCGCGATGTCGAACCCGACAGCGCCGCGATTGCGGTACTCGACCGCGAGGCGGGCGATCTCGAGGGATCGGTCGGTGTGTCGCATCGCTGTGATGAGCTGGCCGACACGGATGTCGCGACCCGCGCGGTCCGCGGCATCCTCGCCCTCGTCGATGCCGGCCTGCACAGCCTCGACGGCTTCCTCGAGGGACAGGCCGCGAGTCAGGTGCTGCTCGGGGGCCCAGCGCACCTCGCCATAGACCACGCCATCGATCGCGAGGTCCTCGACGAACTCCCGCGCGACCCGGCGGAGACCATCGGCGGTCTGCATGACCGCGGTCGTCAGATCGAAGGTCTTGAGGTATTCCACGAGCGACCCGGAGTCGCTCTTCTCCGCGAACCAGCCCGCGAGGCCCTCAGCGTCGGTGTCGGGCACATCGAGGCCGATCTCGCCGCCGAGCTCGATGATGGTCGCCGGGCGCACACCCCCGTCGAGGTGGTCGTGCAGTGACACCTTCGGCAGGCTCCGGATCGAGACTCCCTCGATAACGGCATCGCCGTGCTGGTCGATGGGCATGTCGGACTCCTCAGTGGCGGGGGTGGTGATCAGGCGGAGATGCGCTCGAGCACAAGCGGGGCGGATGCCGGAGCTTCGGCACCGATCGCCCAGGCATCCGCCAGGGCGTCCAGGGCGCGTTCGAACCTGGTTCCATCATGCCCGAGCAAAGTGAACAGCGGCTGACCCGCAGTGACGGCGTCCCCCGGCTTCACGTGCAGATCGATGCCCGCTTCGTGGATCACCGGATCCTGCGCCCGTGCCCGGCCGGCGCCGAGCCGCCAGGCGGCGACGCCGAACGGCAGCGCGTCCATCCTGGTCACGACACCCGCGACGTCGGCCGTGACGGTGTGGGTCTCGCGCGGCGTCGGGAGCGCGGCATCCGGATCCCCGTCCTGCGCGCGGATCATCGCCCGCCAGACGTCCATCGCACGGCCGTCGCGCAGCGCCGCCTCGACGTCCGCGTCGGGCTGCCCGGCAAGCGTGAGCATCTCGCGCGCGAGGGCCACCGTGAGCTCGACGATGTCGGCCGGCCCGCCACCTGCCAGCACCTCGACGGACTCGCGCACCTCGTTGGCATTGCCGATCGCGAGCCCCAGCGGGGTGTTCATGTCGGTGAGCAGAGCCGTCGTCGCGACGCCCGAATCGGTGCCGAGCGCGACCATCGTGCGGGCGAGCTCGCGGGCTCGATCCACGTCGCGCATGAACGCGCCGGAGCCGAACTTGACGTCCAGCACGAGCGAGTCGGTGCCCTCGGCGATCTTCTTCGACATGATGCTGGATGCGATGAGGGGAATCGCCTCGACGGTTCCGGTGACGTCGCGCAGGGCGTAGAGCTTTTTGTCGGCAGGGGCGAGGCCCGAGCCGGCCGCACACACGACCGCGCCGACATCGCGCAGCTGCGCGAACATCTCGTCGTTGGAGATGGCTGCGCGCCAGCCCGGGATGGACTCCAGCTTGTCGAGCGTTCCGCCGGTGTGCCCGAGACCGCGGCCGGAGAGCTGCGGCACGGCGACCCCGAAGGCCGCGACGAGCGGCGCCAGCGGGAGAGTGATCTTGTCGCCGACCCCGCCGGTGGAGTGCTTGTCGACGGTCGGCTTGCCGAGGCCGGCGAAGCTCATCCGCTCGCCCGAGGCGATCATGGCGTCGGTCATCACGCGGATCTCATCGCGCCCCATGCCGTTCAGGAGCACCGCCATGGCGAAGGCGGCCATCTGCGCATCGGCGACGTAGCCCCGGGTGTAGGCATCCACCATCCAGCGCAGCTCCGCCTCGGGAACCGCTCCCCCGTCGCGCTTGGCCCGGATCACATCGACGGCGTCGAAGGCCTCCACAGCATCCGGTCCCTGAGCCTGTCGAAGGGTCATCGGGAGCCCTCTTCGAGATCGCGCGGTCCGAAGGCGTCCGGCAGCACCTCATCGATGGTGCGGATGCCGGACACGGTCTCCAGGAGCATTCCGGGCAGTGCGTGCTCGTACAGGAGCTGCCGGCAGCGTCCGCACGGCATGATCGTCTCGCCGTCGTTGTTCACGCAGACGAAGGCGACCAGCCGCCCCCCGCCGGACATGTGCAGGTCGGAGACGAGCCCGCACTCGGCGCAGAGGGTGACGCCGTACGAGGCGTTCTCCACATTGCAGCCACGGACGATCCGTCCGTCCGACACCAGCGCCGCCGCACCCACCCGGTAGCGCGAGTACGGCGCGTACGCCCGCTGCATCGCCTCGGTCGCGACCGCTCTCAGTTCGTCCCAGTCGATGTCGGTCACGAAGTCATCCCTTGATATACGGCTTGCCATCTGCGGCCGGAGCCCGCGACTTTCCGACCACCCCCGCCACGACGAAGATCGTCACGAGGTACGGGAGCATCAGCATGAACTCGCTGGGCACCGGCGAGCCGATGACGCTCAGGGTGTTCTGCAGGTTCGAGGCGAAGCCGAACAGCAGCGCAGCGAGGGTCGCCTTGATCGGATCCCACTGCCCGAAGATCACCGCGGCGAGGGCGATGAAGCCCGCTCCGGCCGTCATCTCCTTGTTGAACGCGATGCCGTTGCCGATCGTGAACACGGTGCCGCCCAGGCCGGCGATCGCGCCCGCGAGCAGGACGTTCCAGAACCGGGTGGCGTTCACGTTGATGCCGACCGTGTCCGCCGCCTGCGGGTGCTCGCCGACGGAGCGAAGCCGCAGGCCCCACCGGGTGTGGAACATGCCGATGTACACCGCCGCGACGGCGATGTACATGATGTAGACGATGATCGTCTGCCGGAACAGGACCGGCCCGACGATCGGAATCTCACTCAGGATCGGGATGGGGACCCGCTCGAAGCGCGGGGGTGTGTTCAGCGTCGCGGCATTGGGGGCGAGCACCTGCGAGTACAGGAAGCTCGTGAGCCCCGTGACGAGGACGTTGAGGACCACTCCGACGATCACCTGGTCGACGAGGTACTTGAGCGCGAACGCCGACAGCACTGCCGCGACGAGCATGCCGGCGACCATCGCCGCGAGTAGCCCGAGGAACGGCTGGCCGGTGATCGTCGCGACGACCGCAGCGGTGAATGCGCCCGCGAGCAGCTGACCTTCGATCGCGATGTTCACCACGCCGGCGCGCTCGCCGATCACGCCGCACAGTGCGCCGTAGATGAGCGGCACCGCCAGCGCGAGCGATCCGGCGAGCAGGCTCGGCACCGGGATCGTTGCCCCTGCGGCGGCCCACGTCAGGAAGCCGACCACGAACACCACGAGATAGACGATGACGATCCACAGCGGCGACTTCCCGCCCGCACGCACGAAGTACGCCGATGCCAGGGCGAGGAGGATCAGGATGCCGCAGCACACCCACGCCGTCGGCATGACGGGCACGACCAGATCGGGGAGCTGGATCGCATCGGAGTCGGTCGAGAGCCGGAAGGTCGTGCTGCCGGAGCGCGGCGCCGCGAGGAGCAGGATCACGTAGAGCACGGCGAAGATCGCCATGGCGACCGGCGCCTTCCAGCTGCGGACGATCGTCGTCTCGGGCAGGTCGTCTGCGGTGGAGACCGCCACGGAGGTCACTTGGCCACCCCCTCGAGGTCTGCTTGTGCTGCGACTTCGGCCTTGAGCGCCTTCTCGCGTGCCTTCTCGGCCCGGCGGCGATCGCGCTCCGGCGATGGCAGGAAGAAGATCGTGCGGATCAGCGGCGGCGCAGCGATGAACAGGACGATGAGCGACTGCACGACCGCGATGATCTCGATCGGGATCTGCTCCGCCGCCTGCATCGCGAAGCCACCGGCTTTGAAGCCGCCGAACAGGATGCCGGCCGCGAAGGTTCCCCAGGCGGTCGAGCGCCCGAGCAGCGCCACGGTGATGCCGTCGAAGCCGATGCCCGCATCGATGTCAGCGCTGAACCCCGTGGTCACCGTCCCGAGGATCTGGTTGACGCCGGCCAAGCCGAGCAGCGCGCCGGAGATCAGCATCCCGTAGATGTACATGTTCTTGACGTTGATGCCGGCCACCCGGGCTGCGTTCGGATTCTCACCGACGGCGCGGAACTTGAAGCCGAGGCTCGAGCGATTCAGGATCCAGGCGACCAGTAACGTGGCGGCGATGACGAGGATGAATCCGAAGTGCAGGTTGAACTGCGGCCCGAGCAGCTCGGGGAAGACCGCCGTCTCCTTCATCGGGGGGGTCTTGGGGTTGTTCGACCCCGGAGCCTGCAGCAGACCGGGGGTGCGCAGCATCCACGAGATCAGGTAGAAGGCGACGTAGTTGAGCATGATCGTCACGATGACTTCGTGCGCCCCGGTGCGCGCCTTGAGGAACCCGGCGATGCCGCCCCAGAGCGCGCCGCCGAGGAGGCCGGCCAGCACAGCGAGGATCATGTGCAGCGGGAAGGGGAGATCGAACGCGAACCCGACGTAGCCCGCGGCGGCGCAGGCGATGAGCATCTGCCCCCGGCCGCCGATGTTGAACATGCCGATGCGGAAAGCCAGCGCGACGCCGAGACCGGCGGCGATCAGCGGCGTCGCGAACGTGAGGGTCTCGGTGAGCGGCTTGATCGCCCKGGCGAAGGTCGGGGCGCCGAAGTTGTAGATCGCACCCTGGAAGAGCGCGCTGTACGCGCCGAAGACGGCGTCCCAGGCCGCGGCGATGGTGTCCATCGGCCGCGCGAAGAAGTACTTCGCAGCCGCCTGCACCTCCTCATCGGTGACGGCGATGAGGATGCCGCCGATCGCGAGCGCGAGCACCACCGCCAGCACGGAGATGAGGGCGTTCCCCTGGGTGATCTTGACGAAGGTGGCGTGCCATTTCGACGGCGGTGCCGGTGCGGCGGCCTCCTGGGTGGCGCTCATGCCGCGACTCCCTCTCCGGCGGGTGACTCGCCTGCCATCATCAGTCCGAGCACATCGCGCGGCGTATCGCCTGGCACGATGCCCACGATGCGGCCGCGATACATCACCATGATCCGATCGGCGAGCGCCGCGACCTCGTCGAGCTCCGTGGAGACGACGATCACGGGAACACCGGCGTCCCGGGTCTCGACGATCCGCTTGTGGATGAACTCGATAGAGCCGACATCCACGCCGCGCGTCGGCTGAGCGGCGACGAGGAGGGAGAGGTTCCGGCTGAGTTCTCGTGCGAGCACGACCTTCTGCTGGTTGCCGCCGGAGAGTGTGCCGACGGGGGCCTGGATACCGGGGCCGCGCACGTCGTACTCGGCGAACTTCTCCTTCGCAAACGCCTCGAGGGTGCGTCGCTGCACGTTCCACGCCTTCACGAAGGGCTCGCCGCTCGAGCGATCGAGCATGAGGTTCTCGGCGATCGTGAACGCGCCCACGAGGCCATCCTCGGTGCGGTCCTCGGGCACGAAGCCGACGCCCTGTTCGAGGATGTGACGAACGCTCCGCCCGACGATCTCCTGGTCATTGAGCAGGGCGGATCCGCGCACCTGGGGCTGGAGGCCGAGCAGAGCTTCGGTGAGCTCGGTCTGGCCGTTGCCCTGCACTCCTGCGACGGCGAGGATCTCCCCTCCCCGCACCTCGAAGCTCACGTCGTTCACGACGAGCTGGCCGATCGGGTCGATGACGCTGAGGTTCTCGACGACGAGGGCGCGGTCATTGCGCTGTGGCGGGTCCTTGTGGACGGTCAGTTCGACCGCGCGACCGACCATCATCGAGGCGAGCTCGGCGTTCGAGGCCTGCGGGGAAGCTTCGCCCACGACCTTGCCGAGCCGGATGACGGTGATCTTGTCGGCGACCTCCCGCACTTCGCGGAGCTTGTGGGTGATGAAGACGATGGAGGCGCCATCGGCCTTGAGCTGCCGCATGATCTCCATGAGCTCATCGGTCTCCTGCGGCGTGAGCACCGCGGTGGGCTCATCGAAGACGAGCACCTTCGCGTCGCGCGACAGCGCCTTGATGATCTCGACCCGCTGCTGCACGCCGACCGGCAGATCTTCGACCAGCGCATCGGGGTCGACGTGGAAGCCGAACCGTGCGGAGATCTCACGGACGCGTTCGCGGGCGACCTTCAGATCGAGCAGTCCCCCGGCCTTCGTCGACTCGTGGCCGAGCATGACGTTCTCCGCGACGGTGAACACGGGGATCAGCATGAAGTGCTGATGGACCATGCCGATGCCCGCGCGCATCGCGTCGCCGGGGCCGCGGAAGTTCTGGACGTGGTCGTCGAGGAGGATCACGCCCTCGTCCGCGGTGTAGAGCCCGTAGACCACGTTCATCAGGGTGGACTTGCCCGCCCCGTTCTCACCGAGCAGGCAGTGGATCTCCCCCGGTTCGACGACGAGATCGATGTTCTCATTGGCGGTGAGGCTGCCGAACCTTTTGGTGATTCCGCGCAGTTCGAGCTTCATGTTGCCGATCCTAGTGAGCCGGGTGTGTGTCGCACGAGAACCCGCGCCCGCTCGTGCGGCGTACGCGGAGACAGAAGTGGGGAGGCCGGCAAGCCGACCTCCCCACTGGTGAGCGGACTCAGCCCGCGAGGTACGACTCGACGGGGATCGACCCGTCGATGATGCCTGCCGTGATGGTGTCGAGCTCGCCCTGGAGGTCAGCCGAGACCTTGCTCTCGAAGTCGTGGAACGGGGCGAGGCCCACGGCCTCGTTCTCGAGCGTGCCGAGGAACGGGGTGGGGTCGAACTCACCGACGCCTGCCTTCAGGACGGCGTCGCTGACGCCGACGTCGATCAGCTTGCGGATCGACGTGAGGAGCAGTTCGGCGACGCTCGGGTCGGTCTCGTACACGTCCGCGTCGACGCCGATGAGGGCGATCTCACGGCCTGAGCTGCGGATGACCGAAGCGGCGCTCTGGTAGATCGGACCGCCGACGGGCAGCAGCACGTCCACGCCCTGGTCGACGAGGCCCTGCGCCGCGTTGATGGCGTCCTGGTTGGCGTCGAAGCCGCCCGTGAACACGCCGTCCTTCGCCGCACGATCCCAGCCGAGGACGGCGACGGTGTCGCCCTTCTCGGAGTTCCAGTAGTCGACGCCCTGGGCGAAGCCGTCCATGAAGATCGAGACGGTCGGGAAGTTCATCCCGCCGAAGGTGCCGACCTTCTTGGCCGTCGAGTACGACGCCGATGCATAGCCGGCGAGGAATGCCGCCTGGGCGGTGTCGAAGAGGATCGGCTTGATGTTCGGCGCGTCCGGCGTGCCATCGAAGTCGTTGTCGATCGGGTCATCGATCGAGACGAAGTCGATGTCGGGGTTGGCGGTCGCCGCCTCGAGAGCGGCGGACGCGAGCGCGAAGCCGACAGTCACGATGAGCGTGCAGTTCTGGTCGATCAGGCTCGTGATGTTCGGAGCGAAGTCGGTCTCGGAGCTCGACTCGACGGCGAGGAATTCGACGCCGAGTTCTTTGGCGGCGCTCTCCAGGCCTTCGTAGCCCAGCTGGTTGAACGACTTGTCGTCGAAGCCGCCGGCGTCGGAGACCATGCAGGGCTTGAAGCCCTCGACGACGTTGGACGTCGCTTCCTCGGTGGGCTCAGTCGCTTCGGGTGCGGACGCACAGCCTGCGAGCGCGATCAACATGCTTGCGGCCACAAGGCCGCCCAGCACGCGCTTAGGGGTGGAAATGGTCAACTCAACCTCCACGGAAGTAGACCCGCGTACCTCGCGAGTGCAGTTCGAAGTTACCTACTGTGACGAGGATGTTGCATTCCGATAGGCCACGATGCGGCCAATGGTTACAAAGACGCAACAGAACAGTCGCAATAGCTCGCCATCTGCGCAGAGGACGCTCGCCTGGGATGGGTCACCGGCGCCTCGATCCGCCTCAGAGCACGTCGCCGCGACCGGTCAGCTTGAGCGCGTCGACCACGCCCTTGACCCGCTGCGCGTGCTCGCTCGTGGTGACCAGGAGCGCGTCATCCGTGTCGACGATCACGATGTCCTTCACGCCGATGACACTGATGATGCGCTGCGTCTGGCTGACCACGATGCCGCTGGACGCGTCGGCGAGGATCCGCGCGTTCTCGCCGAGGATCGCCAGATTCTCTTTGCGGCCGTGCGAATTGAGCTTCGCGAGACTCGCGAAGTCTCCGACGTCGTCCCAGTCGAAGTGGCCGGGGATGACGGCCAGGCGCCCCTTCTCCGCGGCGGGTTCGGCGACGGCGTAGTCGATCGCGATCTTCGTGATCGAGGGCCACACCCGGTCCACGACCGGACCGCGCCTGTCGCGGTCGTCCCAGGCCTCGGCCAGATCCATGAGCCCGGCATAGAGATGGGGCTGGTTCTCGGCGATCTCGCCGAGAAGGACGTCGGCGCGGGTGATGAACATGCCGGCGTTCCACAGGTAGGAGCGATCGGCGAAGTACCCCTTGGCCGTCTCGAGGTCGGGCTTCTCCACGAAACGGTCCACCAGCGCGGCCTCGGGGGCTCCGGCGACGACCAGTTCGCCGCCCTTCTGGATGTAGCCGAAGCCGACGGACGGCTCGGTAGGGGGGATGCCGATCGTGCAGATATAGCCCTCGCGCGCGACGGCGATCGCCTGGTTGACTGCCCAGTCGAAGACCTGGGTTCCACGGATGACGTGGTCGGCTGCGAAGGACCCGATGATCACATCAGGCTCGCGCCGCACCAGAACCGCCGCAGCGAGACCGATCGCCGCAGCCGAGTCACGGGGCTCGGACTCGAGGAACACGTTCTTGTCCGGGATGCCCGGCAGCTCCCGCTCGACGGCCGCGCGGTGCGCGCGGCCGGTCACCACCGCGACCCGGTCCGGGCCGGCCAGCGGTGCGAGCCGGTCCCAGGTGTCACGCAGCAGGGTTTGCCCTGACCCGGTGAGGTCGTGGAGGAACTTGGGCGCGTCGGCACGCGACAGCGGCCACAGCCTGCTGCCGATGCCTCCAGCGGGGATGACGGCATAGAAGTCTGAAATCGGCTCGGCCATGCGCTCACAGTAGTCCGCGACGATTACCGGGGTGAATCGCCGGGATGTCGAGCGGGTATCGCTGGAATATCTTGACGTCGAGATAGTTCGGTGCCGCTCGCGTCGACGCCCGGCTCCCGACGGGGAATAGGATGAACTCGCGCCATGTGACGCACGGGGACGCATTCCCCTCGGGGCAGAGCCCGCCCCCGCACCGTGTTCGAGCCAGGGAGGACGGCCCGTGTCTGCACCAGCCCGCGTCACACCGTCGATAGCCGAGACCACTTCGCGGACCCCGCGAGGAACCCTCTACCGAGGTCGAGAAGGCATGTGGTCGTGGGTGCTTCACCGCATCACCGGCGTCGCGATCTTCTTCTTCCTCCTCGTGCACGTGCTCGACACGGCACTGATCAGGGTGTCGCCCGAGGCGTACAACGCCGTCATCGGCACCTACAAGAACCCGATCATGGGCCTGGGCGAGGTAGCCCTCGTCGGTGCGATCGCGTACCACGCGTTCAACGGCCTGCGGATCATCCTCGTCGACTTCTGGTCGAAGGGCGCCCGCTTCCAGCGGCAGCTCTGGTGGGGCGTCCTCGCCGTCTGGGTGGTGACGATGGCCGGCTTCACGCCGCGCCACCTGATCAACGTCTTCTCGCAGATGACGGGAGGTCACTGATGACCACCGCCCCCGCCACCCCGATCGCCGACCCGCGCAGCCCGCTGCCCGCGAAGCGCCGCTCCGGCCCGAACCTCGAGAAGTGGGGCTGGATCTACATGCGCGTCTCGGGGGTCATCCTCGTCGTGCTGATCTTCGGCCACCTGTTCGTCAACCTCATGCTCGGTCAGGGCATCCACGGCATCGACTTCGCGTTCGTCGCCGGCAAGTTCGCCACCCCCTTCTGGCAGTGGTGGGACGTCCTGATGCTGTGGCTCGCGCTGATCCACGGCGCGAACGGCATGCGCACGATCGTCAACGACTACATCGGCCACGCCGGCACCCGCCGCGTGCTGGTCTGGGCGCTGTGGCTGGCCGCGGCATTCCTGATCCTGCTCGGCACCCTGGTCGTCTTCACCTTCGACCCGTGCCTGGGCCTGACCGGCGACAGCGTCGACTTCCTCCAGGAAATGTGTGCCTGAGGCCACACGACCGTAGGCAACGAGAGACAAGAGCATCCTTCACGTGAGCACGAACACCACCCAGAACGCCGAGAGCTACGTCAAGGACGGCGTCCACTACCACCAGTTCGATGTCGTCATCGTCGGCGCCGGCGGCGCCGGGATGCGGGCAGCCATCGAGGCCGGGCCCGGCGCCCGGACCGCGGTGATCACCAAGCTCTACCCGACCCGCTCGCACACCGGCGCGGCGCAGGGTGGCATGGCGGCGGCGCTCGCGAACGTCGAAGAGGACTCCTGGGAGTGGCACACCTTCGACACCGTCAAGGGCGGTGACTATCTCGTCGATCAGGATGCCGCGGAGATCCTCGCCAAGGAGGCGATCGACGCCGTCATCGACCTCGAGAACATGGGGCTGCCGTTCAACCGCACGCCCGAGGGGAAGATCGATCAGCGGCGCTTCGGCGGTCACACCGCCGACCACGGCAAGACGCCCGTCCGTCGCGCCTGCTACGCCGCTGACCGCACCGGCCACATGATCCTGCAGACGCTGTTCCAGAACTGCGTCAAGCTCGGCATCAACTTCTTCAACGAGTTCTACGTGCTCGACCTCATCACGGTGAAGGCCGAAGACGGCTCGACCCAGGTGGCCGGCGTCGTCGCGTACGAACTGGCGACCGGCGATCTGCACGTCTTCCAGTCGAAGGCGATCATCTTCGCGACCGGCGGCTTCGGCAAGATCTTCAAGACCACCTCCAACGCACACACCCTCACCGGCGACGGCGTCGGCGTCATCTGGCGCAAGGGTCTGCCGCTCGAGGACATGGAGTTCTTCCAGTTCCACCCGACGGGTCTCGCCGGACTCGGCATCCTGCTCACCGAAGGCGCGCGCGGTGAAGGCGCGATCCTGCGCAACGTGAGCGGCGAGCGCTTCATGGAGCGCTACGCACCCACCATCAAGGACCTCGCCCCCCGCGACATCGTGAGCCGGTGCATGGTGCAGGAGGTCGCGGAGGGCCGCGGCGCCGGCCCCCACCGCGACTACGTGCTGCTGGACTGCACGCACCTCGGAGCCGAGGTCCTCGAGACCAAGCTCCCCGACATCACCGAGTTCGCGCGCACCTACCTCGGTGTCGACCCGGTCGTCGAGCCGGTGCCGGTCATGCCGACGGCGCACTACGCGATGGGCGGCATCCCGACCAACAACGACGCCCAGGTGCTCTCGAGCAACAAGACGATCGTGCCGGGCCTCTACGCCGCCGGCGAATGCGCCTGCGTCTCGGTGCACGGCTCGAACCGCCTCGGCACCAACTCGCTCCTCGACATCAACGTCTTCGGCAAGCGCGCCGGCCGCAACGCGGTCGAGTACGTCAAGACCGCGGACTTCGTCGCACTGCCCGAGGACCCCGCCCGCGAGGTGCGCGAGCTGATCGAGGGGCTGCGCAACAACAACGGCACCGAGCGGATCGCCGTGCTGCGCAAGACGCTGCAGGACGAGATGGACCGCAAGGCCCAGGTGTTCCGCACCGAGGAGTCCCTCACCGAGGTGCTCGCCGTGATCGAAGACCTGCGCTCGCGCTACCTCAACGTGCACGTMGACGACAAGGGCAAGCGGTACAACACCGACCTGCTCGAGGCCGTCGAGCTCGGGTTCCTGCTCGACCTCGCCGAGGTGGTCGTCTACACCGCGCGCAACCGCAAGGAGAGCCGCGGCGGCCACATGCGCGACGACTACCCGAAGCGCGACGACGAGAACTACATGAAGCACACGATGGCGTACCTCAGCGGCGACGCGCACTCGTCGACCGCCGATGACCACATCCGGCTCGACTGGAAACCGGTCGTCATCACCCGGTACCAGCCGATGGAGAGGAAGTACTGATGTCGACTGTCGTCACGACGGATGCCGCGACCCCCGTCAACCGGGAGGCCCCGGAGACCGCCGTGGACACCGGCATCCAATCCTTCCTGGTGACGTTCATCATCCGCCGGTTCGATCCCGAGGTGGACGAAGAGCCGCGCTGGGTGGACTACGACGTCGAGCTGTACTCGACGGACCGGGTGCTCGATGCGCTGCACAAGATCAAGTGGGAGGTCGACGGCTCGCTGTCGTTCCGCCGCTCCTGCGCACACGGGATCTGCGGCTCCGACGCGATGCGCATCAACGGCCGCAACCGCCTCGCCTGCAAGACGCTGATCAAGGATCTCGACATCTCGCAGCCGATCTACGTCGAGGCGATCAAGGGCCTGCCGCTCGAGAAGGACCTCATCGTCGACATGGAGCCGTTCTTCGCGTCGTACCGCGAAGTGCAGCCGTTCCTGATCTCGAATGCGACGCCGACGCCCGGCAAGGAGCGCATCCAGACGATCGCGGACCGCGCGATCTTCGACGACACCACCAAGTGCATCCTGTGCGCGGCGTGCACCTCGTCGTGCCCGGTGTTCTGGACCGACGGGCAGTACTTTGGTCCAGCGGCGGTCGTCAACGCGCACCGCTTCATCTTCGACTCGCGCGATGACGCCGGCGGCGTGCGCCTCGACATCCTCAACGACAAAGAGGGCGTCTGGCGCTGCCGCACGACCTTCAACTGCACCGAGGCCTGTTTCGGGGACGGATGCCGCGGCATCCGTCCCCGCTACTCTGACACCGTGACCGCCTCGCCCGATCCTCGTGACGCGCCGGCCAGACGCGACGCGGCCACGCGGGCGCGCGAGGAGGAGGAGAACCTCCGCAGGCGGTGGGACTCGACGCAGTCTGGGCTCCGGCAGCGGTTCGATGCGCCGATCAGCCGGGCCACCGAGATCACCCAAAAGACGCTCGGCCTGTTCCCCGTCCGCGTGTGGCGGCACTTCCTGCTCCGCAACGGGTTCCTCCTCGCGGCAGGAGTGAGCTATCAGGCGCTCTTCGCGATCTTCGACGACACCACCAAGTGCATCCTGTGCGCGGCGTGCACCTCGTCGTGCCCGGTGTTCTGGACCGACGGGCAGTACTTTGGTCCAGCGGCGGTCGTCAACGCGCACCGCTTCATCTTCGACTCGCGCGATGACGCCGGCGGCGTGCGCCTCGACATCCTCAACGACAAAGAGGGCGTCTGGCGCTGCCGCACGACCTTCAACTGCACCGAGGCCTGCCCCCGCGG
>NZ_JBFUMV010000011.1:0-112486 GCF_054049175.1 Microbacterium sp. P5_E9 | reverse complement strand
GTATCTGGACAGCGCCAACATCGCGCGGCGGATCCTGGGTCAGAACGCCACGCCCGAGGCTGTGGCGCAGAAGACCGAAGAACTCGGTCTCAATCGACCCGTCGTCGTGCAGTACTGGGACTGGCTCACGAACGCTCTGACCGGCGACCTCGGTCGATCGTGGTTCAACGGTCAGCTCGTGTCGGTGAGTCTCACGGGCCGTGTCGCTGTGACCCTTTCGCTCGTCATCGGCACGACGATCGTCACTGCGATCTTCTCGGTCCTTCTGGGTGTCTGGGCTGCTCGCCGCAGTGGTGCGGTGGACGGCACGGTGCAGTTCTTCTCCGTGCTGGGCTTCGCGATCCCCGGCTTCCTCATCGCCCTGTACCTCGTGCTCATCTTCGCGATCAACCTGCACTGGTTCAAAGCGACGGGATATATACCGTTGACGGAGTCCTTCACGGGATGGATGTCGTCGGTGACATTACCGATCATCGCCCTCTCCATCGGCGCGATCGCCGCAGTCACCCAGCAGGTGCGCGGGTCGATGATCGACGCGATGTCGCGCGACTACGTCCGCACGCTCCGCAGTCGCGGACTCGACACCCGCAGCGTCGTCTACAAGCACRCACTGCGCAATGCCGGCGGGCCCGCCCTCGCGATTCTGGCCGTGCAGTTCATCGGCCTCCTCGGAGGCGCCGTCATCGTCGAGCAGATCTTCGCCCTCCCGGGGATGGGCCAGCTGACCGTGCAGGCCGGAGTCCAGGGCGACATCCCCGTGATGATGGGGCTCGTCGTCGCGACGGCCGTCATCGTCATCATCGTCAATCTCGTCATCGATCTCGCGCAAGCCGCGCTCAACCCGAAGGTGCGACTGTCATGACCGCCATCGAAGTCCAGGCTGTTCCCACGCCGCACGTCAAGACCTCGCTCTTCCGGAGACTCGTGCGCAAGCCCGTCGGGCTCATCGCCCTCGGCTACCTCGCCTTCGTCATCCTCATCGCGATCATCGGGCCGTTCATCGCCCCATACGACCCCAATAAGGCCTCGCTTCAGCTTGTGCTCGCGCCGCCGAGCCCGGAGCACCCGCTCGGCAACGACAGCGCCGGCCGCGACGTCCTGTCACGGCTGCTGTGGGCGACGTCCACGACGCTGGCGGCAGCATCCGTCGCCATCGTCACGGCCCTCCTGATCGGCGTCATCGCGGGTCTCATCGCCGGCTACTTCAAGGGCTGGTTCGATGCGGCCGCCTCATGGGTGACGTCGCTCATCATGGCGCTGCCTGGCATCGTCGTGCTCATCGCGGCCCGCGCCGTGCTCGGCCCCTCGGTGTGGTGGGCGATGCTCATCTTCGGCATCATCCTGTCGACGGCCTACTACCGGCTCACCTACGCGGCCGTCGTGGGCGTACGCAGCGAACTGTACGTGGATGCGGCCCGTGTCTCGGGCCTCAGCGATATGCGCATCATCGGTCGCCACATCCTCTCGGTGGTGCGCGCGCCGATCATCATCCAGACCGCGATCATCGCGGGCATCGCGATCGGCATCCAGTCGGGGCTGGAGTTCCTCGGGCTCGGCGACATGTCCGTCCCGACCTGGGGCTCGATGCTCAACGACGGCTTCGCGAACATCTACCGCGCACCACTGCTCATGCTGTGGCCCTCGCTCGCGATCGCGACGACGTGTATCGCGCTCACTCTGCTCGCGAACGCGATGCGGGACGTGCTCGAGCGCACCGTGACCGTGCGCCGTCGGCGCCGCCGTGCCGTCGCGACGGCCACCGGCTCGATCGCCGCGGTGACGACCTCGATCTCGATGGGCGGCGGAGACGCCGCCGCGCTGGAGGACTCGGCCGAGCTGCCCGTCGTCGGCATCGACACGATCGTCCACGAGGACGACGTGTTCACCGCCGACCGGCCGCAGGAGGTGGTGCTGTCGATCCGCGACCTGAAGGTGGCGTACCAGCAGACCGAGGGCACCGACATCGAGGTCGTCCACGGTGTCTCGCTCGACGTCCGCAAGGGCGAGATCCACGGCCTCATCGGCGAGTCGGGCTCGGGCAAGACCCAGACCGCGTTCGCCGTTCTCGGGCTGCTCCCCCGCGGCGGTCACGTATCGGGCGGCTCGATCGACTATGAGGGCACCGAGCTCGCGGGTGCATCCGAGCGCGCCTATGCCGGCATCCGCGGCAAGCGGATCGGATACATCCCTCAGGAGCCCATGTCGAACCTCGATCCGTCGTTCACGATCGGGTACCAGCTCGTCGAGCCGCTGCGCAAGACGCTGGGCCTGAGCAAGAAGGAGGCGACCGAGCGCTCGCTCGCGCTGCTGGAGCGCGTCGGCATCCCGAACCCGAAGCGCACCTTCGCGGCGTACCCGTTCGAGGTCTCGGGCGGCATGGCTCAGCGCGTGCTCATCGCCGGCGCCGTCTCGACCGACCCCKACCTGATCATCGCCGACGAGCCCACCACGGCGCTCGACGTCACCGTGCAGGCCGAGGTGCTGGACGTGCTGCGCGACCTGCAGCGTGAGCGCCAGATGGCGATGCTCCTCGTGACGCACAACTTCGGGATCGTCGCGGACCTCTGCGATCGGGTCACCGTCATGCAGCAGGGTCTCTTCGTCGAACAGGGCCCGGTCCGCACGATCCTCGGCGCCCCGTCGCACCCGTACACCCAGTCCCTGCTGGACGCGATCCTCGACGAGGGTCCCGCCCGACCGCCGCTGTCCTACGCAGGCGGCGCATCAGAAGGAGCGAAGTCATGAGCACTCTGCTGAAGGTCACCGACCTCGAGGTCGCTTACCCGGGCAAGGGCTTCCGCGCCAAGCCGTTCCAGGCGCTGAAGGGCGTCTCGCTCGACATCAAGCCCGGCGAGACCGTCGGACTCGTGGGCGAGTCGGGCTCGGGCAAGACCACCCTCGGCCGCGCCGTGCTCGGGCTCGCGCCGGTCACCGCCGGGTCGATCACCTACCGCGACAAGGAGATCGGGCACCTGAACCGTCGGCAGCGCCGAGACCTCAGCAGCGAGATCCAGGTGGTCTTCCAGGACCCGTACTCGTCACTGAACCCCTCGCTGACCATCGAGCAGATCCTCGCCGAGCCGCTCACCGCGCGCGGCGTCGCCGCCAAGGAGGCCCGCGGCCGGGTCGGCGAGCTGCTGGGGCAGGTAGGCCTTCCAGCGGATGCCGCGAGCCGGCTGCCACGCGAATTCTCCGGCGGTCAGCGGCAGCGCGTCGCAATCGCCCGGGCGCTCGCGCTCGACCCGCAGCTCATCGTCTGCGACGAGCCGGTCTCCGCGCTCGACCTGTCCACCCAGGCTCGGGTGCTCGACCTGTTCATCGAAATCCAGGAGCGCACCGGCGTCGCCTACCTCTTCATCTCGCACGACCTGGCCGTGGTACGCCACATCAGCCACCGGGTCGCCGTGATGTACCGGGGCGAGCTGGTCGAGACCGGCGACGGCGACCAGGTCACCGCCCGCCCGGAGCACCCGTACACCCAGCGGCTGTTCCTCGCCGCGCCGGTCCCCAACCCGGACCACCAGAAAGAACGCCGCGCGGCTCGCCGCGCGCTGCTCGACGCCGAGATCTCGCAAGGAGAAGCCGCATGACCACTCCCGCCACCTCGACTCAGCCCGAAACGGTCCAGCACCTGATCCCGCTGCTCGACAAGCTCACCCTCGAGCAGAAGGCCGCCCTCGTGCAGGGCGCGGACTTCTGGACGACCGTGCCGCTGCCCGAGATCGGCCTGCGCGCCATGACGCTCTCCGACGGTCCGGCCGGGGTCCGCGGTCCCCGGTGGGACGAACGGGAGCCCTCGCTCAACATGCCCTCCGGGTCGGCCCTCGCCGCCTCGTGGGATGTCGAGCTTGCGTACCGGTACGGCGCGGCCGCGGCATCCGAAGCCCGTCGCAAGGACGTGGACGTCGTGCTCGGCCCGACCATCAACCTGCACCGCTCCCCGCTCGGCGGCCGCCACTTCGAGTGCTTCAGCGAAGACCCGGAGCTGAGCGCCGAGCTTGCCGCCGCGTATGTGCGCGGTCTGCAGGACAACGGCGTCGCCGCGACGCCCAAGCACTATGTCGCGAACGACTCCGAGACCGACCGGTTCACGGTCGATGTGCGGGTCGACGAGCGCTCGCTCCGCGAGCTCTACCTCGCCCCCTTCGAGCGCGCGGTCGAGGCCGGTGCCTGGAGCGTGATGAGCGCGTACAACGCGGTCGACGGCGTCACGATGACCGAGAACGACCTGCTCGAGACCCCGCTCAACTCCGAGTGGGGCTTCGACGGCGTCGTCATCAGCGACTGGACCGCAGTGCGATCCCTCGACTCGATCCCCGCCGCGCAGGACCTCGCGATGCCCGGTCCCGCCCCCGCCTGGGCCAACATCGTCGAGGCGATCCGCGACGGCAGCCTCGACGAGGCCGACCTCGACCGCAAGGTGCTGCGCATGCTGCTGCTCGCGGAGCGCGTCGGCGCACTCGGCGAGAGCACCCCGATCACCCCCGCGGCGGTCGACGGCGAGGCGTTCGTCCGCGAAGCGTCCGCCGCCGGTTCGGTGCTGCTGAGCAACGACGGCATACTGCCGCTGGATGCCTCGGCCCTGCGTCGCGTGGCGCTCATCGGGCACAACGCCCGTGATGCCCGCACCCAGGGCGGCGGCAGCGCCACGGTGCTGCCCGAGCGCGTGATCTCACCGCTCGACGGCCTCCGCACCGCCCTGCCCGGCGCCGAGGTGACCTACGAACTGGGCGCGGTCGTGCAGGAAGGCGTCGCCGAACTGCCCCTCGAGACGATCACCAACCCGGTGACCGGCCAGCCGGGCGTGCGGGTGACCTTCCTCGACGCCGAGGGCGGCGAGATGTTCGCCGAGGATCGTCGGGCCACCGCGCTGGTGTGGTTCGGCGGCGACGCCCCCGTCTCGACCGCGTCGACCCTCAAGCTCGAGACGACCTACAACCCGGCCGAGTCGGGCGAGATCCTGCTCGGGTTCGCCGGCTCGACCCGTGGCCGCGTATGGGTCAAGGATGAGCTCGTCCTCGACGACACCCCGGCCATCACGGGCACCGACCTCGGCGCCGCCTTCCTGAACCCGCCGTCGGTGACGGCGCGCCTCAGCCTCACTGCGGGCACCCCGGTCGCCCTGCGCGCGGAGTTCGACATCCAGTCCGACGGCGCGCTCGCCGGCGTGCTGAGCGCGACGTTCGGCATCGCACCCGACGACTCCGACCCCGACGGGCTCATCGCCCGCGCGGCGGCCGCGGCCGCGGCATCCGATGTCGCGATCGTCGTCGTCGGCACCAACTCGAAGGTCGAATCCGAGGGCTACGACCGCGAGAACCTCGATCTGCCCGGCCGCCAGGACGACCTCGTCCGCGCCGTCGTCGCGGCGAACCCGCGAACGATCGTCGTCGTCAACGCCGGCGCGCCTGTGGTGCTGCCGTGGGCCGGCGAGGTCGCCGCGGTGCTGCAGGGCTACTTCGGCGGCCAGCAGTTCGGCGCGGCGCTCGCCGACGTCCTCACCGGCGCCGTCGAGCCCGGCGGTCGCCTGCCCACGACCTGGCCTGCCGCGCTCGCGGAGGTGCCGGTCACCGATGTGACCCCCGACTCCGGGGTGCTCGACTACGCGGAGGGCATCCACATCGGCTACCGGGCTTGGCTGAAGGCGGATGCTTCGTCTCGTGCCTCGCTCAGCACAGGTGTCGCGCCGGCGTTCCCGTTCGGCCACGGCCTGGGCTACACGACGTGGTCGTGGGGCGTCGCGCACCGTGACGGCGACGTCGTCGAGGTGACCCTCGCCAACACCGGGGCCCGCCCGGGCAAGCAGGTCGTGCAGGTCTACGCCGAGCGCGCCGACTCCACGATCGAGCGCCCCGAGCGCTGGCTCGTCGGCTTCGCCGTCGTGCACGCCCAGCCCGGCGAGACGGTCACGGCCCGCATCGCGGTGCCCGCCCGCCGCCTGGCGCATTGGGCCGGCGAATGGGTCGTCGAGCCCGGTTCGTTCACCCTGCGGGCCGGGGCATCCGTCCTCGATCTGCCGCTTTCGCTCGAATGGACAATCGAAGGATGACTCAGCTCGCCACCCTCACCGGCGCACTTCACGGCCGCGCCGACTCGCGTCTCGACGACATCGTCGCCCGGCTCGAGGGCTTCCTCGCGGGCGACCCCGACCTGTCGTTCCAGGCGGCGGCCTTCCACGACGGCACTCCGGTGCTCGACGTGTGGGGCGGCCCGCACCTCGACGAGGACTCCGTCTCGGTGCCGTTCTCGGTCACGAAGAACACGATCGGACTCTCGATCGGGCTCCTCGTCCAGCGCGGCCAGCTCGACCTCGACGCGCTCGTCGCCGAGTACTGGCCGGAGTTCTCGCAGAGGGGCAAGGCGCACGTCACGGTCCGGCAGCTGCTGTCGCATCAGGCCGGGGTGCCGCAGGCGACCCCGCCCCTGACCACCGCGGAGCTGCTCGATGACCATGTCGGAGCGGAGCGCCTCGCCGCCTCGACGCCGTTCTGGTACCCCGGCACCGCCTTCGGCTATCACGGCCTCACGATCGGCAATCTCGCGTCGGAGCTGGTGTTCCGGGTCACCGGACGCACGCTGCACGAGTTCTACGAGCAGGAGATCCGCGCGCCGCACGGCATCGACTTCTACCTCGGCCTCCCCGCCGACCAGGAGTCGCGAAAGGCGCCGACCCTCCCGATGATCCGGCCGGTCGCCGACACCTCAACGTTTTACGCCTCGCTGCTCGGTCCGCTCGTCTTCGCATCTCCTGGTCCACCCGTCGATCTCGCGAACGACCCGATCAGCTGGCGGTTCGGGCACCCCGCAGTGTCAGGCACCGGCACGGCTCGCGGACTCGCGCGCCTGTTCGCAGCGGCGGTCACCGGCGTCGAAGGCGCTCCCCCGTTCCTGTCGACGGATACCGTGCTGACCATCGGCCAGCAGCAGGTGCGGGGCTACGACGAGGTGCTCGGGCAGCCCAATCGCTCGCACGCCGTCGTGTTCCAGAAGCCCACTCCCACTCTCGCATTCGGCGGTCCCCGCGCCTTCGGGCACGACGGGGCGATGGGTGCACTCGCGTGCGTCGATCCCGACACCGGCATCGCGTTCGCGTGGATGATCGCCCGCGGCCCCTGGCCGGGCGGCGCAGATCCGCGCGCCCTCGCCCTCGCGAGCGACCTCGGCGCGACCCTCGCGCGCTGAATCCGACGCCGCTCGCGGCATCCCGACCGGAGATGACATGACCACCCTCTACAACCCGCTGCTGAACGGGTTCCACCCCGACCCGAGCGTCGTCAAGGTCGGCGACGAGTGGTTCCTGGCGACCTCGACCTTCGAGTACCTGCCGGGCATCCCGATCCACCGCTCGCGCGACTTCGAGACGTGGGAGCTCATCGGCCATGTCTCGGGTGACCCCGACGTGTTCGGCATCGCCGACGTGCCCACGGCGGGCGGCGTCTGGGCACCGACGATCCGGCACCGCGACGACGTCTTCCACCTCGTCATCACGGTGGCGATGGGGCGCGGGATGCTGCACTTCACCGCGACGGATGCCGCCGGCCCCTGGAGCAAGGGCGACGTGATCCGCACCGCCGACGGCTCGGAGAGCATCAACGGCATCGATCCCGACATCGCGTGGGATGCCGACGGCAACGTCTACATCACCTACTCCGGCCTGATCCTGAGCGGAGCCGACATCGGCACCCACCTCGGCATCCTGCAGGTGAAGGTCGATCTCGACAGCCACCTCGCGCTCGAGGAGTCGCGCTCGGTGTGGTCGGGCACCGGCGGGCAGTTCCCCGAAGCCCCGCACCTCTACGAGGTCGACGGCACCTGGTACCTGATGATCGCGGAGGGCGGCACGGAGCGCGGCCACGGCATCAGCATCGCGCGGTCGGACTCGCCGGAAGGTCCGTTCGAGACGGCGCCGCAGAACCCGCTCGTGTCGGCCCGCTCCACGATCCGTCCCGTCCAGAACACGGGGCACGGCGACCTCGTCGTCGGCCCGGACGGCGACTGGCTGTGCGTCCTGCTCGGCGTCCGTCCGCGCAGCATGACCCGCGCCTTCTCCGCGCTGGGCCGCGAGACCTTCGTCACGCCGGTGCAGTGGCAGGAGAACGGCTGGCCGACGATCGACCCGGTGCTGCTGAACCCGCGTCCCGGAACCCGGGTCGAGGTCGACTTCGCCCCCGACGAGGCGCTCGACGGCGAATGGCTCGCCATCCGCCGCACTCCCTCTGCCGTCGCCGATCTCACCTCGCGACCCGGCTGGCTCACCCTTCAGGGCGACAGCACCACGCTCGACGACGCGCACCCGGTCTTCCTCGGGCGCCGACAAGAGCACCTGACCAACCGCGTGAACGTGCGGATGGATGCCTCGGCCGGCGTCGGCGGTCTCGCCGTGCGCTACGACGAGCGGTTCCACGTCGAGGTCGAGGTGGGCGGCGGCACGGTCACGGCGCGGGCGGTCATCGGCGGCCTTCGGCAGGAGTGGAGCACCGCCTTCGATGGGGATGAACTCGTGCTGCACCTCGATTCGGTGAAGCCCAGCGGCTCCGGCTTCGTCCTGACCAGCGACCTGTTCCACCTCGGATACACCCCGGCCGGCGGCGAGCGCGTGGACCTCGCCGAGATCGACGGCCGCTTCCTGTCGTCGGAGACGACCGAGTCGTTCACCGGCCGAGTGATCGGTCTGTATGCGGAGGGCGGTGTTGTATCGTTTCAAGATTGGATCGCCGAAGGAGACGATGAGTGACCGAGCCCTCCCGTGTCGCAACGCTGCGCGCAGAACTCCGAGACGACACCGCGTTCGTCGCCACCCCGACCCCGCGGCTGAGCTGGACTGTCGAATCGTCCGAGGCCGGCTGGCTGCAGGCCTCCGCGGAGCTGAGTGACGGCCGCGAGACCGTGACCATCGACGGGCGCAGCAGTGTGCTCGTCGCGTGGCCGTTCCCCCCGCTCGCACCCGGCGAGCGCCGCGATGTCACAGTCCGCGTGCGTGCGGTGTCGGGTGCGGAGACCTCGCAGAGCGAGCCGCTGCGCGTCGAGGCCGGCTTCCTCGCCGAGGGCGAATGGGTCGCCCAGCCGATCGGACTGCAGAACCCGTCACGCGAGGCGCAGCCGGTGCTGCTGCGCACGACGTTCAGGCTCGACCGGGCGGTGGAGCGCGCCCTGCTCTTCTGGACCGCCCTCGGCGTCGCCGAGCCCGAGCTCAATGGCTCACCGGTTTCGGACGACGTCCTCGCCCCCGGCTGGACCAGCTATCGCGACCGGCTCGTGCACGAGACCGTCGACATCTCCGCGCTCCTCCGCGAGGGCGAGAACGTGCTGGGCGCATCGGTCGCGGGCGGCTGGTACACCGAGAAGTACGGGTTCTTCGACTTCGCGGCCCGCCTCTACGGCACCCAGCCGTCGTTCCTCGGCCAGCTCCGCGTCACCTACGCCGACGGCACCACTGCGACGATCGCGGCGACCGGCGCCGACTGGACGGCCTTCGGCGACGGCCCGATCGTCGACAGCGGCATCTACCCGGGCGAGACCCAGGACCTGCGCCGTGCCGTGCCCGGCTGGTCGGCCCCGTCTCCCCTGTCGGTCCCTGAGCTCCACCCGGCGGTCCCTGAGCTTGTCGAAGGGCCGGACGACGACGCTTCGACAGGCTCAGCGACCGGCCCATCAGCGGCCGGCCCATCAGCGACCGGCCCATCAGCGACCGACGCCGGCTGGACACCCGTCCGCGTCGGCACGGCCGCGCTCCCCGAGTACGAGAACGTGCCGGTCCCGGAGGCGCGGATCGCCCCGCCGGTGCGCCGCACCCAGACCCTCCCGGTCGTCGAGGTGATCCCGACACCCTCCGGCGGTCGCATCCTCGACTTCGGGCAGAACCTCGTCGGGCGCGTGCGGATCCGGGCCACCGGCGCCGCCGGCACGACCCTGACCATCCGGCACGCCGAGGTGCTCGAAGACGGCGAGCTCGGCATCCGTCCCCTGCGCAACGCGAAGGCGACCGCCGCCTTCACCCTCGCCGGCGCCGGCGTCGAGATCCTCGAGAGCCGGTTCTCGTTCTACGGGTTCCGGTACGCCGAGATCACTGGCGGCGAGATCGACCCCGCCGACGTCGAGGCCGTCGTGCTGCACACGGACATGACTCGCACGGGGTGGTTCGAGGCATCCGACCCGCTCATCGAGCGCCTGCACGAGAACGTCGTGTGGGGCATGCGCGGCAACTTCCTCTCGATCCCGACCGACTGCCCGCAGCGCGACGAGCGCCTCGGGTGGACCGGCGACATCCAGGTGTTCTCGCCGACCGCGAGCTTCCTCTACGACAGCGACGGCTTCCTCACCTCGTGGCTGCGCGACCTGGCCCACGAGCAGGCGCGCAACGACGGCGAGGTGCCCCTCGTCATCCCCGCGGCGCTCCCCGCATTCGGTGGCGGCGGACCGACCGCGGCCTGGGGGGATGCGGCGACCGCCGTGCCGACCGTGCTGTACGAGCGGTTCGGCGATCTCGGCGTGCTCGAGGCGCAGTACGCCAGCATGAAGGCGTGGACCGATGCGGTGCTTCGGGATGCCGGACACCAGGGTCCCTGGGCGGGCCGCATGCAGCTCGGCGACTGGCTGGATCCTTCCGCTCCGCCGGACAAGCCCTTCCAGGCCAAGGTCGACGGCGACATCGTGGCGACCGCCTACCTCGCCCAGTCGCTCCGTCAGGTCGCGGATGCGGCCGCTCTGCTCGGTCTCGACGACGACGCCGAGACCTACGCCGCGCTCGCCGAGCGCAGCCGGGCAGCGTTCGTGGCGCACTACGTGACACCGGCCGGCCGCATGATGAGCGACGCCCCCACGGCGTACGCGCTCGCCCTCGAGTTCGATCTCGTGACCGATCCGGAGCTGCGTCAGGCCCTCGCCGACCGGCTCGCGGTGCTCGTCCGCGAAGGCGGGTACCGCATCGCCACCGGCTTCGTGGGCACACCGCTCGTGACCGATGCGCTCACCGATGGTGGACATCTCGCCGCCGCCGAGCGCCTGCTCGTCCAGACGGAGTGCCCCTCGTGGCTCTACCCCGTGACGATGGGCGCGACGACGGTCTGGGAGCGCTGGGACAGCCTGCTGCCGGACGGTTCGGTGAACCCGGGCGAGATGACCTCGTTCAACCACTACGCCCTCGGAGCGGTCGCGGACTGGCTGCACCGGACCGTGGCGGGGCTCGCCCCGGCCGCGCCGGGCTACGCGCAGCTGCGCATCGCGCCGCAGCCGCTCGCCGGACTCGAGCACGCGTCCGCACGCCACCTCACGCCCTACGGCGAGGCCTCCGTCGCGTGGCACCGCGACGGAGCCGAGATCGTCGTGCGCGCGGTCGTGCCCGCGAACACGACCGCGGTCGTCGAGCTGCCCGGGACATCGGTCGCCATCGAGGTGGTGTCCGGCGTGCACGAGTGGCGCGTCCCCGCGCCGGTCGCGGTCGAGCGAGCGCCGCTGCCGGGGCTCGAAGCATCCCTCGCCGAGATCATCGACGACCCGCGGGCCTACCGCGCCGTGCTCGACACTCTCGCCGCCGTCGACCCAGGCATGGCCGAGGGCGTACGCGCGGGCACCTCCTGGGGCGCGGGGCGGCCACTCGCCACCGCGCTCATGTTCACCCCGCCCGACGTGCTCGCGAAGGTGGATGCGGCCGTGCGCGCCGCGACCTCCTGACTGCCCCGCCGCGTAACCACCACTAGGAGACATCATGTTCGACCGCGCGTCCACCTTCGGCGAAGCCCTCGACAACCCCGCCGCGCGGGCCATCCTGGAGCGGTACATGCCCGGCATCGCCGCGTCGCCGATGGTCGCGCAGTACCGCGACGGCCGGCTGGGTTCACTCGTCGCCTTCATCCCGGCCCTCGAAGACCCGGCCGAGCGGGAGCGCCTGTGGGACGAGCTCTCCGGGGTCGGCGACGGCGTCGGCCGCCCGCCGTACGCGCCGGCGATCGCGCCCGACCCCGCCTACGAGGACGAGACGGTGGCGCGGGGCTCGGCATCCGTCGTCCTTCCGGCTCCTGTGCCGCTCTGGGATGTGCTCGAGGTGCGTCTCGACGGCCCGTCGCACGGCAACCCCTTCGTCGATGTGGAATTGGATGCCGTCTTCACGCGTGGCGACAAAAGGCTGCGGGTCGGCGGGTTCTATGACGGCGGCGGGCGCTACGTCATCCGCGCGCTCGCCGACGTCGAGGGGGAATGGAGCTTCGTCACGCGATCCACCGCGCGATCGCTCGACGGCATCGTGGGGACGGTCACGGTTGTGCCCGCGCGCAAGGGCAGCCACGGCCCGGTTCGCGTGGACGGCTTGCACTTCCGGCACGCCGACGGCACCCGCCACCGCCCGCTCGGCACTACGGCCTATGCCTGGACCCACCAGCCCGCCGCCCTGCAGGAGCAGACGCTGCGCACCTTGGCCGACGCCCCGTTCACCAAGCTGCGGATGTGCGTCTTCCCGAAGTCGTACCTCTACAACGCGAACGAGCCCGAGGACTTCGTCTTCCCCGGGTCGCTCGAAGACGGGTTCGACCTCGAGCGCTTCGATGTCACGCACTTCCACCGACTCGAGGAGCGGATCACCCAGCTCGCCGACCTGGGCATCGAAGCCGACCTCATCCTCTTCCACGCGTACGACCGGTGGGGCTTCGCCGACCTCGGTCCGGCTGTGGACGAGCGCTACCTCCGCTACCTCGTGCGCCGCCTCTCCGCCTACGCCAACGTGTGGTGGTCGATGGCGAACGAGTACGACCTGCTGTGGTCGAAGGACGAAGCCGACTGGGAGCGGCTCGCCGCGATCGTCGGCGAGGAGGACGCATTCGGCCACCTCAACTCGATCCACAACTGCCGGCCGTTCTACGACTATTCGAAGCCGTGGATCACGCACGTCAGCGTGCAGCGCGTCGACGTCTACCGCACCGCGGAGAACACCGACGAGTGGCGGGAGCGCTGGGGCAAGCCCGTCGTCATCGACGAGTGCGCCTACGAGGGCGACATCGACCAGGGCTGGGGCAACATCACCGGCGAGGAGATGACCCGCCGGTTCTGGGAGGGCGCCGTCCGCGGCGGCTATGTCGGCCACGGCGAGACCTACCTGCCGATCGAGTCGGGCGGCACCACCGTGCCCTCTCCCTCCGCCGGCGAAGACCCCGAGGTGCTCTGGTGGGCGAAGGGCGGCGAGCTCTATGGCTCTTCCCCCGCGCGCATCGGCTTCCTCGACATGCTGCTGGAAGAGACACCCGGCGGCGTCTGGGATCCGCTGCCGTCCGACTGGGACGTGCCCTGGGGCGGTATCGCCGGCCAGCACCTGGTCGGGTACTTCGGGTTCAACCGGCCGCGGTTCCGCAACCTGATCCTCCCCGAGGGGCAGTGGAGCGTCGAGGTGATCGACACCTGGAACCTCACCATCGAGCCGGTCGAGGGAACCCATTCCGGCACGGTGCGGGTCGACCTGCCCGGGCGGCAGTTCATGGCGATCCGCGCCATCCGCGTCGCCTGAGGCCCCGCCTATCGAGCCGAGACTCAGCCCCCGGTGGACTCCCGGACGACGAGCTCGGGCTGGAACCGCACATTGCGCTCGTGGTCGGCGCCTGCGACCTCGGCGAGCAGGATGTCGACCGCGCGGTAGCCGATGAGCGCGGCCGGCTGACGGATCGAGCTGAGCGGCACGACGGTCGCCGAGGCGAAGTCGATGTCGTCGTAGCCGATGAGGGCGATGTCCTCCGGCACCCGCAGGTCGGCGATGAGGTGCAGCCCCTGCAGCAGTCCGACGGCGAGCAGGTCGTTCGCGGCGAAGACCGCGTCCGGCCGATCCCCGGGCGCACGGGCGACGATCTGCTCGCCCGCGGCGCGTCCGCGCAGCACTGACAGGGCAGGCATCTCGATCACCTCGAGCGTCGCTCCTGGACATTCCGCGACGGCACGGCGCGCGCCCTCGAGCCGGTCGGCGACCTGCCGGATGCCGAGCGGTCCGCTCACGTACGCGATTCTCCGGCGGCCGATCTCGAGGAGGTGCGCGACGGCCAGATGCCCACCCTCGACGTCGTCGACGGCGACCGAGCTGAACGCCCCGCCGTCGGGCTCGCGGTCGACCAGCACGACGGGCACCCCGGAGTCGCGCAGGCGCTCGACCGCGCCGAGGTCGTCGGTCACGGGGGTGATGAGCACCCCGTTCACCCGCTGCTCGCGGAAGAGGTCGAGGTAGGCGCCCTCCCGCTCGGGGGTCTCGTCGCTGTTGCCGACCAGCACCGACAGCCCGTCCTCCGCCGCACGGTTCTCGGCGCCACGGACGATCTCGGCGAAGAAGGGGTTGCCGACGTCGAGCACGACGAGTCCGATGCTGCGGCTCCGGCCCGCGCGCAGCTGCCGCGCGGCGTCGTTGCGCACGAAGCCCAGCTCCTCGATCGCCAGGAGCACCCGCTCCACGGTCGCCGGCGCGACTTTGGAGGGCGTGTTGAGCACGTTCGACACAGTTCCGACCGAGACGGATGCCGCGGCCGCGACATCCTTCACACTCACCGCCATATCGAACCCTCCCTGGTGGTGATCATCGCAGAACTTGCGCGCGCGCCGCGGACAGCTCGGCCAGTCGGTCAGCGATCAGCTGCTGCAGCTCCGGGCCGGTCTGGTGGAAGATCGCCTCCCCGAGATCGCGGCCGGGCTTCCACTGGATGTTCGTCTTGAACGCGTGCGCGGCAACGGGTTTCCCCGCCTCCAGCACGTCGAGGATGAGACGGTACGCCTCCGGATCGTCGATCACCGCCGCGAGGCTCGAGTCGAATCCGACCTGAGCCGGCGGCAGCGCCGCGGGCGCGGCATCCACCTCCCATTCGTAGATCCCCGAACCCACCTCGAACGTGCGCCCGTCCGGCAGCTCGACCGTGGCGGTCGTGTTGGGCGGGATGGTGGCTTCGATGAGGATGCGGCCGCCGGTGCGCGTCCAGGCCGCACGAGCCCGGCCGTAGGGGGTGAGGTGCTCGGCGGAGGCGGAATCGATGCCGTCCAGCGGGTGCGGCGCGATGCGGATTCGCTCGTAGCCGGGAGCATCGGGGGCGAGCCCCGCGACGACCCGGTGCAGCCAGTCGCCGATGGCGCCGAACGCGTAGTGGTTGAACGACGTCATCTGGCCCGGGTTGATCGTGCCGTCGGGGAGCATCGAGTCCCAGCGCTCCCAGATCGTCGTCGCGCCCATCGTCACCGGGTATAGCCACGAGGGGTTCTCGGTCTGCACGAGCAGGCGCCGCGCGGTGTCGAGGTGCCCGGTGCGCGTCAGCGCGTCCTGGATGATCGGCGTCCCGACGAACCCGGTGCCGATCTTGTAGCCCGACTCGCGAGTGAGCTCGGCCAGGCGAGCGCCCAGCGCCGGGATGAGCGAGGCGGGGGCGATCTCGAAGACGATCGCCATCGCGTACGCCGTCTGCGCGTCGGAGACCATGCGGCCGGACGGCGTCACGTACTCGTTTAGGAAGGCGTCGCGCACCTCCTCCGCGACCGCCGCGTAGTGCTCGGCATCCGCCGAATCACCGAGGAGACGCGCAGCACGTGCCACGGCATCCGCCGACCGGAACAGGTAGGCGCTCGCGACGATGTCGCCGTCGGTCTTCGCCCGCGCCGGCTGGTCCGGCGGAGCGTCCGGGTCGAGCCAGTCCCCGAACTGGAATCTCCCCTCCCACAGCCGGCGGTCCCCGGCGATGTCGAGCAGCACATCGGTCCAGGCCTTCATGCTCGGATACTGCCGTTCGAGGGTTGCCACATCGGCGTAGCGCTCGTTGAGCACCCAGGGCACCACGGTCGCGGCATCCCCCCACGCGGCGGCGGGACGGGCAGACCCCAGCACGTTCGGCACGACGAAGGGCACGATCCCGCCCTCGTGGGCCTGCTCGAGGGCGAGGTCCCGCAGCCAGGAGTCGAGGAACCCGCGCACGTCGTAGAGGAAGCTGGCGGTCGGAGCGAACACCTGGATGTCGCCCGTCCAGCCCAGGCGTTCGTCGCGCTGCGGGCAGTCCGTCGGCACGTAGAGGAAGTTTCCCTTGAGGCCCCAGACCACGTTCTCGTGGAGCTGGTTCACAAGGACATCGGATGTCGCGAACCAGCCGGTGCGCTCCATGTCACTGTGGATCACCACGGCCGTGACGGCTGACGGGTCGAAGACGCCAGGCCATCCGGAGATCTCGGCATAGCGGAACCCGTGGAACGTGAACTCGGGCTCCCACTCGATCTCACCGCCCGCGAGGGTGAGCTGGTCGGTGGCGGCGGCGTCGCGCAGCGGCCGGGTGCCCAGCTCGCCGTGCTCGAGCACCTCGGCGTGGCGCAGGACGATCTCGGTGCCGGCGGGCCCGGTCACCCGCAGCCGCAGCCGGCCCACCAGATTCTGGCCGAAGTCGAGGACCGTCTTGCCCGAAGGAGTCGTGATCACCTCGACCACGGCGAGCTCTTCGAGCCGACGGACGAACGGCGAGACCCGCGCCTCGGGCACCACCACGGGGTCCTGCTCGGCGACGAGGGCCCAGCCCGACTCGTCGTAGCCGGCGTCGGCGAATCCCCGGCCATCCGCGTCGACCAGCACGCGGCGGGCGTCGAAATGCTCACCGTCATAAAGGCCGCTCACCGTGATGGGGCCGGTCGATCCGCGCCAGGAGTCATCGGTCTTGACCCACTCGGAGCGCCCATCGGCGAACTCGAGCAGCAGCTGTGCGGCGAATCGCGGCTGGTCGCCGTAGATCAGCCGGGCGTTCTCGCGGAAGCCGAAGCGCTCGGTTCCCCATGCACCCGCGAGCCGCACGCCGAGCGCGTTGCGTCCGTCGCGCACCAGCGCGGTGACATCGGTGGTCTCGTGGATGGTGCGGAACTGGAACGGCGTCCACCCCGGCTTCATCACCTGGTCGTCGACATCCGCGCCGTTGAGCGCGACCTGGTACACGCCGACGGCCGTTGCGTAGAGCGTCGCCCGCGTCACCTCGGATGCCACGTCGAACTCCGTGCGCAGATAGCCCGGCTGGCCGATCTCCGCCGGCGCGGCGAGCCCGATCGTCGCGGCGTTCCATTCGTCCGCGAGGAACCCGGCGAAGATCCGCCGCGGTTCGCTCCACTCGCCCTGAGCGCCGTCCGCTCCCGTCACGCGGACGCGCAACGCCACCCCTTCACGCGGGGCGAGCGGGGCGAACGGCCACGCGATCTGGGTCGACGCCCTGCCCTCCACGATGTGCGACGCGACAGCGCCGGCGCGGTCGAGCTGCAGTTCCGCCCGAGCCTGACGCCAGTCCGCGGCATCGGTCTCGGTGATCCAGCCGATGGTCGGCTTGGCCGAAGCGACGGTGTCGCTCCGGTACGGCGCATCGACGATGACGCGCGTGGTCAGGTGGGTCATGCCATTCCTCTGTCGTTCCTCGGTCGTTCGGGTCAGACGGCGGCGACGGCGCTCGGGCGGGCCACCGCGGGCGCGGTCACCGCGATCCGATGCGTGCCGTGGGACAGATCGCCGGATGCCGGGGCCCCGTCGATCGTGATGATCGAGGCGTCGCTGACCGGCAGGTCGAGCACGGCGCGAGCGCCGAACGGCACCTCGAGAGTCGCCTCGAACACATCGTCGACAACCCGCCAGTCGATCGCCAAGCGTCCCAGCCGGGTCTCGATCGATGCGCTCGCGTGGTCGAGGCCTTCGGCCGGCCGAGGGGCGACGTGCACCGTCCGGTAGCCCGGGTCGAGGGGATCCGGGGCGAGGCCGCCCACCGTGCGGTAGACCCAGTCGATCATCGCGCCGTAGGCGTAGTGGTTGAACGAGAGCATGCTGCCCTCTTCGCGATCCGCCTCCTCGCTCGGCATCGCGTCCATCGCGCCGGAGTGGATGCTGCCGTCCGGAAGGATCGCGTCCCACCGCTCCCACACTGTCGTCGCACCGCGATCGACCTGGTAGAGCCAGGATGGCGCATCTCGCCGCAGCAGCATGAGGTAGGCCTCATCGAGGTAGCCGTTGCGCGAGAGCGCGAAGAGCACGAGCGGCGTGCCGAGGAAGCCGGTCGCGATACGGCCGTTCTCGCGGCGGACGTCTTCGGCGAGTCCGGCGGCGATGCCCTCGCGTCGCTCAGCCGGTGCGAGATCGAACTCGAGCGCGAGAGCGGCTCCGGTCTGCGTCGTGATGGCGACGTCGCCCCAGGTCTCGAAAGTCGCCGTCGCGACGCGGCCGGCGAGGTCCTCGTAGTCGGCCGCGCGCTCCGGATCGCCGACGAGGCGCTCCGCCTGCGCGAGCAGCCGCGCGGAGCACACGTAGAACGCATTCGCGACATAGTCGCTGGAGACCTTGGCTTCCCAGGGGCGGTCGCCAGGGGCGTCTGGATCCAGCCAGTCGCCGTACTGGAACGGCTCGGTCGGGAGCACCACGCCGTCGCCGGCACGGCGGCGGAGATGGTCGACCCATCGGCGCATGCTGTCGAGCTGGCGCACGAGGATCTCGTCCGAGCCGTACGACTCGTAGACGGCGAGCGGCACGATGGTCGCGGCATCCGCCCACCCGGCCCGGCCCATGTTCTCGGTCGGCACGCCACCCATGAGCATGTCCACCGGACGGATGATGTCGGGCACGACCGATGAGACGCCACCTTCGTCGGTCTGGTCGATCTCGAGGTCGCGCATCCACGACATCCAGAACGACTCGGAGTCCATCAGGGTCGACGCGGTGGCGCTGAAGGCCTGGGCGTCGCCCGTCCAGCCGAGGCGCTCGTCGCGCTGCGGGCAGTCGGTCGGCACCGAGACGAAGTTGTCGCGCTGCGACCAGAAGACGTTCGAGTGGAACCCGTCGAGCGCGGCATGCGACGAGTGGAAGGAGCTCCGCGGCGCGAGATCGCTCGAGATCGCGATGCCCTCGGCCGAGACGACCTCGGCGCCGACGACATCCGCATAGCGGAAGCCGTGGAAGGTGAAGACCGGCTCGAGCACGTGCTCGCCGTCGCGGTCGAGGATGTAGACGTCGGTCGCCTTGGCGCTGCGGAGCGCTGCCGTGTGCAGATCGCCGGAGGGCTCGAGCACTTCGGCATGGCGGATGGTCACGGTGCTCCCGGCCCGGCCGTTCACCGTCAAGCGCACCCAGCCCGAGATGTTCTGCCCCGCGTCGAGGATGGTGCGCCCCCCGTGCGCCCAGGCCTGCATCGGCAGCTCCGCCACGACACGCACCGGCTCGGCGATGCGCGGCTCGAACAGCGTCGCGTCAGTCTCGAGAACCTCGGCCGTCGTCCACCCTTCCGCGGCGAAGCCCGCCGCGTGGACGTCTTCGGCCAGGCGCAGGTCGATCTCGGTGCCGTCGTAGATGCTCGCGGATCGCACCGACCCGAATCCGCCTGTCCACGTCGCATCGGTGACGATGGCGACCTCGCCGTCCACCTCGAGCTGCGCGAGCGCGCCGATGCGGTCACCGTAGATCGACGTGCGACGGGCGAAGCCGAAGCTGCCGCGATACCAGCCTTCGCCGACCGCCAGCACAATGACGTTGACCCCCGGCCGAAGGAGTCCGGTGACATCGACGGTGTCCACGAGGATGCGCTCCTGGTACGAGGTCCAGCCGGGCGTGAGCAGGGCGTCGGAGGCGCGGACGCCGTTGATCCACGCGTCGACCAGCCCGAGGGCGCTCAGGCGCAGGCGCGCCGACGACGGCGCCGATGCGAGCGTGAACTCACGGCGCAGCAGCGGAACGGGTCCGCCCAGCTCGCTCGGGATGCCGATGACCCGCGCGGCCAGGTCGGGGCCGTCCGCTCCCGCCTCGACGACGAGAGTGTCGCTCCAGTCCGTCCAGCCCTCGGCAGTCGCGATCCGCACGGAGTATTCGCGGCGTTCACGCGGGGCGAGCGCCCCAGGGACCGCGATGCCGACGGATGCCGCGCCGTCGACGACGCCGTGCGAGACCGTCTCAGCTCCCTCAGCGGACGAGGCGAGCTCGTACGCCACCTGCCTCGTGCCGGCGCGATCGGACTCGACGCGCCAGCTGAGCCGGAGTCCCTCGCGAGGCACTCCCAGCAGCCCTGGCCCGTACTGGGAGCGCAGTCCGCCGACCTTCGTCGAGGAGTCCAGGATGGTGGATTCGGGTACAGCCGACATGGCGGGGATCCTTTCGGCGCTCGGCATCCTCGCGAAGCGCCGTCCCATCCTGAAACGATTCACGATCGATTGTCAATCGAACGGCGACAGTTGCAGACGAAGTCCCGCTCGCGTTATCGGATCGTGATGAAGCGTTTCAATTATCTGTTGACTGCACACCGCGCGAGCCGTACGTTACGGAAGCTGAATGGTTTCAATCACGAACCGTCCAGAATCGCAGCGCAGCGAGGGCGGACTGGACCGCCCAGCTTTTACGAGGAGGTAAAAGAATGAAGAACTCCCTTTCCCGGAGAGTGCTCACAGTCTCAGCGGGGGTGATTGCTCTCGCACTGCCGCTCGCCGCGTGCAGCGCCGGTGGCAGCGGCGACGCCAGCGACGGTGGCAAGACCGAGATCACCTACCTGACGCAGAGCGACGACGCCAACGCCAATGCGGCGAAGGCCCTGATCGCGGCGTTCGAGAAGGCAAACCCCGACATCAAGGTGGAGCTGGTGACCCAGCCGGCGGGCACCGAGGGTGACAACCTGATGAAGACCAAGCTGTCGACCGAGTCGATGGAGGACGTCTTCCACTACAACTCGGGCTCACTGCTGCAGGCGCTCAACCCCGACCAGACCCTCGTCGACCTCAGCGACCAGGAGTGGGTGAGCACCCTCACCGACGACTTCAAGAAGGTCGTCTCGACCGACAACGGTCTCTACGGTGCCCCGTGGGGCACCTCGTTCGCCGGTGCGGTGCTCTACAACAAGAAGGTCTACGAGCAGCTCGGACTCGAGGTGCCGACGACGTGGGATGAGTTCATCGCGAACAGCGAGAAGATCAAGGCGGAAGGCAATGGCGTCGCCCCGATTCTGCAGTCCTTCGGCGACACCTGGACGAGCCAGCTGTTCGTGCTCGGCGACTTCGCCAACATCAACAAGGTCGACCCGAACTGGGCCGACGACTACACGAACAACAAGGCGAAGTATGTCGACCAGCCGGCGCTCGCGGGCTTCGAGCACCAGGCGGAGGTCCTCGCGAAGGGTCTGCTGAACGAGGATTACCCCTCGATGACGAACGCACAGGCGATGGATGCCCTCGCCACCGGCAAGGGCGCCCAGTACCCGATGCTGTCGGTGACGATCGCGACGGTGCAGCAGAACGAACCGGAGAACGTCGATGACATCGGCGTGTTCGCTCTTCCGGCCGCCGACGCTGCTGACACGGCGATCACCATCTGGCAGCCGAACGCGCTCTACATCGCCAAGACCACGGAGGGCGCGAAGCTCGACGCCGCAAAGAAGTTCCTGGCGTTCGCGAACTCGAAGGACGGCTGCGACGTTCAGAACTCGGCGGGTGGCGCTGCCGGCCCGTACGTGACGACGGAGTGCACGCTGCCGAGCGACGCTCCCGCCCTGATCGCCGACATCCAGGCGTACTTCGACGCCGATGCGACCGGCTCCGCGCTCGAGTTCCTCTCCCCGATCAAGGGACCGAACCTCGAGAACATCACGGTCGCGGTCGGCTCCGGCATCACCTCCGCCAAGGACGGTGCCGCGCAGTACGACGACGACGTGGTCAAGCAGGCCCAGCAGCTCGGACTCCCCGGCTGGTGATCCCGCGCCGGATCTGCTGAGATCAGGCAAACCGGGGCCGGCGGCGCACGCCGCCGGCCCCCACTCAAAGAGGAGTGAGACATGACGACGACCGTCACGCCGACCGGAGCGGCCCCTCCCGCTGCCGGGACGACCAAGCCGCCCATCAAGCGCAAGCGCATGAAGAGCCCGTATCCGTCGTGGTTCTACATCCCCGCCGCTGTGCTGTTCATGATCTTCTTCGCGGTGCCGACGTTCGCATCGTTCTACTTCTCGCTGACCCGCTGGACGCTCTTCAACGTGCAGTTCATCGGGTTCGACAACTTCGTGCAGTTCTTCCAGGAACCCCAGCTCGTCCAGGGCTTCGTCAACACCTTCATCTACGGCTTCGTCACCTCCGCCTCGAAGGTGGTGCTCGGGCTCGCACTCGCGCTGCTGCTGACCGGCCCGATCTTCGGACGCGGCTATCTGCGCGCTGTCATCTTCTTCCCGGTGCTGGTTTCGACGATCGGCGTCGGCCTCACCTTCAAGGCGCTGCTCGACCCCTTCCACGGCATCGTCAACAACATCCTCGGCTTCTTCCACCTGCCCGAACCCGGCTGGTACACCGACCCCAGCCTCGCCCTGCTCACGGTCGCGGGCGTGGACATCTGGAAGGGCGTCGGCATCGCCACGCTGATCTTCATGGCCGGGATCGTCGCGATCCCGCACGAGTACTTCGAAGCCGCGCGAATGGATGGCGCTGGTTCCTGGTCGATCTTCCGCAACATCACGCTGCCACTGGTACAGCCGGCGACCGCGACCGTCATCATCCTGTCCCTGATCGGCGGCCTCCGTTCCTTCGACCTGATCTGGGCGATGACCAAGGGCGGCCCCGGGTTCACCAGCGATGTGATCGCGTCGGTCATCTACAAGCAGTACCAGGCCGGCTTCTTCGGCCTGTCCACCGCGGGAAACGTCATCCTCTTCATCGTGGTGATCGCCGTCATGCTGCCGGTGTCCTGGTTCCTCAATCGAAAGGAGACGGAGCTGTGACCCTCACCGAAGCGATCACGACCGCTGACAGCCGCGGCGGTCGCCGGCCGAAGGACGATCGGCGGCCGATGACGGTCCGCCGCTGGATGCGCAAGTACCTCGTCGGGGTCATCGCGATCGTCGTCTCGGTCGTCGTCTTCCTGGTGCCATTCCTGTTCGTGGTGCTGGAGGCCGCCAAGAACCCCAAAGAGGCCGGGCTCGTCACGTTCAGCTGGCCGACCGAGTGGCTGTTCTTCCAGAACCTCGTCGAGGTGCTCCAAAAGAACGACTACCAGGTGCTGTGGGCGTTCCTCAACAGCGCGGTCCTCACGATCGCCAGCTGCACGATCATGGTCGTGCTGGCTGCGATGGTCGGCTACATCCTGCAGCGCAAGCGCTCGAGGCTCAACCCGCTCGTCAACTTCCTCGTGCTCGCCGCGCTCATCGTGCCGCCCGCGGTGGTCCCCACGATCTGGGTGCTGCAGGGCATCGGACTGTTCAAAACCCTCCCCGGCATGATCCTCATCGAGGCCACGTTCGGGCTCGCGTTCTGCGTGCTGCTCTTTCGCGCCTTCGTCGCCAGCATCCCGAAAGAGCTCGACGAAGCGGCGATCATCGACGGCGCGGGGCCCCTCCGACTGTTCTTCGGCGTCGTGCTCCCGCTGCTGCGACCCGTCATCGTCACGGTGATCGTCGTGCAGGCCGTGTTCGTGTTCAACGACTTCCAGGGCCCGCTCTACTTCCTCCCCGGCAACGACAACCCCACCGTGCAGCTCGGCCTCTACAACTTCCAGAGCCAAGCGGTGAGCCAGTTCAACCTGCTGTTCATGTACATCCTGCTCACCACGATCCCGATGCTGATCATGTACATCTTCTTCAACCGGCAGATCGTCGCGGGAATGACCAGCGGAGCCGTCAAGGGGTGAATCGTGTCCGGCTCACCAGAACTCCGCGGGGATGGTCTTGCGAAGCCAGGCCAGTTCGTTGTCGCGGATGAAGATCGAGAGCGCCTGATCGGGGGTCAGGTCGTCGCCGAGCCATCCGTCCAGCATCGTCATGAGCACGCGCGCGTTCTCGATGCCCGGATCGGCCACGACCTGTTCCCACACCTCGACGAACCCGTCTGGGCTGGGAACGGCGCGGACGAGCTTCGAGATGTACTTCGGCCCCTGCATGAGGGTGTGATCGGCCGCGAGTGCGGCCCTGGCTGCGGCCAGAGCGAGGTGGAGGCCGGCATGACGACGCAGGAACTCATCCTCGCGCTCGACCGCCTGCTGCAGGAAGTACCCGCCGTAGAGGCGCGCCTGGGCGACGTGCGAGCGGACGCGGTCCGCCCAGGCCTCGTCGGGGAGGGTCGTGATCCGCTCGATGACCTGATCGAGGCCATCGACCCGGCTGAACGCGATCCGAGCGCCGAGGAACGAAGCCCGGGTCGGATCGTCGGCGCCCTGCGCAGCTGCCTCGAGGTAGGACAGGCTCGCGAGCTTGATGTCGATGTACGAGCCGGGATAGTCCAGGTCCCACCGGTCGACCCAGGCGAACCGATCGGCGGCGGATGCCTCGGCAAACCGCTCCTCGTCGACGACGAGGTAGACATCGACATCCGAATCCACCCGCTCGCGTCCCTGCGCGACGGAGCCGACCACCACCACGGCGAGCGTTCCCGGCGCGTCGCGCACCGACTCCAGATACGCCGCCAACGCCCGCTCGTGCTGCTCCATCGCGGCTCCCTCGCGTCGTCGATCGGCGCGTGCGCGCCGGCTGAAACGCTACCCGGAACGTCCCGCGACTTGCGAAATCACCGCGTTTCCCCTCATAATGAAACGATTCATTTTTCCCCGCGCACACGCCCCGCCCGAAGAGGACCTCGATGACGAGCAACGCCCCGACCCGCGTCTGCTTCCAGCTGCAGATCGCGCCCGAGCTGCTGGACGAGTACATCGCCCGGCACACGCCGGTGTGGCCAGACATGCTCGCCGAGATCGCCGCCGCCGGCCGGCGCAACTACTCGCTGTTCCTCGCCGACGCCGGGCGCCTCATCGGCTACTACGAGACCGACGACGATGCGGCCGCGCAGGCGTACCTCGCGGCATCCCCCGTCGCTGCCCGCTGGGAAGCCGAGATGGGCCGGTTCTTCGTCGGCCTCGACGGCCGGCCCGACCAGGCGGCCACCCCCCTCACCGAGATCTTCCACCTCGAGTCCCAGCTCGAAGCCTCCGTCCCCCTCAATGAAGAAAGCGACGCATCGTGAGCATCCTCTCCCCCGACGTCCAGTCCACGCTCGCCCAGCAGGGCATCGAGCTGCCCTCGTGGGCGTTCGGCAACTCCGGCACCCGGTTCCGGGTGTGGACGACCGGCGGCACCCCGCGCGATCCCTTCGAGAAGATCGCGGATGCCGCGGAGGTCAACCGCGTGACGGGGCTCGCCCCGAGCGTCGCGCTGCACATCCCGTGGGACAAGGTCGAGGACTACAGCGCGCTGCGCCGCCACGCCGAAGACCTCGGCGTGCAGCTCGGCACGATCAACTCCAACACCTTCCAGGACGAGGACTACAAGTTCGGCGCCCTCACCCATGAGGACGACCGGATCCGCCGCAAGGCGATCGACCACCACATCGAGTGCGTCGACGTCATGGACGCCACCGGTTCGCGCGACCTGAAGATCTGGCTCGCCGAGGGCTCGAACTACCCGGGCCAGACCGACATGCGCGCCCGCCAGGATCGCCTGAACGACTCGCTCCGCCAGGTCTACGACCGCCTCAGCGGCGAGCAGCGGCTCGTGCTGGAGTACAAGTTCTTCGAGCCGTCGTTCTACCACACCGATGTTCCGGACTGGGGAACGTCCTACGCGCAGGTGGCGACGCTCGGCGACCGCGCGATGGTCTGCCTGGACACCGGCCACCACGCGCCCGGCACCAACATCGAGTTCATCGTCATGCAGCTCCTGCGCCTCGGCAAGCTCGGCTCGTTCGACTTCAACTCCCGCTTCTACGCCGACGACGACCTCATCGTCGGCGCGGCCGACCCGTTCCAGCTGTTCCGCATCATCGTCGAGGTCATCCGCGGCGGCGGCCTCAACAACCCGGACGTCGCGTTCATGCTCGACCAGTGCCACAACATCGAGGCGAAGATCCCCGGTCAGATCCGCTCCGTCCTGAACGTGCAGGAGATGACCGCTCGCGCACTGCTGATCGACCAGGACGCCCTCGCCGCCGCGCAGTCGGCGAACGACGTGCTCGCCGCGAACGCCGTGTTCATGGATGCGTTCTACACCGACGTCCGCCCGGCCCTGGCCGAGTGGCGCGAGTCGCGCGGACTCCCGGCCGACCCGATGGCCGCGTTCGCGGCATCCGGCTACCAGCAGAAGATCGAAGCCGACCGCGTCGGCGGCGTGCAGGCCGGCTGGGGAGCCTGATGACCGCAGCGGCCGAGAACCGGACGCTCGACGGGCCGCACGGACCCCTCGGCGTCCGGATCTACACCCCCGATGCGCCTTCGGGTTCAGGACTCGTCTGGCTGCACGGCGGCGGCTTCGCCGGCGGTGACCTGGACATGCCCGAGGGCGACTGGGTCGCCCAGCAGTTCGCCGACCGCGGCATCGTCGTGGTCTCGGTCGACTACCGCCTTGCGCCGCTGCCGCAGGTCTGGGCCGATGCGATGGGCATCGAGCGGCCGGAGGGCGGCTCGCACTACCCGGTGGCCTCCGAAGAGGCCGCCTTCGCGTTCGAGTGGGCGAGCGAGTCTGGACTGGCAGCCGGCCCGTGGGCGCTCGGCGGCGCGAGCGCCGGCGGCAACCTCGCAGCGGGCGCCACGCTGCGCCTGCTGCACAACGGCGGCCGCGTCCCCGCGCTGGCAGTGCTCGCCTACCCGACCCTCCACGCCGTGCAGGGCACACCGGATGCCGCCCTCCGCGCGGCACTCGACGCCAACCCGGACGCCGACGGCTTCGGCCCGGCCGCCGTGCTCGGCATGTACGAGAACTACCTCGGCGGCCCGGCCGAGGGCGCCGAGATCTTCGCCGTGCCCGGCGCTGCGACGACGGCCGACCTGACCGGCTTCCCGCCGACGATCATGATCAACGGCGAGGTCGACGAGCTGCGCGTCTCCGGCGAGGCGTTCGCGGCGGCGCTCCTCGCGGCCGGCACCGAGGTCGACGTCTCGACCGAGCCGGGCACCCGCCACGGCCACCTCAACAATCCCGATCAGGCTGCGGCCGCGGCATCCCTCGACCGATTCGCCGCCCGCATCCTCGAGCTCTCCCCCGCCACGATTGACCGCCTCGCGGCCGCCCCCGGCCCGGCCTGACCGGCCGGCCCTCCCACCACCCTGAGAAGGATCTCCCCATGACGAACCCCACCGCTGCCGAACTGATCGCGCGCAGCAACCGCCTCGGCGCCGACCCGAAGAACACCAACTACGCCGGCGGCAACACGTCCGCCAAGGGCACCGAGACCGACCCGGTCACGGGCGAGCCGGTCGAACTGCTGTGGGTCAAGGGCTCCGGCGGCGACCTGGGCACGCTGAAGGAATCAGGGCTCGCGGTGCTGCGGCTCGACCGCATGCGCGCGCTCGTGAACGTCTACCCCGGCGTGGAGCGCGAAGACGAGATGGTCGCCGCGTTCGACTACTGCCTGCACGGCAAGGGCGGCGCCGCCCCGTCGATCGACACGGCGATGCACGGCCTCGTGGATGCGCCGCACGTCGACCACCTGCACCCGGACTCGGGCATCGCGATCGCGACCGCCGCCGACGGCGAGGCGCTCACCGCGGCCGCGTTCGGCGCGAAGGTCGTCTGGGTGCCGTGGCGTCGCCCCGGCTTCCAGCTCGGCCTCGACATCGCCGAGATCAAGGCGGCGAACCCGCAGGCGATCGGCTGCATCCTCGGCGGTCACGGCATCACCGCATGGGGCGACACCTCGGCCGAGGCCGAGGCGAACTCGCTGTGGATCATCGACACCGCCGCCGCGTACATCGCCGAGCACGGTCGCAGCGCGCCGTTCGGTGCCGCTCTCGAAGGCTACGAGGCCCTGCCGGACGAAGAGCGCCGCGCCCGCGCCGCCGCCCTCGCACCGACGATCCGCGGCATCGCGTCGCACGACAAGCCCATGGTCGGGCACTTCACCGATTCGGACGTCGTGCTCGACTTCCTCGCGAGCGCCGAGCACCCGCGTCTCGCCGCGCTCGGCACGAGCTGCCCCGACCACTTCCTGCGCACCAAGGTCAAGCCGATGCTGCTCGACCTGCCCGCGACGGCCACGGTCGAAGAGCAGCTCGCCCGCCTGAAGGAGCTGCACGAGGAGTACCGCGCCGACTACCAGGCGTACTACGACGCGCACGCGACCTCCGACAGCCCGGCGATCCGCGGCGCCGACCCGCTGATCGTGCTCGTCCCCGGTGTCGGGATGTTCTCCTACGGCGCCAACAAGCAGACCGCCCGCGTCGCCGGCGAGTTCTACGTCAACGCGATCAACGTCATGCGCGGTGCCGAGGCGCTCTCCACCTACGCGCCGATCAGCGACGCCGAGAAGTTCAACATCGAGTACTGGGCCCTCGAAGAGGCCAAGCTGCAGCGGATGCCCAAGCCCAAGACCCACCAGGGCCGGATCGCCTTCGTCACGGGCGCGGCATCCGGAATCGGCAAGGCGATCGCCACCCGCCTCGCCGCCGAGGGCGCCTGCGTCGTCGTCGCCGACCTCGACCTCGAGAAGGCACAGGCGGCGGCCGCCGAGCTGGGCGGGACGGATGTCGCGATCGGCGTCGCCGCGAACGTCGCCGACGCCGCCGGCGTGCAGGCCGCGATCGACGCCACCGTGCTCGCGTTCGGCGGGGTCGACCTCGTCGTCAACAACGCCGGACTGTCGCTGTCGAAGCCGCTGCTGGAGACCACCGAGAAGGACTGGGACCTGCAGCATGACGTGATGGCCAAGGGCTCGTTCCTGGTGTCGAAGGCCGCCGCACGGGTGCTCATCGACCAGAAGCTCGGCGGCGACGTCATCTACATCTCGTCGAAGAACAGCGTGTTCGCCGGCCCGAACAACATCGCGTACTCGGCGACCAAGGCCGACCAGGCCCACCAGGTGCGCCTCCTCGCCGTCGAGCTCGGCGAGCACGGCGTGCGGGTCAACGGCATCAACCCCGACGGCGTCGTCCGCGGCTCGGGCATCTTCGCCGCCGGCTGGGGCGCCAACCGCGCCGCGACCTACGGCGTCAAGGAAGAGGACCTCGGCCAGTACTACGCCAACCGCACGATCCTCAAGCGCGAGGTCGTGCCGGAGAACGTCGCCGACGCCGTCTACGTCCTCACCGGACCTGAGCTGAGCCGCACCACCGGCCTGCACATCCCGGTCGACTCCGGCGTCGCCGCCGCCTTCCTCCGATGAGCACGGGCGCGGTCGCGGCGGTCGACCTCGGCGCGACCAGCGGCCGCGTGATCGTCGGACACGTCGGGCCCGACACGCTCGACGCGTCGACGGTCACGCGCTTTCCGAACAACCCGGTCCAGACCCCGGACGGCCTGCACTGGGACATCCTCTCGCTGTACGCGGGAGCGACGAAGGGGCTGCGCGAGGCGTTCCGGGCCGAGCCCGGCATCGCCAGCATCGGCGTGGACTCCTGGGCGGTCGACTACGGCCTGCTGCGCGGCGGGCGGCTGCTCGGCAACCCGTTCCACTACCGCGATGCGCGCACCGAGCGCGGCGTCGCGGCGGTGCACGAACGGATGCCGCACGCCGAGCTCTTCGAACGCAACGGGCTGCAGTTCCTCCCGTTCAACACGCTCTACCAGTACGCCGCCGAACCCGCCTCGATCCTCGACTTCGCCGACACTGCTCTGCTCATTCCCGACCTGATCGCCTACTGGCTCACCGGCCAGGCGCGCGCGGAGCAGACGAACGCCTCCACCACGGGCCTCGTCCGGGTGCTCGATGGCACCTGGGACGAAGAGCTCATCCGTGCCCTCGGCATCCCTCGCGGCATCCTCCCCTCCCTCATCTCCCCCGGCGAGCGTGTGGGAACTCTGCTGCCCGACATCGCGGCGGCGATCGGCGCACGGGCAGCGACCCCCGTCACCGCGGTCGGCTCGCACGACACCGCCTCTGCGATCGTCGCCGTGCCGATGCGAGCGGATGCCGCGGCCTATATCTCCTGCGGCACGTGGGGGCTCGTCGGGGTCGAGGTGGACCACCTCGTCCTGACCCCCGAGGCCCTCGCGGCGAACTTCACGAACGAGGGCGGCGTCGACGGCCGGGTGCGGCTGCTGCACAACGTCATGGGGCTGTGGGTGCTGAGCGAGGCCGTCCGCACCTGGGAGCGCGAAGGCCACCCGATCGACCTGCCGACCCTGCTCGATTCCGCTGAAGAGGTCAACACCGCGGTCCCCGTGTTCGACATCAACGATCCACGCTTCCTGGCGCCGGGCGACATGTCGGCGCGGATCGACGAGTGGTGCGCCGAGCATGACATCGCGGCGCCTCGGACACGCGCGGAGTACGCCCGCAGCATCATCGAGTCGCTCGCCCAGGCTTTCGCCGAGACCGCCGTCGAGGCGGGGCGCATCGGCCGGGTCGACGTGCGGACGATCCACATCGTCGGAGGGGGCGCCCTCAACGAGCTCCTCTGCCAGCGCACCGCGGACCGGGCGGGGCTCCCCGTGCTCGCCGGACCCGTCGAGGCGACAGCCCTCGGCAATCTGCTCGTGCAGGCGCGGGCCGCGGGGCTCGTTACCGGGTCGCTCGAGGCGCTGCGCGACCTCGTTGCGCGCACCCACGCGCCGCGCCGGTACACACCGCGCGCTCGCTGATGACCCCCATCGATCATTTCGCTAGATAAGCTAGCGAAATGATCGATTTCACTCGCCGCCGCTGGGCGGGGCTGGTCTTCATCAGCATCGCCGTCTCGCTGATCATCGTCGACTCGACGATCGTCAACGTCGCAATCCCGTCGATCGTCGACGACCTCGGCATCACATCGACGCAGGTGCAGTGGGTGCAGGAGGCGTACACCCTGGTCTTCGCCTCCCTGCTGCTCGTCTTCGGCAGCCTTGCCGATCGCTTCGGCAGACGCCGCATGCTCCTGGTCGGCGTCGTCATCTTCGCCGCGGCCTCGGTGGCCGCGGCGTTCGCGGCATCCGGCGAGCTGCTCATCGCCGCCCGCTTCGTGCAGGGCGTCGGGGGCGCGATGATCCTGCCGGCGACCCTGTCGCTGCTCAACGCGACGTTCCGCGGTCGCGAGCGCACGATCGCCTTCGCGGTCTGGGGATCGACGATCGGCGGGATGGCCGCGGTCGGCCCGCTCCTCGGCGGCTGGCTGACGACGGCCTTCTCGTGGCGATGGGCGTTCGGAATCAACGTCCCGCTCGGCATCATCATCATCGTCGGCGTGCTGCTGACCGTCGCGGAATCACGCGGTCAGACCCGAGATCGGGTCGACGTCGTGGGCGCGGTGCTCTCGGTCGTGACGATGTCCGCCCTGGTGTTCGCGCTCATCGAAGGCCGCAGCCTCGGCTGGTGGCGGAGCGAATCTCAGCTGAGCATCGGCGACTGGACGTGGACCTGGGAGATCTCCCCCGTCCCGATCGCGCTCGCGGTCGCCGCCGTCGGCGGGGCCGCGTTCGTGTGGTGGGGCATGCGGCGCACCCGAGCCGGTCGTTCCACGCTGATCGCGTTCGACCTGTTCCGCGTGCCGTCCTTCCGCAACGGGAACATCGTCGCGCTCGTGGTCTCGCTGGGCGAGTTCGGCATCATCCTCGCGCTGCCGCTCTGGCTGCAGTTCGTGCTCGGGCTCAGCGCCCTGCAGACGGGGCTGATCCTCCTCGCACTGGCGATCGGGTCCTTCGTGGCAAGCGGCTTCGCCGGCGCGATGAGCGGACGGCTCGCACCCGTGACGATCGTCCGCGCCGGTCTGGTCGCCGAGATCGTCGGCGTCGCGGCCATCGGCCTCGTGATCGCGCCCGACACATCGTGGGCTCTCCTGCTTCCGTTCCTCTTCATCTACGGGCTGGGTGTCGGCCTGGCGACCGCCCAGCTCACCGGAGTCGTACTGGCAGACGTGCCGGTGGCCGAAGGCGGACAGGCATCGGGTACCCAGTCGACCTCCCGGCAGCTCGGCGCCGCGCTGGGGATCGCGGTCCTCGGAACGATCCTGTTCGCCGGCACGGCGACGGTGCTCGACGCGAAGCTCGACGACCGCGGCATCCCCGCCGATCAGCGCGACCAGGTCGTGTCCGCCGTCGTCGACTCGGCGGGGGGCGCCATCGCGGGCCTGGAGGCCTCACCCCAGACGGAGGCGATCGCCGAGGACGCGAAGGCGGCACTCTCGGACGGCACCAAGTACGCCGCATTCGCGGCCGCCGGATTCCTCGCCCTCGGTCTGGTCGCTACGATCTCGCTCGGCCGCGGGAGGCGCCCGGCTGAAATCCAGCCTCTCCAATCCGACGCGGTGCCGACACCGCTCGACTGACAGGTCCAACGTTCCGGCCGGTAGACGGGCGCCGCTGTCATACCGAGACAGCAGCCCACCGGCACCGGCATGCTGGGGTGATGGCACTTCTCGGACTCGAGCACCCGATCGTCCTCGGCCCATTCGGCGGCATGTCGTCGGTCTCGCTCACCGCGGCGGTGAGCGAGGCCGGCGGCCTCGGCTCGTACGGCCTCTACGGCTACAGCGCCACGCGCATCACCGAGACCGCGGCGCAGCTGCATGCCGCCACGGCGAGGCCGTTCGCCCTCAACCTGTGGGTGCCGATCGGCGATGAGGCACAGCCGCAGGACGTCGACCTCGGGTCCGCCTTCGAGCTGGTCGCCCCGCTCTACGCCGAACTCGGGCTCGACCTTCCCACGGCCGCGCCCGAGCGGTTCCTCCCCGACTTCGACGAGCAGTTCGAGGCGGCGCTCGAGGCGCGCCCGGCGGTGCTCAGCTTCGTCTTCGGGATTCCGGATGCCGCGGCTCTCGCCGCAGCGCGGGCCCGAGGCATCCGCATCGTCGGCACCGCAACGACTGTCGCCGAGGCGCGCCTACTGGCGGACGCCGGAGTCGATGCCATCGCCGCCAGCGGGCTCGAGGCCGGCGGACACCGCATCTCGTTCCTGCGCCCCGCCGAGGAGTCGCTCGTCGGGGCGTTCGCGCTCGTCCCGCAGGTGGTCGACGCCGTCGACGTGCCAGTGATCGCGGCCGGCGGCATCGCCGATCGGCGCGGAGTAGCCGCCGCACTCGCCCTCGGAGCCACCGGCGTGCAGGTCGGCACGGCCTTCCTGCGCACCCGGCAGTCGGGCGCGAGCGACGCGCACCGCGCGGGGCTGAATGGACTCGCCGACGATCAGACCGTGCTGACCCGGGCGGTGACGGGACGGCTGGCCCGCGGCATCCCGAATCGGCTCATCCGGCAGATCGAGGCTGCCGGGGCGATCCTGCCGTTCCCGGCGCAAGGCTGGCTGCTCGGCCCGGTGCGCACCGAGGCGCTGCGCCGCGGGTACGGCGACCTGCAGTCGCTGTGGGCGGGGCAGTCCGCCGGGCTCGCGCGCCATGACGACGCCGCCGAGGTGTTCGCCGAACTGGTGGCGGGCCTGGGCTGACCGGCGGGTGCTACCGGACGCCGCGGCCGGCGTCAACGGGCTGTCGAGGTCGCCCGCAGCGACCTAGCGTGGCGTCATGAATGAGCGACGAGTCGACCCGAACGAAGACATCGAGACGCCGACCGGCACCGAACCCGCACGGAACCCGACCGGCACCGAGGACGCCGAGAACCCGACCGGTGGCGACAAGACGACCGAGGAGCAGCTGGTCGCCGACAACCCGGCCGAGGAGGAGACGCTCAAGGCGCTCGACCCCGACGCACCCTCCGCCTGACCCACCCACGATTTCCGCTGCTGCCCGCCAGTGTTCGAGCACCCCAGACCTAGATGCTCCCCTTGATGCTGCGGATCGCATTGACCCCAGCCGAGTTCAACAGCCCCTGCTCACTCGGCGTGAGCGCCTGGGTGATGTCGAGCGCGCCGCGTAACGTCTCGTTCGCCGGGGCCTTGCGCACGCCCCGGTTGCCATAGGTGCGCGCCCAGACACCGGCGACGTGTCCGGAGGGCGGCGCATCGACGACCCGGTCGGTCAGCGGATCGACGACCTTGATCCATGGGAAGTAGACCGCGCCCCACTCGGACTGCCGCGGCGCGGCTCCGCCGGTCGAACTGCGTTGCGAGGAGTGCGAACTCGATGCCGCTGATGACGACTCGCCTCCAGCCTCTGCGTCGCTCTCGGCCTCGGCCTCGCCGCCGGTCGACGCTGGCGAACCAGACGAATGGGAAGACGACGACGATGCGGTCGCTGGTTTCGTCAGGTCGTTCAGGTCGGCGACGGTCGCCGACGCGTCGAGCACGGCGACCCTGTCCTTCATCCGTTCGCAGTGACTGAGCACCGCGTCGTAGGACGCGGCATCCGTGAATCCGGGCGCGGCGACGATGGTGATCTCGTCGATGTGCTCGAACGCAGACAGGCCCGGATGAGAGGGCGTTCCCGTCAGGGATCCGCCCTCGCCGACGTTCAGCACGTAGCAGCGCTGGCCGCCGTTGAGGAAGAACCCGTGCACGGCGAGCGTGAGGGCAGAGCTGGGTCCTTCGCTCGCGAAGAGGTTCGTGTACTGCGTCCAGTTGTCGACGACGGTCGGGATTCCCATCGGCGCTTCGGAGTCGTCGAGCGCTCCGACGAACGCGGCGACGCAGGTTCCGACGCCTTCGATCGGCCTGGCGCCGACGGGCATCTCTTCGACGTAGACGCCGGGGGTGAGGTACTGGGGCATGTGTCGGCCTTTCTCAGCGTGCCGTTCAGACGGATTCAGGCAGAGGGAGCGTGAGATCCCCGAAGTCTCCCGTCAGCAGGGTCCGGACAAAGGGATTCTCCATGGCGATCTACCTCGCCGGCCCTGGCCGTCCCACGCCCCGTGGCGCGTCGGCATCCGCTGCCGGCGCGACAGTCGGCAGACAGCGCGAGTCACGAACCCACTCGCGGCGCCGCGCCCCCCTCGTCGCCACGGCCACACGGTAGCAGTCGCCGCAGGGCTCCACCAGGGGCGGGGGGAGCGGGCTGCTCGCGGTCGCAATCCCCGCCAGCGGCAGCGCGACTACGCCTCGCGGGTGATCGCCCTTCGATACGGCGCTGCGCGCCTACTCAGGAACCGATCCGCCCATCACGAGCGAAGCTCACGCTTCTCTCGTGATCGTCACCTTCACGTGCAGGTGGCTCTTGAACGGACCGGCGTACACGCCGCGCAGCGGCGGCACGTCGCTGTAGTCTCGGCCGCGGCCGACCAGCACGTGCCGATCGCCGATCTCGACGTTGTTGGTCGGGTCGAAGCCCTGCCAGTCCCCCGCGAACCACTCCACCCAGGCATGCGACTCCCCGGCGACGGCGACGCCGACCTCGGCTTCGCTCTTGGGGTGCAGGTAGCCCGACACGTACCGCGCCGGAATGCCGACCTCCCGAAGGGCGCCGAGCGTGATGTGCGCGATGTCCTGGCAGACGCCCTTGCGGGCCTCCCAGGCCTCGCCGGCCGTGGAGTGCACGCCGGTGATGCCGTGCATGTACTCGACGGCGTCGCCGATCGCCGCGGCGATCGCGTGCGCGGCTTCGCCCGGTCGCTCGTAGCGGCTCGCGATCGACTTGGCGATCTCGACCACCTCCGCGTGCGGCTTGGTGCGCGCGCTCTGGCCGAGCTGCTCGATCGTCTCGATCGATCGGCCGACCTCGCGCTCGAGCCGATCCCAGCTGAGGTCGTGGTGCTCCATCGGGCGCGGGCGCACCTCAACGAGGGACCGCGCGGTGATGTTCAGCTCCGCGTGCGGCGACAGCACGTCGAATGCCGCGACGCGCGTGCCGAAGTAGTCCACGTACTGGTTGACCGAGGTCGACGGCTCGATCTCGAGCGCCGAGCTCAGCACGAACTGGCTGTCGGTGGAGCTCGGCAGCATCCGCGCCTCGTTGTACGAGGCCGACACCTCGCCCTGGTACGAGAACCCGGTCGCGTGCTCGATGCGCAGTCTCTTCATGATTGCAGCCTCACTGGTCCCTGAGCCTGTCGAAGGGTCATGAGATCTCTCCGATCCAGCTCGGCTCGGCCTGCGTCGGGAAGAACCGGTCGCGAATGGCTTCGGATGCTTCGCGCGTGACCTTCTGCACGCGGTCCATGTGCAGCGGCAGCTCGCCGAGGATCTCGCCGATCGGTCGATACTCGAGGTCGTTGCGGATCTGACCGAGCGCCCGCATCACGGTGTTGGAGTGGCCGACGCGGTCGGCGCGGGGGTCGATCGCGCTCATGCAGTCCTCCGCGCGCTGGATCGAGTAGATGATCGAGCGCGGGAACAGCCGATCGAGCAGCAGGAACTCCGCCGCATTGTGCGCGCTCGGCATCCCCCGGTACGTCCGCAGGTATGCCTCGTAGGCGCCGCACGATCGCAGGATGGTCGTCCACGACGGTCCGGATGCCTCGGTCAGCGATCTCGTCGCCAAGAGGCGTGCCGTCATATCGGCGCGTTCGATGCTGCGGCCGAGCGTGAAGAACTGCCACGCCTCGTCACGGCTCGTGGACGAGTCCACGATGCCGACGGCGAGCGCGGATCGCTCGCGCACCCATTGGAAGAATTCGTGGACCTTCTCGGACTGCAGGCGCCGCGGCATCCGGGAGTTCGTGGTGTTGAGCGTCTCCCACAGTTCCGTGCTGACGATCTCGCGCGCGCGGCGGGCGTTCTCGCGGGCCGATGTGAGCGAATAGGCGATGCTCGACGGATTGGTGCGGTCGACGGCGAGCAGCGCGAGCACGTCTTCGCGGGTGACCCGCTCGACGCCTGTCGGGTCCGTCGAGCCCATCACGGCGATCAGGGACCGGCACGCGGTGTCTTCGTCGATCCACGGATCCTCGAGCAGCAGCTGCAGGTGCACGTCGAGGATGCGGGCGGTGCCGTCGCTGCGCTCGATGTACCGCCCGATCCAGAACAGAGACTCAGCGATTCGACTCAGCACGTTCGCTCACACTTCGATTCGAGGCCGGTTGTTGAGTAGGTCGCTCTGCGACCGTATCGAAACACAGCGATGCGGCTCAGCATGTCGCACCGCCCTCTTGGGCGACGGATGCCTCGGCCTGGGCGGACTGCTGCTGCTGCTCCTGCTGCTCGACGTGGGACCGCGGGCGGTCCTGGGGCGAGTGCGTCACGGCGGGCTGGCCGTCGTAGATGATCGGGATCGCCGAGGTCACCGTCGCGGCCTGATCGGCGACGAGCCCGGCGAGGCCGGCGCCCTGCCCGTACTCGACGTGTCCGGGGGCGGATCCGCCGACGATCCAGGTGTCCTTCGAGCCGCCGCCCTGGCTGGAGTTGACGACGAGCTGCCCCTCGGGCAGCGCGACGCGGGTGAGGCCGCCGGGCAGCACCCAGATGTCCTCCCCGTCGTTGACCGCGAACGGGCGCAGGTCGGCGTGCCGCGGGCGCATCCCGTCCTCGACGAGCGTCGGGATGGTCGAGAGCATGATCACCGGCTGCGCGATCCAGCCGCGCGGATCGGCGATCAGGCGCTTGCGGAGCTTCTCGAGCTCGGCGGGCGAGGCATCCGGTCCCACGACCAGGCCCTTGCCACCCGAGCCGTCGACGGGCTTCACGACGAGCTGATCGAGGCGGTCGAGCACCTCCTCGAGCGCGCCGGGATCTTCGAGCCGCCAGGTGTCGACGTTCTTGAGGATCGGCTCCTCGGCGAGGTAGTAGCGGATGAGGTCGGGCACGTAGGTGTAGAGGAGCTTGTCGTCGGCGACGCCGTTGCCGACCGCGTTCGCGATCGTGACGTTGCCGAGCCGGGCGGCGAGCATGAGCCCGGGGGCGCCCAGCATCGAGTCGGCGCGGAACGACAGCGGGTCGAGGAACTCGTCGTCGACGCGACGGTAGATGACATCGACGCGCTTGGGCCCGCGGGTGGTGCGCATGAACACCTTGCCCCCGATGCAGAGCAGGTCGCGACCCTCGACGAGTTCGATGCCCATCAGGCGCGCCAGCAGCGTGTGCTCGAAGTACGCGGAGTTGTAGACACCCGGCGTGAGCACGACGACGTTCGGGTCTTCCACCCCGGGCGGTGAGGCGGCGCGCAGCGCGGCGAGGAGCTTGTTCGGGTAGTCGCCGACGGGACGCACCCGCATCGAGACGAACAGTTCGGGCAGCGTCTGCGCCATGACCCGGCGGTTGGAGATGACGTAGCTGACGCCTGACGGCACGCGCACGTTGTCTTCGAGGACGCGCATCTCGCCGTTCTCATCGCGGATCAGGTCGATCCCGGAGACCTGGATGCGCACGCCGTTGGCGGGATGGATGCCGGCTGCCTGGCGGTAGAAGTACTGCGAGGAGGCGATGAGTCCTGCGGGCAGCACCCCGTCGCGCACGCAGTGCTGGCGACCGTAGGTGTCGTCGAGGAAGGCCTCCAGCGCGCGCACCCGCTGCTTGACGCCGGACTCGACGCGCGACCACTCGTCGTACTCGATGACCCGCGGCACGGCGTCGAGCGGGAACGGCCGCTCCTCGCCGGCGAAGTCGAAGGTGACGCCCTGCGCGAGGTAGGAGCTGGCGAGCGACTCGGTGCGACCGCGCAGCTCTTCCTGCGTCATCTGCGCGAGCGCCTGATAAAGCTCGCGGTAGGCCTCTCGCGACTCCACCGGAGCACCCGGATGCGTCGGAACACCGAACATCTCGTCGAACGCCGGGACGCCGGAGGCGGTCTTTCGAGGCGCCAATGTGGAGCCGTAGCCATCGAAGAGGTCACCCATGGGCACGAGCCTAGTGCGGCGGTGTTGCGGGTGTATTTCGGGTCGTGAACCCAGGGCATCGAACCGCCCCGAGAGCCCACGTACGGACATATGCTCGCGCTATGGCAGTGCAGACGGATGCCGGGGCCCGCACCGGTGCGCGCCGCGGGGTGGTTGCGGCAGCGACGGCGGGCGTCGCGTCCGTCGCGCTCGGGGCGGGGATCGGCGAACTCGCCGCCGCGATGCTCGCGCCCGCGTCCAGCCCCTTCTCGGTCGTCGGCGGTGTGCTGATCGACCTCGCGCCGACCTGGGCGAAGAACGCCGCGATCGCGCTGTTCGGCACGAACGACAAGGCCGCGCTGCTGATCGGGATCGCGCTGGTGCTGCTCGTCCTCGCCGCGGGCGTCGGGCTGCTCGAGGTGCGTCGCCCCCCGTGGGGCGCCGTCCTCTGCCTCGTCGTCGGGGGCACCGTCGCGGTGCTCGCCACCACCCGCGCCGACGCCGGTTCGCTCGCCTGGGCTCCGTCGGCGATCGCGGGGGTCGCCGCCGCGGCTGCACTGTTCTGGCTCGCCGGCCTGGCCCGCAGGGCCGCCGCGTCAGCCCCGACCCAGCAGGCCGCGGCCGACAGACCCGCGGACGGCCCGTCTGACGAGAGCCGACGCCGGTTCTTCGTCTGGGCGGGCGTCGCCACGGCCACCGGAGTGCTCGCCGCGATCGGGGGGTCGGCGATGCGGGTCGGCTCGCGTGCCGCGACGAGCGTGCGGCTGGCGCTGCACCTGCCCGCACCCGCGGTCGCCGCGCCGGCGATTCCCGCCGGCGCCGAGCTCGGCATCCTGGGTCTTGCGGAGGTGATCACCCCCAACGTCTCCTTCTATCGCATCGACACTGCGCTGATCGTGCCTGAGATCGACCCCGCGGACTGGTCGCTGCGGATCCACGGGATGGTCGATCGCGAGGTCACGCTGACGTGGGACGAACTGCTCGCGCTTCCGCTGGAGGAGAGCGTGACGACGCTCACGTGCGTGTCGAACACGGTGGGCGGCGACCTGATCGGCAACGCCCTGTGGCTCGGCTACCCGATCCGGGAGCTGCTGAAGCGAGCCGGACCCAAGGCCGGCGCCGACATGGTGCTGTCGAGATCGATCGACGGGTTCACGGCGAGCACCCCGCTGGAGGTGCTGACCGATGACCGCGCTGCGATCCTCGCCGTGGGCATGAACGGAGAGCCGCTGCCGCTCGAGCACGGGTTCCCGGTGCGGATGGTCGTGCCCGGTCTGTACGGCTACGTGTCGGCGACGAAGTGGGTCGTCGAGCTCGAGGTGACGCGGTTCGATCAGGCGAGCGCGTACTGGACCGACCGGGGATGGTCCGAGAAGGGACCGATCAAGCTCGAATCGCGCATCGACGTGCCCCACCAGGGCCAGGGGCTGAGCGCCGGCGAGGCCGTGATCGCCGGGGTGGCATGGCAGCAGCACGTGGGCGTGGCGAAGGTGGAGGTGCAGGTCGACGGCGGGAAGTGGCAGGAGGCGACGCTCGCGTCGGCGATCTCGGACGACACCTGGGTGCAGTGGAGCATGCCGTGGACGGCGAAGTCCGGCCGCCACGAGCTGCGCTGCCGCGCGACGAACACCCTCGGCGAGACGCAGACGGACGACGAGGCCCCGCCGATCCCCGACGGTGCGACCGGCTGGCATCGCCTGACCGTCGACGTCGCCTGAGCCGCGCGGGTCAGCCCGCGAGCACGATCCGCAGCTGCTCGACGGCCCAGTCCAGCTCCGTCGCGCGCACCACGAGCGGCGGCGCGATGCGGATCGTCTGCCCGTGCGTGTCCTTGACGAGCACGCCTCGTGCGAGCATCCGCTCGGCCACCTCACGGCCGGTGCCGATGGCCGGGTCGATGTCGATCCCCGCCCACAGCCCCGCGATGCGCACGGCCTTGACGCCGTGGCCGATCAGCTCGGCGAGCTTCGCCTCGAGGTGCTCGCCGAGGGCGACCGCGCGGGCCTGGAATTCGCCGGACTCGAGCATCTCGACGACGCGGAGTCCCACTGCGGCTGCGAGCGGGTTGCCGCCGAACGTCGAGCCGTGCTCGCCGGGGTGGATGACGCCGAGCACCGCGGCATCCGCCACCACCGCTGAGAGGGGAAGGATGCCGCCGCCCAGCGCCTTGCCGAGCAGATACACGTCCGGCACGACGCCTTCGCGGTCGCACGCGAACGTCGTCCCGACGCGGCCGAGTCCGGACTGGATCTCATCGGCGATGAACAGCACGTTGTGGCGCGTGCAGATCTCGCGGACCGCGCGCAGGTACCCCTCCGGGGGGATGATGATTCCGGCCTCGCCCTGGATCGGCTCGATCAGCACGGCGGCCGTCTTTGCGTCGATCGCGGCTTCGATCGCCGCGGCATCTCCGAACGGCACCGAGACGAACCCGGGGGCGAACGGCCCGAAGCCGTCACGGGCGGTCGGGTCGTCGCTGAAGCCGACGATCGTCGTGGTCCGGCCGTGGAAGTTGCCGTTCGCGACGACGATCTTCGCGGCATCCGGCACCACGCCCTTGACGCGGTAGGCCCACGCGCGGGCGACCTTGATGCCGGTCTCGACCGCCTCGGCGCCGGTGTTCATGGGGAGAACGAGATCCTTGCCGCACAGTCGCGCGAGCGCCTCGGCGAACGGGCCCAGCTGGTCGTTGTGGTACGCCCGGCTGGTGAGCGTGATCCGTCCGAGCTGCTCGGTCGCGGCGGCGACGATCGCCGGATGCCGGTGGCCGAAGTTCAGCGCCGAGTAGGCGGCCAGCAGGTCGAGGTAGCGCTTGCCCTCGACATCCGTCACCCATGCACCATCGGCGCGGGAGATCACGACCGGGAGCGGGTGGTAGTTGTGCGCGACGTACTGCTCTTCGGCCTCGATGATGCGGGTGGAGGTGGCGTCGGGCGCCACGCTCTGCGAAGTGGTCACGGGATGCTCCTTCAGCGTCGCAGCTCGAGTGTGCAGCACTTGATCCCGCCGCCGCCGAGCAGCAGCTCGGACAGGTCGACGAGGATCGGGTTGTAGCCGCGCTCGCGCAGCTGGGCCTCGAAGCCCTTCGCGCGCGGGGAGATGATGACGTTGAGACCGTCGCTGGCCGAGTTGAGGCCGAACACCGCGCCGTCTTCGTCCGCCACGAGGATCGCGTCGGGGAAGCGCTCGGCGAGCACGCGCCGGCTCTCCGCGTCGAAGGCCCCGGGCAGGTAGGCGATGTTCGCGCGCTCGGCGCCGCCGGCGCCTTCGACCGGGTCGAGCACCGAGATGGCGGTGTCGAGGTGGTAGAACCGCGGGTCGACCAGGGTGAGGCTCACGACCTCCTTGCCGAACACGTCTCGCAGCTCCTGGTGGCTGTCTCCGGTGGAGCGGAAGCCGGTGCCGGCGAGGATCGTGTCGCCGACGAGCAGGAAGTCCCCCTCGCCCTCGTTGACCTGGACGGGCTCGGCGACGGTGAAGCCGTTGGCGCCGAACCACTCCATGAAGGCGGGGCCCTCGGGCACACGCTCCTGGAAGCGGAACTTGGCGCCGTACGCCACCCCGTCGATGATGAACCCGCCGTTGGCGGTGTAGACCATGTCGGGCAGGCCTTCGATCGGGTCAATGAGGTGCACCTCGTGGCCGAGTGCGATGTACGTGTCGTACAGCGCCTGCCATTGCTGCACCGCGAGGGCGGTGTCGGTCGGGTTGGCCGGCTCCATCCAGGGGTTGATGGTGTAGCTGACCGTGAAGTGCTCGGGACGGCACATCAGATAGGAACGACGCTGCGGGATGCGGGGGGTTGCCGCCGTCGCTTCCGCGGTGTTCTGCGTGGACATCGTGCTCCTTCGGGAAGGTGGCGGACGCTGTCCACAGGCCCGGCGGCCCTTCGACTCGCTGGCTCCGGAGTCTGTCGAAGGACACTGACGAAGCTGCGCAGGAAGGGGCGACACGTGCACGCCGACACCCATTCTCGCACGCCGCTTCGAAACCCTCCCGCAGCCGCTTCGTGTCGGTGGTCCTGGCTGGGCGGATGCGACGCCCCGGCGGAAGGCCGGGGCGTCGCCTGAGTGGGTCTACTTCGCGATGAAGGCGAGGATGTCCTGGCCGAGCTCGGTCCGGTAGTCGCCGTAGATGCCGTGCGGGGCACCCGGGTAGACCTTCAGCGTGCCGTCCTTGACCAGTTCGGCCGACTTCAGCGACGCCGCGCCGATGGGGACGATCTGGTCGTCGTCGCCGTGCGCGATGAAGATGGGCACGTCCAGCGCCTCGAGGTCCTCGGTGAAGTCGGTCTCCGAGAACGCCGCGACGCAGTCGTAGGCAGCCGCGAGGTTGACGAGCATGCCCTGACGCCAGAAATCGTCCTTCGCACCCTGCGACACGGCGGAGCCCTCTCGGTTGGCGCCGAAGAACGCCTCGGTCAGGTCCTTGTAGAACTGCGAGGCGTCCTCGAGCACACCGGCACGGATGCCGTCGAAGACCTCGATGGGGAGGCCTTCTGGGTTGCTGTCGGTCTTGACCATCTGCGGAGGGACTGCGCCCACCGTGATGACCTTCGCGACGCGACCCTTGCCGTGCTGGGCGGCGTAGCGGACGACTTCGCCGCCGCCGGTGGAGTGCCCCACGACGACGAGGTTCTCAAGGTCGAGGTGCTCGACGAGTTCGGCGAGGTCCTTCGCGTAGGTGTCCATGTCGTTGCCGGCGTAGGTCTTCGCGGAATGCCCGTGACCTCGGCGGTCATGGGCGATCGCGCGGTAGCCGTTGTCGGTCAGGAGCTTGATCTCGACCTGCCAGGCGTCCGAGCTGAGCGGCCAGCCGTGGCTGAAGAGCACCGGCTGTCCGGCGCCCTGGTCGGTGTAGTAGAGCTCGGTTCCGTCGGTGGTGGTGAAGTGGGGCATGCTTCTCTTCTCTTTCGGGGGGACGAATCAGGACAGGTAGGTGAGGGCTTCGACGATGAGGTCGGCGACGGCGACGGGGTTCGACACCATCACCGAGTGGGAGGCGCCTTCGATCTCGACGGTCTTGAGCGAGCCGGCGCGGTCGGCCATGAATTGCAAACCCTCGGCCGGGATGTTCTTGTCTCCCGTGCCGAAGACGAACCAGGACGGCAGCGTCTTCCACGCGGGAGTCTCCGCCGGAAGAGGCTCGCCGAGGGCGAAGTCGCGGATCGGGCGCTGGGTCGCTCCCGCGATCTTCGCGTCCTCGAGGGGAACGTCGCCGGCGAACTGGCTCGGGAACAGCTCACGGTCGACGGTGAGGTCGTTGGTCCCGTCTCCCAGCGGATAGGCGCGGATCGTCTCGCCGAGGGTGCTGCCGGGGAACCGGCCGCTCAGCTCCAGGGCCGTCTCGCCATGGTCCGGCGCGAACGCGGCGACGTACACGAGCCCCTTCACGACGTCGCTGCCGACGGCGGCTTCGGTGATGACGGCGCCGCCATAGGAGTGGCCGACCAGCACCACGGGGCCGTCGATCGACTCGGCCGCACGGCGCACATTGTCCGCGTCGGTGGTGACGCTGCGCAGCGGGTTCGGGGTCGCGATCGCGGCGACGCCTCGGCCGAGCAGGTTGGCGAGGACGCCGCTCCAGCTCGACGATTCCGCGAAGGCGCCGTGCACGAGCACGACGGTGATGGGTTCAGACATGATTCTGCTTTCTGGTTCGAGCGCGGGAACAGAGGAGCAGGCGATTGATCGCCTGCTCGACTCGACGTCGAGCCAGGATTCACGCTATGAGCTGTGGTCCCGGAGCGCGTGGCCCTCGTTGTACCACCCACCGCCTATGGGAGCGGGTCTGCCTTCTCGCCCGCCTCGGCCAGATCGCGCGATGACCTCAGCGAAGCCGCGAGGCTCGAGAACACGATGGCAGTGCTGCTCTGTGGTGGCGCGGAGAGCACCGTGAGGAGGTATCCCGGCATGCTGCGCACTGCGAGGTTCGCCAGTTCGACCTCGAGGGTTCCGATGTTCTCGACCACCATGTGGATGCGGGCCTCTTCAGGTCCAGACACGTCGTACCGCGACCACAGCCGCACGAAGTCGGGGTCGCCCGACAACTCGTCGATGATCTGCTGCAGGCGGGGCGAGGACGGGTCGGCATCCCGCCGCAGGCTGGCGAGCGCGGCGCGGGTCATGAGCTCCCACTCGGTGACCGTGCGCTTCATCCGCGGGACGAAGAGATCCAGCACGACGTTCGATCCGACCGCGAGGCCCCCCTGGCCGAAGACGGTCGCGAGCGGGTTCGCGGCGACGATGTCGCGGTTGCTGTCGGAGACGTATGCCGGGGTGTGAGTCCAATGGCCGAGGAGTCGCGCGATCCGCTCAGCGGACTCTGCGTCAGGGACCACGGGGCTGGGGATGTCGCCGCTGGCGATCCTGAAGAGGTACTGCCGAGAGTCGGCGTCGAGCAGGAGTGCTCGCGCGATGGCGTTCAGCACCTGGTCGGAGGGCCTGCTGCCGCGACCCTGCTCGAGACGCAGGTAGTACTCCGCGCTGATGCCCGCGATCCTCGCCACCTCGTCGCGCCGCAGTCCAGGCACACGTCGGCGGGGACCGCGGTGAATCCCGACATCCTCCGGCTGGCAGACGTTGCGACGTGCGCGCAGGAACTCCGCAAGCGCGAGCGATCCGTCTGCCATTCGTGTCCTTCCGAGGGGGCTAGTCCACCGTAAGTGCTGCCACACCCGCGTCCCGCCGGTGTGTCACCTGCGGGGTCAGGTCGACGGGTACTGGAAGACGTCGTCGAGACTCACCCCGAAGATGCGCGAGATCTGGAACGCCAGCTCGAGCGTGGGCGAGTACTTCCCCTGCTCGATCGCGATGAGCGTCTGGCGGGTCACCCCGACCTGCTTCGCGAGCTCCGCCTGGGTGAGCCCGGCCTGCTCACGCAGCGCCCTGATCGAGTTGGTGACCTTGGTCGGCTTGACCATCAGGCGATCCCGCGGCGGTAGGCCACCACCCGCGCGATGTCGCCCACGAGCGTCGCGAGCGCGAAGCCGAAAAACAGTGCGTTGCCGATCCAGAACCAGTCAGCCTCGACCATCGACAGCACGAGTGCGAGCAGGGCGAACGCGACGAGGACGCCGTACCCCAGTCGGCTGCCCAGGCGGGAGATGTCGCGGTCGCGCTGGTCTGAGACACCCACCCCGGCGGGATCCCCCATGCCCGCGAAGATGCCCCACAGAATGCTGATCACGATCGCGCCGACGATCGACGCACCCATCGTCCACAGCAGGATCGGCACCCATTCCACCTCGGTGAGCGGTCCGCCATCCGCCTGGACCAGCACGATGACGATGTAGATCGGCACCGTGATGACGGTCGCGATCAGCGTCGCCCAGGTGTTGCGCTCCTGGTAGACCATGGGAGCCTCCTCATGTAAGGAATATTTGACATCGCCAGGCTAGGCCGAGGCTGGCTCCATGTCAAGAATTCTTTACATATTGGGCGGCGGCCGGGCGCTCGACGCGGTGCAGCGCGTCGACGACGTACTCGGCATCCGCTCCCATGCCGAACAGACCGCCCGAGGCCGCCGAGTACTGGAAGTCGAGTCCCACGAACCCGAGCCCGGCGCGGTCGATTGCGATGCCTCTGCGGTGCAGCGGCTCACCCTGCGGGTCGAGCACGCCGTCGATGTGGATCCAACGCAGGTCGGGCAGCGATCCGGTCGCCCACACGACTGTCGTCGCATCGATGGCGGCACCGTCCGCGGTCACCGGCTTGCCATCCACGACCGACTCGATGCGCGCGACGCGGGTGATCCCGGTGCGGTCGAGATCGGCGAGCTTGTTGCGCACGAGCATGATGCCCTGATGCGCCCCCTTGGCGGCGCGCCCCTTCTCGGTGTCGACGGTGAGTCGGCGGAGGCGCCGAAGGAAGAGACCCGTCATCAGGTTTCCGATCGGGTTGTCGACGTCGACGGGGACCTGACCCGGGTGCCGCCCGGCGATCGTCACCTCGTGACCGCTGCGCGCGGCCTCGAGGGCGATGTCGGTGCCGGAGTTTCCGGCGCCGACCACCAGGACATGGCCCGGCGCAAGCTGCTCGGGACCGCGATAGTCGATGGAGGTCACTTGCGTGATGCCGTCGTCGAGCTCCTCCGCGAAGGGCGGAAGCTTCGGCACGCGATGTGCGCCCGCCGCCACGACGACCCGCTCGGAGAGCACGACATCGCCGTTCGCGAGTTCGAGCCGGAATCCGCCGCCGCCCTCCGGGGTCAGGCTGACGACCTTCGCGTCGCTGCGCACGGGAATGCCGAAGCGCGTGGCGTACCGCAGGAGGTAGTCGCCCATCTGCTGCGCACTCGGATATCCGAAGAACCCGACGTCGAGCGGCAGCCCGGGAAGGCTTGAGACGCGCCCCGGGCTGAAGATCCGCAGCGAGCGATATCGCTCCCGCCAGGAGTCTCCGACGTGGGCGTGCTCATCGAACAGCTCGACGCGGACACCCCGATCCATCAGCAGACGGCCCACGTGCAGGCCGGCGGCTCCGGCGCCGATCACTGCGGTATCCAGAACTGTTTCGGTCATGATGACCTCCTTCTTCGCTCTCGAAGGTAGGTCGAGCGCCGAAGCCGGCACATCGGCAGAAATGACCATTTCGGCTCAGGCCGACGTGGTCATTCCGTGCTCGAAGGCGAAGGCGGTGGCGGCTGCGCGATTGGGCAGCGCGAGCTTGGCGAGGATGTTGCTCACGTGTCTGGCGACGGTTCGCTCGCTGAGGAACAGCTCGTTCGCGATTCCTCGATTGGACCGACCCTGCGCGATGAGCCGCAGCACCTCCCCTTCCCGTGGGGTGAGGCCGCCCGCCACCGCCGGGGCGAACGGCTTCGCGATGCGCTCCAACCGGTCGAGATCCGGCACTGCGCCAAGAGCCGTGAGCCCCGCGCGCGCCGCGTCGAACTCGAGCTGCGCCCCTTCCTCGTCCCCCATCGCCCGCGCCGCGCGGCCGAGCTGCACCCGGGTGAGTGCGGCCTCATACGGGGCATCGAGGCGCCGCCACGCCGCCCACGACCGCCGCAGCAATGGGAACGCGCTCCCCGCATCGCCGGTCGCGATGAGCACGATCCCTCGTGCGCGCTCCGCCTGCCCGTGCAGATAGACCGTGTCGAGCACCTGGGCCAGCGCCTCGAGTTCGGAGGCTGCCCGGTCAGCCGCGTCGAGATCGGTGTCGACGATGAGCTCCACCTGGGCCGCGAGCAGGTCCGCACGCCGGTTCGGTTGGTCGGCGGCATCCAGTGCACGGGCGATACCCGTGCGGGCAGTGGCCACATCACCCTCGTCGCGGCGCAGCAATCCCAGTCCGGGCTGCACCTCGCGACCTAGGTCGGCAGCGAGCCGGTATCCGGCTTCGGCCTCGCCTCGACGACCCGCGAGCCGATGCAACTCCGCGAGACCGTAGATCGCGTTCTCCTTGGTCTCGGGACGAGACTCGTGGGCCGCGACCTCGGTGAGCGTGCGTTCTGCCTCGCTCCACTCCCCGCCGATCCGCAGCACGACGGCGCGCAGCACCGAGCACTCCCCCCGGAACGGCTTCAGGCCCTGCTGCATGTCGCACCATGCGCTGAGGTTGCGCGTCCACGACTTTGCACGCTCGATATCCCACCGCGCGAGGCAGCTCGCGATGACGGCGCAGTACGCCGGGCCCGCGACGCGGTCGCTGACGGCATGGGAGGAGATCGCGACCATGACCTGGTCCATCTGCGCGAAGCCCTCTTCGATCCGCCCCGTCGCAACCAGCGCACGGCCGAGCGACATGGTGGCGAGGACTTCGACGTCGGCGTCGGCCGCGGTGCGGGCCAGTTCGACGGCTTCGCGGGCGAGAACGATCGACTCGTCGGCCCGGCCCTGGACGAACGCGGCGACCGAGCGGCACATGACCACGATGGCTTCCGAATCCCGGCTCACGCCGGCGGAGTGCGCCAGCTCGAACAGCCGGCCCATCCAGGCGCCGCCGCGGATGCCGTCGCCCTGTTCGGAGAGCGTGAAGCCGATCCAGAAGACGCACCGGATCGCGGCATCCACGTCGCCGGCAGCGAGGTATGCCCGGTGCGCGGCATCCCATGCCCGCTCCGATTCGTCGGTTCGGCCGATGAACCACGCGGCCAGCCCGAGGTCGTCGAAGTCCTCGGCCGAGAGACCCGTCGCGGCGGACTCGCGCGAGAGCCGGTCGAATCGTGCGGTCCAGTCGTTCAGCGTCGCGGTGACACGACCGCCATCGAGCGTGCCGAAGTCGGGCATGGGCACAGTATCGGCCCGCCATACCGACCTGGCAATGGCGTCAGCGCTGCGAAGCGAGCCCGGAGGCGACAGGGTCCGGGACCGCGGGCCACACGACCAGCAGGAAGGCGGCGATCGGCCCGAGGAACATGGTGGCCAGGAACCACACCCACGGCGAGCGGTTCCGGGTTCGCGCGTAGCCGGCCGCGAGGATCGCGACAGTCAGCCACATGGCTGAAACGAGCGATGTGAGGGTCGCGATGTCCTGCATGACTCGACACTACCCAGAGCTAAATGACCGCCTCGCTCCAGGGGTCGAAATTTCCGAAGCGGTGCGCGGTGATGGTGATCGACTGCTCGTGCAGGAAGGGAAGCAGCTCGAGCCGGCCCGCCGCGGTGACCTCGCTGTCGTAGGTCGCGAGGTCGGGGTTGCCGCCCAGCGCCTCGGCAAGGGCGCGGTGGATGTCTGCCACAGTCGGGGCGGAGCCGACCAGTCGGGCCCGCGACACGGCGGGCCCGGCTTCGGACTCGTCGCCCAGCATCCGTTCCAGCCACTGCTCGTCGGTCTCGACGAACACCGGCAGCCCCTGGTCGCTGAGCGCGCGGCGCACCGGTGCGGGCAGCCCGAAGGGCGCGCTCACCGTGAACCCGGCGCCCGAGCGCAGCCCCGCGATCGCCACGCGCAGGATCGCCTGAAGGCTCGCGTCCGCCGTGGCCCGCACGGCCACGCCGCCTGTGATCGGGCGGTAGCGGAACAGGTTGCGCTCGATACCGAGGTGCGAGGCATCCTTCACCTGTCCGAACTCGCGATCCCACGCGATCGCGTCCGACAGCGCCGCGCGGCGCAGCCACTCGAACGCCTCGTAGTCCAGCGACGGCTGCGCCGCCTCGATCACCGCGGTGATGCGCGAGTCGAGGCCCCGCAGATGCAGGGTGGGCGACGACTGCGCGCCTGACGACCCGCGCCAGGAGCCCAGCCCGACGAGATAGTTCGGTCCGCCCGCCTTCGTGCCGGGTCCGACCGATGAGCGCTTCCATCCGCCGAAGGGCTGGCGCTGCACGATCGCCCCGGTGATTCCGCGGTTGACGTAGAGGTTGCCCGCCTCGACGCGGTCGAGCCAGAGGGCGAGGTCGCCGGGGTTCTGCGTGTACAGGCCCGCCGTGAGACCGTACGCGACCGCGTTCTGCAGTTCGATCGCCTGACTCAGCGACGTCGCGTGCATGACGCCGAGCACGGGTCCGAAGAACTCCTCCCGGTGGAACCGCGAACCGGCATGCACGCCGGTGCGGATGCCGGGGGTCCAGAATCGCCCAGCCGTCTCGGGTCCGAGATCGAGCCTGCGCGGCTCGACGAGCCACTGCTCCCCCTCGTCGAGGGTGGTGAGCGCCCATTCGAGCTTGCCGTGCGGGGGCTCGATGACGGGCCCGACTTCCGATACCGGATCCGTCGGCGGCCCGACGTGCAGCGAGGTGGCGGCGTCGACGAGCTGCCGGGCGAACCGGCGCGAGCGGCCGACGGGTCCGACGAGGATCGCGAGCGACGCGGCGGAGCACTTCTGGCCCGCGTGCCCGAACGCGCTCTTGATGAGATCGGATGCCGCGAGGTCGAGGTCGGCGGAGGGCATGACGATCATCGCGTTCTTGCCGCTGGTCTCGGCCAGGAGGGGAAGATCGGGACGCCAGGAGCGGAACAGGGCGGCCGTCTCCCAGGACCCCGTGAGGATCACGCGGTCGACCGCCGGGTGCGAGATGAGCCGCTGCCCCAGCTCGCCCTCGTCGATGTCGACCAGCGCGAGCACATCGCGCGGCACGCCGGCCTCCCACAGCGCCTCGGCGAGCACGGCCGCGCACCGACGGGCCTGCGGTGCGGGCTTGAATACGACGCCCGATCCGGCCGCGAGCGCGGCGAGCACGCCGCCCGCCGGGATCGCCAGTGGGAAGTTCCACGGTGGCGTCACCACGGTCAGGCGCGACGGCACGAACACGGCGCCGCTGACCCGGTCGAGCTCGCGGGCGGTGGCCGCGTAGTAGTTCGCGAAGTCGATCGCCTCGCTGACTTCGACGTCGGCTTCGGCGAAGATCTTGCCGGTTTCGGATGCCGCGACCTCGATGAGCTCGCCCCGTCGGGCTTCGAGGACTCGGCCCGCGGCCAGCAGCACCGCACCGCGATCGACCGCGGGCTTCGCGCCCCATGCGGCCGCGGCATCCGTCACCCGCCCGATGATCGCGCCCAGCGTGGCCAGGTCGTCGACCCGGGCCGCGGCGATCGTCGCGTCGCCCGCGGTGGAGGTCTCGACCCGGGCGAGGATGTCGCGGGCCCACGCCCGGTTCGCGGGGAGGGCAGGGTCGGAGTCGGCGGCGTTGCGGAATCCGGGGGCTCCGGCGGCGCGGATGGCGGACTCGCGCGGCGCGTAGACCGCGGTCTCGACGAAGGCCTCACCGCCGAAGTGGACCTCCTCGGCGGGGTGCTCGAGCGGGGCACCGGGCTCGTCGTCCTCGCCCGAGTCGTCCGCGCTCGCGGCGGAGCGGGCGATGCCGATGACGGCCTGTGTGAGGTCCTCGTCGGTCGGCGACTCGCGCTGCCGGCGCGCCTGTGCACGCGGCGGGAGCGGCTCGGCTTCGCTGGAGCGGTCCTGCGCCCGATTCGGTCCGATGTGCAGCTCGGGGTCGGCGGCACGGACGGTGGACGCGACGAAGCGATCCCGCTCGCGCTCGAACAGCGTCTGGTCGTCGGCCAGATCGAACGCGGCGGAGAGGAAGTTCTCGGTGGACGCGTTCTCTTCGAGGCGCCGCACGAGGTAGCTGATCGCGACGTCGAATTCGTCGGGGCGCACGACCGGCACGTACAGCAGCACATGGCCGACCTCGCGGGTGACCGCGGCGACCTGACCCTGCGCCATGCCGAGGAGCATCTCGAATTCGACGCCCTCGCGAGCCCCGCGCTCGTCGGCCAGCAGCCAGGCGTAGGCGATGTCGAAGAGGTTGTGACCGGCCACGCCGATCCGCACGGCGGCGGTGTGCTCGGCGTTCAGCGCGAAGTCGAGGCACCGCAGGTAATTCGCGTCGGAGTCGACCTTGGCGTCGTAGGTCGCGAGCGACCACCCGTGCATCACGGCGTCCACTCGCTCCATCGCGAGGTTCGCGCCCTTCACGAGCCGCACCTTGACGCGCGCGCCGCCCGCCGCGACGCGCTGCTGCGCCCAGGCGGTGAGCTGCTGGAGGGCGGGGAGGGCATCGGGCAGGTAGGCCTGCAGCACGATGCCGGCTTCGAGCTCGCGCAGGCGGGGGTCTTCGAGGATGCGGGTGAAGACCGCGATCGTCAGGTCGAGGTCGCGGTACTCCTCCATGTCGAGGTTGATGAAGGTGCGGTCCGCAGCGGCGCTCAGATAGAGCGGCAGCAGCCGCTCGACGACCTTTTCGACGACCTCGTCGAAGGCCCACATCGAAATGTGGCTCGCGACGGCCGACACCTTGACCGAGACGTAGTCGACGTCGGGCCGGCGAATGAGGTCGTGGATGCCGTCGAGCCGGCGCAGCGCCTCGTGCTCGCCGAGCACCGCCTCGCCGAGCAGGTTGAGGTTGAGCCGCGCGCCTCCTGCGCGGAGTTCCGCGATGGCGGGCCCGAGCTTCTCGGGCCGGGCGTCGACCACGAGGTGGCCGACCATCTCCCGGAGCACCCGGCGGGCGATCGGCACGACCGGGGTCGGCAGCACCGGCGCCATCGCGCCGCCCACGCGCACCGCGCCGCGCAGGTACCAGGGAAGGAAGTCGGGCACGAGGGGCGCAACGCGCTGGAGATTGGATGCCGCGGCCGCGAGGCTCTCCGGACGCATGACGCCGTCGACGAAGCCGATCGTGAACGGCAGGCCGTTCGGATCGCGGAGGACCCCGGCCAGCCGTTCGGCCGCGGGGTCGGCCTGGGCGTCGGCTGCCTCGGCGACCCAGCGCTGCGCGAGGGTGATCGCGCGCTCGGTGAGAGCGTCGGTGGGCACGGCGGACGGCATCGGTGTCGACGTCATGCTTCCAGCATCCCGTATCCGATCATTCAGCAAAAGCGATGATCTACGATCAATACCATTCAGTTCTGTCGATGGTTGGGGGGACCTCRTGTTCGAACTGCGCCGCCTCCGTCTGCTGCACGAACTCGCACTTCGCGGCACGCTCGCGGCCGTCGCGGAGGCCCTCTCCTACAGCCCGTCGACGATCTCGCAGCAGCTCGCCCAGCTCGAGAAGGACGCCGGCGTGCCGCTGCTTGTGCCGGACGGCCGCCGCGTACGGCTGACCGCGCACGGGGAGGCGCTGGCCGCGCACGCCGCTCGTGCTCTCGAGCTCGAGGAGCAGATCCGCGGCGAGCTCGAGTCGCTGCAGACCGGGATCGCGCCCGTGCGCGTCGCGGTGCTGCAGACCGCGGCGCAGGCGATCCTGCCGAATGCGCTCACCCTGCTCGCCGAGCGCGAGCCGACGCTGCGGGTGGAGATCGCCGAAGTGCCGCCCGAGGAGGGTCTGTTCGAGCTTTCGGCCCGCGGGTTCGACCTCGTGATCGCCGAGCAGTACCCCGGGCACACTCGTCCGCACCGCAGCGGTCTGCAGCGCGAGACGCTCGGAAACGACCCCATCCGGCTCGCCCTTCCGCCGCACGACCCGGCGGCCGGCCTCACCGCGCTGCGTGATCGCGCGTGGGTGATGGAGCCGGCGGGCACGGCGGCGCGGCAGTGGGCGGTGCAGCAGTGCCGAGCTGCCGGGTTCGAACCCGACGTGCGGTTCGAGATCGCGGACCTCACCGCTCAGGTGCGTCTCATCGCCGCGGGGCGGGCGGTCGGTGTGCTGCCGGATCTCGTGTGGGCGGATGTCGAGCCCCCCGTCCGCCTCGTGGACCTGCCGGAGGCGCCCGCGAGGGAGATCTTCACGGCAGCCCGCCGATCGTCGACCGCACGAGCCGGGATCCGAGCCGTGCGCGCGGCACTGGCCGACGCGTTCGCAGCGCGATCGCGTCTGGCCAGGCCGCGCGAAGACTGAACCCGACTCAGGCTCGGTCGGTCGTAGTGCTGCGGTCCGGTGTGGTTCCGTCGTCGATCACGGGGTCGCCCATGACCGTGCTGCGCCGGGTCTGGGTGACCGGCTCACCGTCCGCGTGCGTCCGCGTGGCGTCGTTCACGACCGGCTCGCCGGTCGCCGTGGTACGTGGGGCGTCGTTCACGACCTGCTCGTCCGTCGCGGTGCTGCGACGGGTGATGGGCGGAGTGTCGGTGGTCGCGGCATCCGTCGTGGCAGTCTCCGTCACGTAGGGGTCGAGGTCGTCGGCCTTGCGGCGGATCTCCTCTTCCTTGGCGCGATGCTCGGCTGCTTCAGCGGCGCGGGCATCGATGTCGTCGGCGTAGCGCTTCTGATCGACCGCAGCCTGAGCGGCCTCGGCTTTCGCGCGCTCTGCGGCCGCAGCCGCCGTCGCGGCGTCGGCGCGCGCCTTCGCCTGCTGCGCTTCGATCTCCTGCGCGGTCATCGCGGACTCATCGGCCTTGGCACGCAGCTCATCGGCCTGCTCGTGGCGCCGCTCGTCGCGGCGCGGAGAGCCCTTGCGGTAGGCGAAGTAGGCGACGATGGCGACCACGATGAGGACGACGACGATCGCGATGATGATCCAGGTGAGTGTCGTACCGGTCATGTTCCCGTTCCTCCCGCTGGACCGGGTCGGGGATCGTCGGCCAGCGTCTTCGAGGTAACCGGACGCGCGCGCCTGCGGCAAACCCCTTGCGCGGGGGGATCGGGTGCGCTACTTCGGCGGGGAGGTGCGGTCAGCGCCAGACACTGGGCGCGGGCTTGCGCGTGGAGGGAAGAGCGGATGCCGCGGCCCAGTCATGCATCCACTCCGCAGGCTGGGGCAGGTCATCGGGCACGTGCATCTCGGCGAAGAGCTCCTCCAACGGCACGATCCCGCCGCTGCGACGCAGGAATCGGGCCCGCACGAGCATCTCGGCGTACACCTCGCCGTCCACGACCGCGCGGTGCACGAGGTACGCCGCTTTGGCATCGTGGCCCTGCAGGCGCGACTCCACCGTGAACGTCTGCCAGAGTTCGAGGGACTTGCGGAAGGTGATCGTCTCCTGGGCGACGACGGCGTACCAGCCCTTGCGCTGGAGCAGGTCCCACATGCCGGTGCGGATGAGCAGGTCGAAGCGCCCGAGGTCGAAGAGCGAGCCGTAGCGGCCGTTGTTCATGTGGCCGAGCAGGTCGATGTCGGTGGGCAGTGTGCGAATTCGGACGCGCCCGACCGAGGTCGGTGCGATGAGCCCGTGCCGGCGCACCTGCACTCGTGCACGCCAGATCGTCAGGAGGGTGCGCCAGATCACATTCACGAGGAGTGATCGTAGCCACCGTGCATGACGAGCGTGATTCGATTGTCGAAGTACGACAGGAATCGGGCGGTGACGGTGGCCGACAGCTCCGCTCGCACAACCGACGCGGCGTGGCGACGCGGCCCTCCGCTCGGCGGAGTGCCACGGGAGAGCGGAGGTTTCTGCAACGCGGATTGGGCCTCCGCTCGCCCCTGCCCCTCCGCTAGGCGGAGGAGGGCTCCCGGCGGCCCGGATCGCCCCGAGCCGAGCGCGCGAGATGACCGAAAGGTTGCCCCCAGATCACGATCTGGTAACCGGACACTCACGTCATCCGCTCGATTTCGCCCTGCGGCAGGCCGCGCGTAGAGTCTGGCCATGGAAGCCGAACTGCAGACCGACATCGTCGTCCGTCCGGTGCGGGACGTGGATGCCGAAGCCCTCGGGCGGGTGCACGCGACCTGCTGGCACGAGACCTACGACCACCTCATCAGCAAGGCGGCGCTCGAGAAGGTCTCGCCGCGCCGCATGGCCGAACTCTGGACCCACTGGGCCGCTCAGGGCAGCGAGTTCAAGCAGTTCGCCGCCCTCGTGGACGGCGAGATCGTCGGCTTCGTCGGCTCGGGCCCCGCGCGCGACAAGGACGCTCCGCGCTTCCGCGAGCTGTACTTCATCTACCTCCTCGACGCCTGGCACGGCACCGGCATCGGCCAGCGGCTGTTCGACGCCGCCATCGACACCGATGAGCCCGTGTACCTCTGGGTCGCCGAGGACAACCCCCGCGCGCACAGCTTCTACGTCCGCAACGGCTTCACGCTCGACGGCGCCAGCCACACCGAGCCGTTCCTCGGCGAGACGCTCACCGAGGTCCGCTTCGTTCGCTGAGGCCCACCGACACCTACGACGGATGCCGCTGACCGGACAGGTCAGCGGCATCCGTCGTTCGTGTGCTCGACTAGCCGGCCCGCAGCACGGCCTGCCCGGCGGAGACGTCCACGCGCACGGTGCTCGAGGCGCCGGGCGTCGAGCCGACGCGGTTGTCGAACTGTCCGGCTGACACGTCGGAACTCACGTCGTAGTCCCCTTCAGGGACGGTCAGATCGGCCGAGCCGGCGCTCACCTCGAGGGTGATCGCATCGGGCTGGTCTCCGGTCAGCCTCCCGACGAGCGCTCCGGCGCTCACCGTGATGTCCGCCGAGCCGACATCGGCGAGGTCGAGGTCGGCGCGACCCGCGCTCACATCCGCAGTGAGCACGTCCGCCGAACCGGCCAGCGAGGCCCGCCCCGCGCCGAGATCGAGCCCGAGCTCGCCGAAATCGCCATCGGCGGTCAGGTCGCCGGCGCCGAGCCCGAAGTCGGCGTCGAGACCCTCGAGCGACGACGGCAGCCGCAGGGTCGCCCGGCCGTTGCCGAACAGCCACGGTGTGCCGAAGTGCCAGTCCGGCGACGCGACGACGAGGGTTCCGCCATCCGTGCGCAGCGTCCACTGATCGGCGCCGAAGCTGCCGGTGACCTCGAGTTCGGCCTCGGTCACGTCGGCGAACTCGACCACCAGCGTCCCCGCGGCGAGGTCGACGTCAAGCGCATCGACGTCGTCGACGGCGAGCGAGCGCCCGGTGGTCTGGATGGATGCCGCGGCCACGGTCGAGATCACCGTGGTGCCGATCGTGCCGAGGATGAGCGCCCCGCCGAGCGCCATCACGAGGATCGCGATGACCTTCGACGATGCCCTGGTGCCGGGGGTCTGCGGCTCAGGATCGGGGGGCCCGGCCACGGGGGGCAGCGGGGGCGGGGTGAGGGTGGTGCTCATCGGACTTCTCCTGTCTGCGGCTGTCCGCCGTCATGCGAGATGTAGGCGAGTGCGGCGAGCACCCGTCGGTTGCCGGACTCGTCCTGCTCGAGGTCGAGCTTCTGGAAGACGGCCGTGATGTGCTTCTCGACACTGCCCTCGGTGACGAAGAGCGTCCGTGCGATCGCCTGATTGGACCGGCCTTCGGCGATGAGCGCCAGCACGGCGGCCTCGCGGTCGGTCAGCCGCCGCATCCGCTCGTCCCGGGTGCGCCGGCTCAGCAGTTGGGCGACGACCTCGGGATCGAGCACCGTGCCGCCGGCGCCGATGGTCTCCACTGCGGCGAGGAAGTCGGTCACATCGGCGACCCGGTCCTTGAGGAGGTAGCCGAGGGCGCCGCGCCTGGTCGAGATGAGGTCTGACGCGTAACGCTCTTCGACGTACTGCGACAAGACGAGCACCGCGAGCTCGGGCAGCCGTGCCCGCAGGGCGAGGGCCGCGCGAATCCCCTCGTCGGTCCAGGTGGGAGGAAGACGCACGTCGAGGATGCAGAGTTCGGGCGCCGACTCGTCGACGGCCTCGTCGAGGCGCGTGGCGTCGGGGAGGGCCGCGACCACGACGTGCCCCGAGTCCTCGAGCAGTCGGACCAGGCCTTCGCGCAGCAACGCGGAGTCTTCGCAGATCAGGATGCGCATGGGATGCTCACCTCCACCGAGGTCGGTCCGCCGATCGGACTGTCGATCCGCGCCTGCCCGCCGGCGGCGAGCACGCGGTTGACGATGCCGTCGAGGCCGCCGCCGGGAAGCACGCGCGCTCCCCCGACACCGTTGTCCTCGACCCGCGCCCAGAGCGTACCGCCGTCCCGGCGTCGCACGACCACTCGAACTCCCGTGCCACGGGAGTGCTTCGTCGCGTTGGTCAGCGCCTCGGCGATCGCGAAGTAGGCGGCGGCCTCGGCATCCCGGCTGCAGCGTCCGTCCAAGCGGACATCGAGGTGCACGGGCACGATGGAGCGGGCGGCAACCGCCGACAGGGCGGCATCGAGACCGCGGTCGTCAAGCACGGCGGCGTGGATGCCGCGGGCCAGCTGTCGCAGTTCGGTGATGGCCGCCTTCGTCGAGGTGTGCGCCTCGGCGATGAGGGCCTTCGCGGCCTCCGGGTCGCTGTCGATCTTCTGCTGAGCGAGCCCGAGCGTCATGCCGACCGAGACCAGCCGCGGCTGAACCCCGTCGTGCAGATCGCGCTCGATGCGAGTTCGTTCGACATCCGCGGCGTGGACGGCGCCTGCCCGCTGGACGCTGGAGGTCCGCGCGGCCTCGGCGAGCTGCGCCTCCCGCGAGGGCACCATGATCGCCCGGGCGAGCACGCCGTGCAGTATGGCGAGGCCGACGATGGCGGCGGCAGCGAGCAGCGCGGCGATGATGCCGGCGGGCACCGCGAAGACGACCGGGACGTCGAGCCCCGTGCCGAACAGGCGCACGTGAGTGCTGTCTTCGGCGTACAGCGGGGCGAACGTCAGCGCGATCGCCGAAGTGAGTACGCCGATCAGGCCGAGCACGATCCAGCCGAGCACCGTCGCGATCGCCGCGCTGGCGACCGCGCGCCACACGCCGGGGTCGATCAGCTGCAGCCACATCGTGCGCATCAGCCCGCCGAAGCCCGGCCGTCCGCTCGACCGCGGGCGGCGCACCGGCAGGCCGAAGCCGTACAGTCCGTCGACACGCGCCGTCTCGAGCCATGCCAGGCCGAACAGCGCGTAGTCGAAGGCGATGAGGAACAGGATGCCGATCCCGAGGACGGGAAGCAGGCCCAGGCCGAGGCTGAGCAGGGTGATCAGGATCGTGAAGAAGATGGGGCCGACGACTCCGAGGGCGGCGAGCTGGAGCACGGCGCCGCCGGTGGCCAGCGGGCTGACCCGCCGAGGTGGGGAGGACTGTGCGGCCCGGATATCGGGTGAGGCGTGGGAGGTCATGGCTCCACGGTAGGACGCGGGGCCTTCGGACGCCCCCGAGGCATCCGCCCTCTTCGATTCGGGTTATCCCCCGGTCACCCGAGCATGCGCTTGATCTCGGCGATGTTGGCCTCCGACTCGGCGAGTAGCCCCCGCAGCTTCTCGACCGTCGCGGCGGAGAGGTCGGCGCCCGACGTCTCGGGTGCCGGAGCAGCGTCCTCGGGCTTGGGTGAGAGGAAGAAGTTCGCGAGGTAGCCGGTGAACGTGCCGAAGATGCCGACGCCGACCACGATGATGACGGTGCCGGTGATGCGTCCCAGCTGGCTGACCGGATACTGGTCGCCGTAGCCGACGGTCGAGATCGTGACGATCGTGTACCAGATCGCGTCGGACGCCGTCGTGATGTTCGCATCCGGGGCGTGCTCCTCGAACGCGAGCATGATGAGGCTGCCGAACTCCAGCACCAGGATCCCCATGAGCAGCAGCACATACAGCGCACTGCCGGCACGGTCCTTGATGAGCGCGCGCCCGATCGCCCTGACGCCCACCTTCTTCAGCAGTCGGTAGACGCGCACGAGCCGGAAGACGCGCAGGATCTTGAGCTGCGGGAAGGGGAGGCTCGCCAGCAGATCCGCCCAGCCGAAGTGCTTGAAGAAGTAGGCGCTCGCGGAGGGAGCCGTGAAGATCCGGTAGGTGAAGTCGGCCAGGAAGATGATGCTGAAGATCGCGTTCATCACTTCGAGCACCGTGTCGAGCGAATTGTCCCGCACGGCCAGCAGCAGCACCAGGTTGAGGATCGAGAGGATCGAGAGGATCCCGATGAAGATCTCGTAGCCGGTGCTCTTCAGCTCGCTGCGCGGCTTCTTGACCTTCATTGTCGTGACGATACTCGTCTGCGATCTCGCGCGAGCGCGTTATTTCGCGAGGCGCTCCCCGAGCCACGCGCGCGCACGAGTGAGAAGACCGCGAGCGAGGTCCGAGTCGGAGGCCCACGCCTCGAACCCGTGGGGCGCGCCCGAGACGATCTCGAGGGTGGTGTCGACGCCGGCCTCTTCGAGCCGCCGGGCGTAGTCGATGTCCTCGTCGTGGAACAGCTCGATGTCGGATGCGTAGATCCAGGCCGGCGGAAAGCCGGCGAGCGCGGTCCGGCGGGCTGCCGCGGCATACGGCGGCAGCGTCTCGGTGCCGAAGTGGCCGCCGAGGTACGACGACCATCCGACGAGGTTGCTGCGGTTGTTCCAGATGAAGTGGTCGGTGTCGTCGTGGCTGCGGTCCGCAGCCGTGCGGTCGTCGATCATGGGGCAGAACAGCCACTGCGCGGCGATCGCGTCGCCCTCGTCGTGGACGCGCTGGACGAGGCTCGCGGCGAGTCCGCCACCTGCGCTCTGCCCGCCGATGGCGAGGCGGTCGGCGTCGAGACCGAGTTCGCCGAGGTTGCTGTGCAGCCACTGCCAGCCGGCGAAGCAGTCGTCGATGGCGGCGGGGAACGGATGCTTCGGCGCGAGGCGGTAGTCGACCGAGACGATCGTCACCCCGAGCTCTCGCGCGGTCTCTCCGCAGTGCACGTCGTCCATTGCGGCGGCGCCCAGCACCAGGCCGCCGCCGTGGATCCACAGCAGCCCGGCGCCCGACGGCTCGGCGGGGATGTAGACGCGGAGCTTGACCCCGCCGGCGCGCACGATGCGCCGCTCCACGCCGTCGACCCGCTTGCCCGGCATGAGCGGGGACGCGGAGCCGACGAGCCACCTCAAGAGCCCGCTTTCGAGGTTCATCTTCGGCAGCTTCTTCGTGGCGGGCTGCAGGCTGGGGTCGACGCGCGAGATGTCCATGTGTCAGCCCCGGTCCCGCACGGGGGCCATGCGGGTCCCCGCGCTCATCACCCAGCGCGGCACGCGGAACGACGGCCGGTTGCGGTCGAGGTCGGCGATCCGCGCCAGCTCATCGGCGGTGAGCGCGAAGTCGAAGATGTCGAAGTTCTGCGCGATGTGGCCGGCGTCGGTGGACTTCGGGATCGCGATGAAGCCCGACTGGATGTGCCAGCGCAGGATGACCTGCGCCGGGCCCTTGCCGTACTTGGCCGCCAATTCGGCGAACACCGGCTCCCCGAGGAGCTTCTTCGAGCCGTGCCCCAGCGGGTACCAGGCCTCCCCCACGATGTCGTGCTTCGCGTGGAACGCGGAGAGCTCCTCCTGCGCGGAGTACGGGTGCCGTTCGACCTGGTTGATCACCGGCCGGATCTTGGCCGCCGCCAGGATCTTCTCCAGGTCGCTGATCAGGAAGTTGCTGACCCCGATCGACCGCACGGTCCCGCGCCCGACCGCCTCCTCCATCGCCTTCCAGCTGCCGACGACGTCGCCGAACGGCTGGTGCAGCAGCAGCAGATCGACGTAGTCGGTACCCAAGCGCTCGAGCGACGCTGTAATCGCCTGCTGCGTCTTGGCGTACCCGAAGTCGCTGACCCAGACCTTGGTCGTGAGGAAGATCTCCTCGCGCGCAACTCCGGAGGCCGCGATCCCGCGCCCCACCGCGCGCTCGTTCCCGTAGATCGCGGCCGTGTCGATCAATCGGTGACCGACGCGCAGGGCGGTCTCGACGCTGAATTCGCATTCCGCCACGTCGTTGACGAGGTACACGCCGAGGCCGATGCTCGGCATCGACCGGCCGTTGCTGAGTGCGAACGATTCCATGAAGATCACGCTAGACCTCGAAAGATAGGTGATCTCACCGATTCACCCCCATGCTCCGTGCGGTGTGATCAGAGGCACGACCACCTGGGTCGCACACTGGGGAAGGGAACCCACATGCCGCTCTACATGGATGTCCACCACCTCGACGGACCTGTCACTGTCGCGGACGTCGCCGCCGCACATGCGGCAGACCTCGCCCACCAGGACGAGCACGACGTGCACTACCTGCGTTACTGGGTCGACGAGAGCGCCGGCAAGATCTTCTGCCTCGTCGACGCGCCGAATCCCGAGGCCGCGAACATCGTGCACCGCGAAGCCCACGGTCTCGTCGCGGACGAGGTGAACCTCGTCGTAGAGGGGGTATGAGCGCTTAGATGGGCACATGCTCGTTGAGCGCGAGAGTCTCCTGGGGGAGCTGGCCGTAGCGCTCGACACTGCGCTCGGGGGACGGGGCCGCCTTGTCTTCCTCGGCGGTGAAGCCGGGGTCGGCAAGTCGGCCCTCGTCCGCGCGTTCGGAGAATCCGTCGTGGCGCCGGCGAAGGTCCGGGTCGGCGGCGTCGACAACCTCACCACCGCGGACGCGCTCGCCGCGTTCCAGGATGCGGTCCCCGAGATCGTGCCCCGCCTCGAGGCGGGCGGCGAACGGATCCGACTCTTCCGCGCACTGCGCAGCACGCTCATCGCCTCCCCGGGGCTCCTCATCCTCGAGGATCTGCACTGGGCGGATGAGGCGACCCTGGATGCCCTGCGCTTCCTCGCCCGCCGCCTGGACGGCGTCCCCGTCCTGATCATCGCGACCTACCGCTCCGACGAGGCGCGGGCGCGGCATCCGCTCACCCTGCTGATGGGCGACCTGACGACGGTGGCGAGCGTCCGCCGCCTGATGGTCCCGCCGCTCACCGTCGACGGCGTCGCGCTGCTCGCGGAGCAGGCGGGCGTGGCGGTCGACGCCGCGATGCTGCACGCCCGCACGGACGGCAACCCGTTCTTCGTGACCGAATCGCTCGCCGTGGGCGGCGAAGACCTTCCCGAGACGGTGAGCGATGCGGTGCTGGCCCGCGTCGCACGCCTCTCGCCGGGTGGTCAGGATGCCGCGGCCGCCGCCGCGATCCTGGGCACCGTCGCGGACGCCGCGCTGCTCTCCGCTGTCGCGGGGCGGGATGTCGCCGCCCTCGACGAGTGCGTCGAGGCGGGCGTGCTGGTGCCGACTGGCGACGGATTCGGCTTCCGGCACGAACTCGCGCGGGACGCGGTCGAGCGCAGCCTCTCGGCGGCGCGTCGGAGCGAGCTGCATCGACGCGCGCTCGGCGCCCTCACCGCGCGGACTCCGGAGGACTCGCGCACGCTCTCCCACCATGCCGCGGGGTGCGGCGACGATGCCGCGGCGGCGTACCACGCGAGGCTCGCCGGGGAGCGCGCCGCACGACTCAACGCCCATCGTGAAGCCGCCGCGCACTATCGGATGGCGCTGCGACACGGGTCCGCGGCATCCGACCGCCCCGCACTCTTCGTCGCCCTGTCGTACGAGTGCTATCTGACCGACCAGCTGCCCGAGGCACTCACGGCGCGCCAGCGTGCGCTGGAACTCCACGAGCTCGCCGGCGATGCGGCACTCGTCGGCGACGACGAGCGCTGGCTCTCGCGGGTGTCCTGGTTCCTCGGTCGCGGCCCTGACAGCGAGCGCTATGCCGCTCGCGCGATCGCGAGCCTCGAGCCACTCGGACCCAGCCGGGCGCTCGCCATGGCGTACAGCAACTTCGCGCAGCTGCGGATGCTCGCGAGCGACGACGCCGAGGCGGTGCTGTGGGCCCGGCGGGCGCTCGCGCTCGCGATCGAGTTCGGCGACGTCGAAATCGAGTCCCACGCGCTCAACAACCTCGGCGTGGTCACCATGACATCGGGCAGCATTCCCGAGGGCGAAGCGCTGCTCGCCCGGAGCCTCGACCTCGCGCTGGCAGCCGATCTGTCCGAGCACGCGGCACGCGCGTACACGAATCTCGCCTCGGAAGCGGTCGCCGAGCATCGGTACAGCGCCGGCCTCGTGCACCTCGATGCCGGCATCGCATACTGCGAGGATCGCGACCTCGACTCGTGGGCGCGCTACATGCGGGCGTGGCGGTGCGTGGCTCTCGGCGACATCGGACGCTTCGACGACGCCCTCGCGGATGCGCTGCTGCTGCTCGACCACCCGGACATCGCGCCCGTCTCGGCGATTCCCGCCGCCGCCGCCGCCGGGCGAGTCCTCGCGCGTCGAGGGGAGGAGGCATCCGCCTTCCTCTCCCACGCGACCGAGCTCGCCGCCGGCACGCGGGAGATCCAGCGCATCGCCCCCGCCGCGTGCGCTGCCGCCGAGGACGCGTGGCTGCGCGGCACGACCGGCACGATCGGACCGCTGACGGATGCCGCATGGACCCTCGCGCTCGCTCATTCCGACCCGTGGGCCGTGGGTGAGCTCGCCTGGTGGCGGATGCTCGGCGGATGCGAGCGGGAGACCGATCTGCCGCTCGCCGAGCCGTTCCGTCTCGCTCTCGAGGGAAGTCCCCTCGCCGCCGCGGACGCGTGGGATGCCCTGGGAAGCCCGGTCTGGAGCGCCTATGCCTGCGGACTCGCGCCGGATGCGGCATCCGCGGATCGCGCGGTGCGCGTGCTCGATGCCCTCGGCGCCGCCCAGTCCGTGCAGGCCGTGCTGCGCACCAGGCGCGAGCTCGGCCTGCCGCTCCCCCGCCGTCCGCGCACGGCGGCCCGCACGCAGCCCGGTCAGCTGACCGCACGCGAGCTCGAGGTGCTCGGGCTGCTCGATCGCGGACTGTCGACGGCGGAGATCGCGGCGACGCTCATCGTCTCGCCGCGCACGGTCGATCACCACATCGCGGCGGTGCTGCGCAAACTCGGCGAGCCGACCCGCGCCCGCGCCGTCGCCGCGGCGCGCCTACTGGGACTGCTCGACCGCTGACGAGACTTCGACGCGCGTCGGCTCAGAGCTCCTTGGTGAGGCCGCCGTCGATGAGGAAGTCGGCGCCGGTGACGTTGCCGGCACGGTCGCTCGCGAGCAGGAGCACGAGGTCGGCGACCTCTTCAGGCTCGGTGAATCGTCCGGTGGAGAATCCGCCGCCGCCCTCGATGATCCTGCGGCGGGCTTCTTCGGGCGTGACGCCCATGCTCTTCGCGACGGTCGCGGCCACTCCGTTCTCGCCGAGCCAGAGCGGGGTCGAGACCGGTCCGGGACTGATCGTGTTGAAGCGGATGCCGCGAGGCCCGAACTCCTTCGACAGCGACTTGGAGAGGTTCCACACCGCTGCCTTCGTGGCCGCGTAGTCGATCACGCCGGGGTCGGGAAGGAAGGCATTGACCGAGCCGATCGTCACGACGTTTCCGCCCCCACGCTCGAGCAGCAGCGGAATCGCCGCGCGCGTGGTGCGCACGGCTGCCATCAGGCTGAGGTTCAGGGTGGCCAGCCAGTCGTCATCGCTGACTTCGAGGAATCCGGCGGTTCGCGGGGCGACCGCACCGACGTTGTTCACGACGATGTCGAGCCCGCCGAAGTGCGCAGCTCGAGACACGAGCTCGGCAGGTCCCTCGGCGGTGGAGAGGTCGATCGCGACCGCGAGCACCTGACCCGTGTCTGCCAGGGCGCCCAGCTCATCGGTGATCGAACGAGCCCCGGCAACGACATTCGCGCCCTCGGCGACGAGGGCGCGAGTGATCGCAAGCCCGATTCCCTTGCTCGCGCCGGTGACGACCGCGACTTTGCCTGCCAGATGAAGGTCCATCTTGCTGACGCTAGTGGCCGTGGGAGCGCTCCACCAAATGGGTCGAGTCGGCCCCGCCGCGACCTACCGAAGGGCGGCTCGCTGCGCGGCGACGACGGCAGCCATCGCGGGCGCGGCGCTGCGCGCGAACCGCGGGAAATTGAGGAATCCGTGCGGCATCGCGGGATAGTCGACGAGTTCGACCTCGACGCCCGCCGCACGCAGCGCCTCGGCATACAGCACGCCGTCGTCGTGCAGGGGGTCGTGGCCTCCGACGATCACGATCGCAGCGGGCAGCCCGGCCAGCGATGCGGCCTTGAGCGGTGAGACGCGCCAGTCCGCGTCGTCACCGGCGTAGAGCTCGCCGAACCGCTTCATGTCGGCGGCGGTCAGGATGAAGGCGTCCGCGTTCGCGCGGCGGGACGCCGTGTCTCCGCCCCCGGTCGCCGGATAGAGCAGAGCCTGGTGGCGGATGCCGGGGCCGCCGTCATCTCGCGCCATCAGTGCGACGACCGCGGCCAGGTTGCCGCCGGCCGACTCCCCCATGATGCCGATCCGCGCCGCGTCGGCGCCCAGCTCCGTCGCATGCTCGGCGGCCCACGCGAGCGCGGCGCGGCAGTCGTCGATGCCGGCGGGGAACGGATGCTTCGGCGCGAGCCGGTAGCCGACGGACACGACGATCGCGTCCAGGTCCTTCGCGACGGTGCCGCACATCCAGTCGCCCCCGCGGAGGTCGCCGAAGACGAACCCGCCACCGTGGAAGTAGACGATCAGCGGTCGCGTTGCGCGGGGACCCTCCGGCGTGTAGACGCGGATGGGGATTCCGTCGACCGTGCGATCCTCGCTCGTCACGCCTTTCGGGCGAGATCCCATCAGGATCGCCGCGATCGCCTCCGGGGCTCCGGCGCCGCTCGATCGGTCGATCTGCTCCGGCGTCGCCTTGGCCACCGACGACCCGGGGAGGCGTCTCATGACCTTGCCGATGCGCCGCATCCCTGGGGCGAGTGGTTCCATGATGCCGACCTTAACGCCGAAGCCCTCCCGCGGTGCACTGCGCACCGCGGGAGGGCTTTCGGACTGGGCTCAGCTGATCTTGCGCTTGTAGATCGCCATCGCCGCGAAGTACGCGACGACCAGGATGCCGACGCACCACGCCAGGGCGACCCAGATATCGGATGTCACCGGCTGACCGGAGAAGATGTCGCGGATGGTGTCGATGATGGGCGTCACGGGCTGGTTCTCAGCGAACCACGCGACTGCCGGGGGCATCGTGTCGGTGGGGACGAAGGCCGAGCTGATGAACGGCAGGAAGATCAGCGGGTACGAGAACGCACTCGCACCGTCCACGGTCTTGGCCGACAGACCGGCAATCACGGCGATCCACGTCAGAGAAAGGGTGAACAGGATCAGGATGCCGGCTACCGCCAGCCAGCCGAGCACACTCGTGCCGGTGCGGAAGCCCAGAATCAAGGCCACGCCGACCACGATCACGATCGACGCCATGTTGGCGACGAGCGAGGTCAGCACGTGCGCCCAGAGCGAGCTCGCCCGGGCGATCGGCATCGACTGGAAGCGCTCGAAGATGCCGCCCTGCAGATCCAGGAAGAGCCGGTAGGCGGTGTACGCGATGCCCGACGCGATCGTGATGAGCAGGATGCCGGGGAGCATGTAGTCGATGTACGAGACCCCGCCGGTGTCGATGGCGCCGCCGAACACGAAGACGAAGAGCAGCATCAGGGCGACCGGGGTGACGGCAGTCGTGATGATCGTGTCGGGGCTGCGCAGGATGTGGCGCAGCGACCGTCCGGTCAGGACAGTGGTGTCGCCGAAGAAGTGCGTGGTGGTCATGATCGCTCCTTGATCTCGGTCCCTGAGCCTGTCGAAGGGTCGCCGACGAGGGCGAGGAAGACGTCTTCGAGGCTGGGCTGCTTCTCGACGTATTCGACCTTCGCGGGCGGCAGCAGCTTCTTGAGTTCGGCGAGCGTGCCGTTGACGATGATCCGACCCTCGTGGAGGATCGCGATCCGATCGGCGAGCTGCTCCGCCTCGTCGAGGTACTGCGTGGTGAGCAGCACCGTGGTGCCCCGGCCGGCGAGCTCCTTCACCGTCTGCCACACCTCGATCCGCGCCTGCGGGTCGAGGCCCGTCGTCGGCTCGTCGAGGAAGATGACCGGCGGGTTGCCGATGAGGCTCATCGCGATGTCGAGGCGACGGCGCATGCCACCGGAATAGGTCGCGGCCTTCCGGCCCCCGGCATCCGTAAGGGAGAAGCGCGCGAGCAGGTCGTCCGCGATCTTGCCCGGGTTCTTCAGGTGTCGCAGCTTCGCCACCAGCACGAGGTTCTCGCGTCCGCTGAGGATCTCGTCGACGGCCGCGAACTGGCCGGTGAGGCTGATCGATTCGCGCACGTCCTGCGCCTGTGCGGCGACATCGAAGCCGTGCACATTCGCGGTGCCTGCGTCCTGCTTGAGCAGCGTGGACAGGATCCGGATGACCGTGGTCTTGCCGGCGCCGTTCGAGCCGAGCAGGGCGAAGATGCTGCCCCGCGCCACGTCGAAGTCGACGCCACGCAGCACGTGCACCTCTTTGAAGGACTTCTCGATTCCGCTGACGCGGATCGCGGCATCCGTGGTCATTGTCCGTCCTCCTTGCTGAGTCCCTGAATGGTGTCGGTCAGGCGGGCGCGCTCCTTGTCGATCCAGCGCTTGCCCGAGTAGGCGGCGGCGAAGGCCTCGGCGAACTCGACGGGGTCGTCACCGACGATCTCGTCGACGGGCGTCCCATCGGCGGCGGCCCGCTCCCACAGGTCGGCGAAGTCGTTCAGCATCGTCATCATCACGGCAGGGTCGCCGTCGGTGATCCCGCCGTTGTACATGAAGTAGCGCTCGAAGGCCTTCGCGGCCGTTCCATACGGCTCGGGCAGCGCCGCGATGCGGGCCTTGTACTGCCGGTATGCCTTCTTGTCATCGAGCGATCCGGTGAGGAACTCGATCCACTTTGCAGCCATGATTACTTCTCTCCTTCGCGCTGGTCATTCGTCTGGTCTTGGTGGAGCTGTTCGATGCGTTCTGCGAGGAAACTCCACGTCCCCCAGAACTCGCCGAGCTGCGCTCGGCCGTTCGCGTTGAGCGAGTACACCTTGCGCGGCGGACCCTTCTCGGACGGAACCTTCTCGACATCCACGAAGCCCCGCTGCTCGATGCGTACGAGCAAGGCGTAGACGGTGCCTTCGACGATGTCCGAGAAGCCCTGCTCCCGCAGCCAGGCCGTGATCTCGTACCCGTACGCGGAGCGCTCGGCGAGGATCGCGAGCACGATGCCTTCGAGAGTGCCCTTGAGCATCTCCGTCATCTGGTTTCCCACGACTCACCTCCTATCTACTCGGTGTTGCTGACTACTGGTAAACGGTAACACTAAGTACTGGTAGTTGGCAACACTGAGTAGCAACTTTTTCCTACGGCGACGCGCGCGGGTGGGCGATACTGGCGCCGTGAGCCCTGATGACGTCTACGCATACTGCGCCGCGAAGCCCGGCGCCTGGGAGGACCAGCCCTGGGAAGGCGACGTCGTCTTCAAGGTGGGGCCCGGCGAGCGCGGCAAGATCTTCGCCTTCTTCGGCGACGGGCACGCGATCGGCGTCAAAGCGGCGACGACCCGCGACGAAGCCGACGAGTGGATCGCGCGGTATCCGCAGGATGCCCGGGTCTCGGCGTACATCGGCCGGTCAGGCTGGAACTCGCTGAACACCGGCGGCGGCATCCCGGAAGACGAGCTCCGTGAGGCGATCGACCGGTCCTATGAGCTCGTCGTGGCGGGGCTGCCGAAGAAGTACCGCGAGTTCGGCGCCTAGGCGACCAAGCCTTCGGTGAACCGATCTCGTAGCCGATCGTCTCGAGGGCTATCTTTCTCGCATGGGGACGACGCCGAGCGGGTGGTACGACGATGGTCACGGCACGATGCGCTGGTGGGACGGTTCCCGCTGGACGGAGCACGTCGCTGCAGCGGGCACGGACACGCCGGTGGATGTCCCACCGCCGGCCGATGGCGGCTACGCGCCGCAGGGCTCCGTGATCACTGAAGCACCCGCGGGCGCACCCCCCGCACCCGTCCCGCCGACGAAGTCGAAGCTGTGGATCGTGTGGGCGGTGCTCGGGGTCGTGGTGCTCGGCGTGCTCATCCTCGCCGCGGTCTTCATTCCGCGGCTGTTCGTCGGGCTGCTCGGTCAGGGCGCGGGGGCGGGAGGCGATCTGACGGCCGACCAGCAGGCGGCAGTCGCCGCCACCCAGCTGTACAACGACGCGTGGCAGGATGCCGACTGCGATGCCTACATGTCATCGACCACCGAGGCATTCCGCACGCAGTCCGGTCTCACGGACTGCTCGGCGTTCGAGAGCCAGGCGGAGGCGTTCGCCGTCGCCGCGGACGACTACACGGTCACGCTCGTCGATGTCCAGGAGGAGGGCGGCAAGATCCTCGTGGGCACCACCGAGACGTACACTCTCCTGCTCGACGAAGGGGGCACCCCGCTCGACGAGCCGAGTGCGGAGTCGATCGACTGGGTGTACATCGTCGTCGCGGACGGCGAAGACTGGCTCATCGACGACATGCGGTAATCGGGTCTATGATCCGGCCATGGGCGGCTCTGGGGGCTGGAACGATCGTCGCCGCGCGCCGCGGCATCCCTCACGGTGGGCGTTCGCCGCTGCGGCACTCCTCGCATGCACCGGATTGCTCACCACGATCCCCGCGACAGCGACAGCCGCCGAGCCGTCGCCGTCGCCCTCCGGCGACAACACCGCGGAGGTCATGAAGGCCATCGCGCAGTACGACCAGGCATTCGCGGAAGCCGACTGCGACGCCTTTTTCGAAGTCACCACCGCCGGATTCCGGAACTACCTCGCAATTCCCGATTGCGAGACCTTCGTCAACCGGGCGCACGGCCGCTCCGAGATCATGGACCCGATGGAGTTCACACCGATATCCATCGGCGGCACGGGTCGTGCCACCATCGCTGCGCTGGTGCACGTCAAGTTCGACAGTCTCATCGACCAGAACTTCGAACGGGTACCATCCCCTGTTCCGGTCGAATTCGACTACCGGTTCCATCTCGTGCATTTGGGGGGCGCCTGGAAGATCCAGGATGTCCACGATCTCACCGGCGGACGCACGCAAGGGCTGGTGAGCGCCGAGGAGCAGCAGGCGGTCGACCGACTGATGGTCGATTGGCAGTCCGCCTACTCGACCGGTGACTGCGACGCTCTGATGGCCTCGACGACGGCGGGCTATCGGGAGACCATGAAATGGCCGGACTGCGCGACCTTCCAGCAGTACATCGCCGATCAGAACGCGTACTGCCCGATGGACGTGCACCAGGAGGACATCCGCTTCCATGACAGCCTCGATGTGCACAACACCGAGATCGAGCTCGACGTGGTCGAGGTGTGCACGCTCGACACCGACGAGGCCGGCAATCCGCTCGATCCGCCCTACCAGTCCGGCGCCCCCTACCGGTATCACCTGGTCGACGTGGACGGCACCTGGCTGATCGCCGAAGGCGACGACCAGGCCGCGGCCGAAGACGATGCCGACAACACGAACGAACGTGCGGCGCTCGAGACGATGGGTGCCTATAACCAGGCATGGAGCGATGCGGACTGCGTCGCCTACGCGAGCACGACCACCGAGGGACTGCGCGACTCGTATGGCCTCTCGGGATGCGCCGCGTTCGGCCCAGCTGCGAGAGAGTGGAGCGCGGGGGTCGCCAACTTCGCGTTCACTGCAACAGACATCGAACGGCCGTCCGCGACCCGCTTCGAGATCAAGTCCCACGAGACCTTCGACTCACTGACCGACGCCGATGGTCAGCCCTTGGACGCACCGGTCCTCATCGACGAATACTGGGTCTACACGATCGACCTGGTGCAGGGCGAGTGGGTGATCTCCGACATCGTCATGCTGGTGTGATTCAAGACCGGCGGATGCGCGCCTTCGAGACCAGCACCATGGCCACCGCGGCACCGACGGCGCCGGCACCGGCTGCGACCCAGAAGGCCAGCGAGAATGCGGCCGTCGGGGCTGCGGCCGAGACGGCGCCGGCGGCCAGCACCGCGCTCACGACCGGAGCGGCGGCGGCCGAGCCGATCGTGCGCACCACGCTGTTCAGGCCGGTGGCGGCACCGGTCTCGTTCGCGGGCGACCAGGTCACGACCAGCTGCGCGCAGATCGCATAGCCGATGCCGTTGCCGAGGCCGAGCACGGCGAAGCCGACGATGACGACGACGGGCATGGTCGGCCAGATCGCGAGGACGACTGCGCCGACTCCCATGACCGCGGCGGCGAGGACGGCGGTGACGGCGCCGCCCACGCGAGCGACGAGCACCGGCGTCAGCCGGCCGCCGAGGAAGACGAGGACGGCGCTCGGGAGCATCGCCAGCGCCGAGGCGGTGACGCTCATCCCCCAGCCGTACCCCGTGCCGGCCGGTGCCTGCATGAGCAGCGGCAGGGCGATGTAGAAGACATAGGGGACGAAGCCGACGACGACGGTGAGCAGACTGAGCAGCGCGATCGGCCCCTGACGGAACGTGCGCACATCGACCACCGGGGCTGCGCTGCGGAGTTCGACCAGGACGAGCGCGATGAGCAGCACAATGCCCGCGGCGCCCACGCCGATGGTGAGCGGTGAGGTCCAACCCCAGGCGCCCCCCTGCGACACGGCGAGCAGCACACCGACGAGGCCACCGGCGAGCAGCCCGATGCCGGGCCAGTCGATCGGCCCGCTGGCGATCGCTGCGGAGCCGCGGGGCACCCAGGCGAGCACCATCGCGGCAGCGACCAGGATCAGGATCGCGCCGAGGATGAAGATCCACCGCCACGACAGCACGTCCACGACGATCCCGCCGACGACGAGGGCGAGACCGGCACCCAGCCCGATCATGCCGGGGATCCAGCCGAATGCCGCCGCGAGCCGCGGGCCCTTCAGGGTCGACCGCGCGAGCGCAAGCGCGAGCGGGAAGGTCGCGGTGCCGACGCCCTGCAGGGCACGGGCTGCGAGCAGCACGCCGAGGTTCGGGGCGACAGCGGCCAGGAGGGTCGCGGCGGCGAACACCATCATCGAGATGAGCATGACCCGGCGGTGGCCGAAGCGGTCGCCGAGCTTGCCGACCACGGGCGAGAAGACGGCACCGGCGAGCAGGAACGCCGTGAGGATCCACCCCGTGCCGAGGCTCGACGCACCCAGTTCCTTGCCGATCGTCGGCAGCGCGGGCACCACGAGGGTCTGCATGAGTGAGAACGCGAGCACCGCCGCGCTGAGCGCGAAGGTGAACCGGCCAGGGTGACGCAGCTCGGGCGAAGCAGGGGCTGCGCTGACTGCGGGGACGCTGGGAGCGGCCGGCTCCAGAACGGTGGTCGCGAGGGACATGGGGTTCGCTCTCTGTCGTGCGGGATTAAAGGTATCGGAACGGAACTTCCGTTCCGATACAACCGTAGCACTGTCTACACTGATGTCATGCCCGAGCCCGTCGCCCCCGATCGCCGTCTGCCCGGACGACAGCAGGAAGCTCGATCGAACGACTCCGCCGTGCTCGCGGCCGCGCGCGAGGTCTTCTCCGCTCGAGGGCATGACGCCTCGATGGCCGAGATCGCCCGCCAGGCGGGCGTCGGCGTCGCCTCGATCTATCGCCGCTATCCGACTAAGGAAGCTCTGGTCGAGGCTCTCCGCGTGAACGCCGTGAGCGACGCGGCCCTGCTCGCCCGCGAAGTCGCCGCCGGCGACGATGCGGCGCCTGCGGGGGCCGTGGCCACTTTCCTCGCTCGGCAGATCACCGGCGCCACCGGTCCGATCCTGCAGCCGCCTGGCGGCGGCAACCCGATTCCCGCCGAGCTGGCGGCCACTTCAGAGGAGCTGCGCGGCAGCCTCGAACTCCTTGTCGCCCGAGACCAGGCCGACGGCCTGCTCCCCCACGGATTCACGACCGCCGATGTGATGCAGCTCCTCCTGCACCTGCGCCCGGCGCTGCCACTGCCGCGGGCCCAGGCCGACGCCCTGCACCTCCGCTACCTCGACTTCGCGATGCGAGGCCTCCACGAGCAGGCTCGCGCAGGCCTCGCGCTCAGCGAAGGACCCCACTGGGATGAGTGGATGGGCTCCTGGCGCGACTGAGCCGGGAGCCGGATTTCTCCGCCGTGCGATAGCACGCGAGCCCCACCGAGAAGGAATGACATGAGCGCCACACCGATCATCCCCGGGTTCCACCCCGACCCTTCGATCTGCCGGGTCGGCGACGACTACTACCTGGTCAACTCGTCCTTCGAGTACCTGCCGGGGGTGCCGATCTTCCACAGCCGCGACCTCGTCACCTGGGAGCTCATCGGCAACGTGCTCGATCGCGAGGACCAGCTGTCGCTGCCGTCGTCGGCCGGCAGCAGCGGGATCTTCGCCCCGACGATCCGTCACCACGACGGCCGGTTCTGGATGATCACGACGAACATCAACCGGGTGCGCGATGGGCATCTGATCGTCTCTGCGGCCGAGCCGGCAGGGCCGTGGTCTGAGCCCGTCTACACGACAGGGGCTCTCGGCATCGACCCGGATCTGTTCTGGGACGCAGACGGCACCTGCTATCTCACCTGGGCCGGCGGCTGGGACGGGGGTCTGCCGATCATGCAGGTCGCACTCGATCCCGCGACCGGCGAACTGCTCGGCGAGCCCCGCGGCATCTCGAGCGGAACCGGACTCGCGAATCCCGAAGGACCGCATATCTACCGCCGCGGCGACTGGTATTACCTGCTGCTCGCCGAGGGCGGCACCGAACGTGGGCACACCGTGACGATCGCGCGGTCGCGCTCGGTCGACGGGCCGTACGAGGGCAATCCGGCGAATCCGATCCTCAGCCACCGCAGCACGATCGACCCGGTGCAGAACACCGGGCACGCCGACCTCGTCGAGACGGCGGACGGCTGGGCGATGGTCTACCTCGGCGTGCGCCCGGTCGGCCCGAGCCCCCATTTCCACCTGAACGGGCGCGAGACCTTCCTCGCGGGCGTCGAGTGGATAGACGACTGGCCCGTCGTCGACGAGTCGGCATTCGAGATCCCACCCTGGTCGGGTGACCTCGACGACGACTTCTCGTCGCCCGCGCTCGACCTGCGTTGGATCGCGCCGGGCGTGCACCCGGCGTCGATAACGAGCCCGGCACCCGGCGGCGGCATCGAGGTGCGGCATCCGGAATCTCTCGACCACCGCCCGCTGCTCGCGACCCGCGTCGAGCACTCGGCGTGGGAGGCGCAGGCGACGGTGGCGTCGGGCAGCGCCCGGCTCGTGCTGCGCTCCGACGATGCACACTGGGTGGCGGTCGAGTCGACGGGCGGCGCCGTCTCGGCTCGCGCAGTGGTCGGGCCGTTCGACCAGGTGCTCGGAACAGCCGACGCTCCGGCGGGGTCGACTGTCACGCTCGCGATCCGCTCGAGCGCGCCCGCCCAGGGCATGTTCGGGATGACGTCGACCACCGACACGCTCGAACTCGGGATGATCGGCGCCGATGGATTCCAGCCGATCGCCTCACTCGACGGCCGGTACCTCTCGACCGAGGTCGCCGGGGGGTTCACCGGCCGGGTCATCGGCGTCGAACCGCTGCCCGATCAGGACGAGCCCGCGATCCTCCGGCACTTCCGATACCGCGGCCTCTGATCGGGGAGGATGGTTCCATCACGTCTCGATGATGAGGAACCCCATGTCCAGCACCCCGACCGCACTTCTGCGCGACGCCCGCGACCAGCTCGTCTCGCTCCGTGAGGACTACTCCAGGGCCCTGGCGGAGTTCCGCTGGCCCGAGATCCACGGCGCCTTCAACTGGGCGATCGAATGGTTCGATGTCATCGCCCGCGGCAACGCCGCCCCGGCGCTCATCATCGTCGAAGAGGACGGCAGCCGGACTGTCCGCTCGTTCGACGAGATGGCGACCCGCTCGGACCAGCTCGCCGCATGGCTCAAGACGCTCGGGGTCGCGCGCGGCGATTCCGTGATGCTCATGCTCGGCAACCAGGTCGAGCTCTGGGAATCGATGCTCGCGCTCATCAAGATCGGGGCGATCATCCTGCCGACGACGGTCGCGATCGGCGGCGCCGACCTCGATGACCGCATCGTGCGCGGCTCGGTCGGATATGTCATCGCCTCCGGCGGCCACGCGGACAAGTTCGAAGGCATCAGCACGCCGGTCACCGGCATCCGGATCGGGGCCGGCCCCGCAGACTGGGCCGCCTACGACGACGCCTTCCTGACCCCGGCGACGCCGCAGGATCACCCCGGCACCCGGGTGGACCAGCCGCTGCTGCACTACTTCACGTCGGGAACCACGAGCCGGCCGAAGCTCGTGGAGCACACCCACGCGTCGTACCCGATCGGTCACCTCACCACGATGTACTGGCTGGGCCTCCGCCCCGGTGACGTGCACCTCGCGATCAGCTCGCCGGGCTGGGCGAAGCACGCCTGGAGCTGCTTCTTCGCACCGTGGATCGCCGAGGCGACGATCTTCGTCTACAACTACGAGCGCTTCAACGCCGAGCGGATGCTGCAGACCATCCGCTCCGAGAGCATCACGTCGTTCTGCGCACCCCCGACGGTGTGGCGGATGCTCATCCAAGCCGACCTGTCCCTGGGAGCCGGCGTGCTCCGTGAGGCGATCTCGGCGGGCGAGCCGCTGAATCCCGAGGTCATCGGCCAGGTGCGCCGGCACTGGGGGCTCACCATCCGCGATGGCTACGGCCAGACCGAGATGACCGCTGTCATCGCCAACTCACCCGGCGGCGTCGTCAGGGACGGCGCCATGGGTCGTCCCCTGCCCGGCTGCCCGATCGTGCTCGTCGACCCGATCACCGGGACGGAGTCCGACGAGGGAGAGATCTGCATCGACCTCTCGAAGCAGCCGACCAACCTGATGACCGGGTACGTCGGCGACCCCGAGCGCAACGCCGAGTCCACGGAGGGCGGCTACTTCCACACCGGCGACATTGCCTCGCGGGATGCCGACGGGTACCTCACTTACATCGGCCGCACCGACGATGTGTTCAAGGCCTCCGACTACAAGATCAGCCCATTCGAACTCGAAAGCGTGCTCATCGAGCACCCGGCCGTCGTCGAAGCGGCGATCGTGCCGGCGCCCGATGAGCTTCGGCTCGCCGTCCCGAAGGCGTATGTCGTGCTCGCCGCGGGATTCGAGCCGACATCCGACACAGCGGACGACATCCTGAGCTACGCGCGAGAGCACCTTGCCCCGTTTCAGCGGATCCGGCGCCTCGAGTTCTTCGACCTGCCCAAGACGATCTCGGGCAAGATCCGCCGGGTCGAGCTGCGGCAGCGGGAGGAGCGGATCGCCCGCGGCGAGCAGACCTGCCAGGAATGGCGGGATGACCGGCTGCGAGGCCTGCCGAAGGCACCCGTGGACGGCGAGAACGCCGAAGCCGAGGAGTAGGTCGCGACGCGCCGTTGCATCTCTGCATCGGCTCTGGCCCCGGCATCCCGGCCCGCACTATCTTGAGCGCATGCGATGCACTGAGCGAGCGAGCGAGACGAAGTGACTCAGACTGCCGGGACCGGCATGCCGCTGCGCGACTACCGGATCCATCGGTACGTCAACGCCTTCTGCCCGCACTGCCACGAGGAAGACCCCGATCGGGCGCTCTCCGAGGTCCGGCGCCTCTCCGGATGGCTCGCGGTGCGCGACGGCAGCGTCTGGCTGGAACGCGGATGCCCCGACCACGGCATGGTGCGCACGATGTATGACGAGTCGGCCGAGATCCTCCGTTACCTCGAAGAGTGGACCGCGCCGACGAAGGTGCACGGCCCGGACATCGTCGGCAACTTCAAGCCGGTGCCCTCCGCGTACGAGGACGGGCTGCCGCAGATGCAGACGCAGCACACCTGCATCCTGCTCGAGGATCTCACCGACCACTGCAACCTGCGCTGCCCGACCTGCTTCGCGGAGTCGGGTCCTGCGGCGAGCGCGGTCGCGCCGCTCGCCGCGGTGCTCGCGTCAGTGGACGCGCGCCTGGCCAAGGAGAACAACCGCATCGACGTGCTGATGCTCTCCGGCGGCGAGCCGACGCTCTACCCGTGGCTCGAGCAGCTGCTCGACCACCTCGTCGCCCGGCCGATCGTCCGCATCCTGATCAACTCGAACGGTCTGCGCATCGCCCAGGACGACGCCTTCGTCGAGACGCTGCGCAAGCACCGCGAACGGGTCGAGATCTACCTGCAGTACGACGGCGAGAGCGCCGAGGCATCCGCCTTCCATCGCGGAGCAGACATCCGGCGCTTCAAGCAGCGCGCGATCGAGCGGCTCTCTGCCGCCGGCGTCTTCATGACCCTCACGATGACCGCGACGCTCGGCGTCAACGACGGCGAGATCGGCGCGGTCATCCGCCGCGCGATGGCCACGCCCTATGTGGGCGGGGTGACCGTCCAGCCCGTGTTCGGCTCAGGGCGATCGGCCGGCATCGACCCGAACAATCGGCTCACCCACACCGGCGTGCTCGCCCGGCTTGAAGGACAGACCGACGGCGAGGTCACCTGGCGCGACCTGACGGCGCTGCCGTGCAGCCATCCGCACTGCTGCTCGGTCGGCTATCTGCTGCGCGACGACTCCGGGGTGTGGCGGTCGCTGACGAGCCTCATCGGTCACGACCAGCTCAAGGAGTTCCTCGACCTCGAACCCGACATGCTCGCGAACCGCATCGCCGACCACAAGATCTCCCAGGCCATGCGCGACGTCGTGAAGGGCTCGCTGCTGGATCTGCTCAGCGAGCAGTCGTCGCTGACGCACCCGTCGATGTCGACGATCTGGCGCGACATCTGCCAGAACTGCGACCTCGGCATCGGCACGCTCACCGCGCTCGCGACCTCCACCCTGCCCGGCCAGCACAAGCGCCTGCGCGCCATGCTGGGCGAACGCGTGATGCGGATCACGGTCAAGCCGTTCATGGACATCAACACGATGATCGAGGAACGGCTCACCCAGTGCTGCGTGCACGTCGCGACCGTCAATGAGACGACCGATGCGCACCAGTGCGCCCCGTTCTGCGCCGTGCAGGCGTGGGCGCCGCTCTCGCGCACGCGGCTGTCGACCGCGACCGGCGGCACCCGCCGCCAGCTCCCGGTGACCGTGTCATGACCGCCGCCGACTTCAGCGACCTCAACCGGTACGACGAGTCGGTCGGCGACCCCGCGCCGCCGTTCGATCCACTTCGGCTCTGCATCTACACGACTGTCGCGCTGATCGCGTTCCTGCTCGGCCCGATCGCCGTGCTCGGCTTCTCGATCCTCGCGATCGCCGGGTACGCGCGGGCGCGCCGCAATGGGCTGCTGCGCTCGCGCTGCAAGCTCGGCGACACCCGGCTGGTGCTGCTGTACCTCTCGGTCGTCGCGGTGTCTGCGGCCATCGCGACTCCCTTCTGGGTCACGTTCTGGATCGACCGGCTGGTCTGAGCCGATGTTCCCCACGCTGCAGGAGCTGTTCGGGTGGGGACCGCCCATCGACACCCACTCCGCCTTCGTCGCCCTCGGCATGATGGCGGCGAGTGTGGTGTTCCTGATCGAGAAGCGCCGCCGAGGGGTGACCGATCCCCGCATCCCGTACCTCGTGCTCGGCGCGCTGGCCGGCGCGGCGGTGGCATCGCGCCTCGGGACGTGGGCGCAGCATCTCGATCCGACGAAGAACCTCAGCCTCGGCGAGCAGCTCGCCTTCGGCAACGCCTCGATGCTCAGCGCCCTCGTCGGGGCATGGCTCGGCGTGCATGTCGCGAAGCGGATCGTGCGGTATCCCCTGCGCACCGGCGACCTGTTCGCGCCGGCGGTCGCGCTCGCGATGGCGATCGGACGATTCGGATGCTTCTTCACCGAGCACCCCGGAAGCCCGACCGGCGCCGGCTGGGGCATCGTCCTCGACGCCGAGACCGCGGCGCGCGTGGGGTCGCCGGCGGGGGTGCCGCTGCATCCGTCGTTCCTCTATGAGATCGCGTTCCACGCCGCCGCCTTCGCGGTGATCTGGTTCTGGCTGCGGCACCGGGACATCGCGGCCGGCGAGATCCTCACCCTCTACATCGCCGCGTATGGGCTGTTCCGCTTCTTCGTGGAGTTCGTCCGCGGCAACGACATCGCCTGGATGGGTCTCACCAGACCACAGCTCTTCCTGCTCGTGACCATCCCGCTGCTGCTCGGCCGCATCGCGTTCAAAGCGCGCCGGGGAACGCTGCTCCGAAACGAAAGGATCCCCGCACGTGGATAAGACGCCTGAGAACGAGCCGGAGGATCCGACGCCACCAGACGGCGAGACGGATGCCGCGACCCCGGCCGCGGAGCCCTCTGGGGAGGCGGCACCACCGCCTCCCGCGCCGCCGTACGAGGCCTGGGCGCCACCGACACCGCCCGGCCAGGCCCCACCCACCCAGGGCTATGCGGGCTACGGTGCCGTGCCGCCCATCGACGCGCCCCCGGAGAAGCGCCCGAGTGTCGGAGCGGGCATCGGCATCGGCTTCGTCCTGCAGCTCGCCGGAGTGGTGCTGTTCCTGCTGACGCTCTTCGTGATCCCGTACCCGGTGCTGATGCTGTGGCCGTTCATCCTGATCACGGTGGGCTTCGCGGCGTTGCTCTTCTCAAAGAAGTGGCGGCGCTTCGCCACCGGCGTGCTGATCGTCGCCGCCGCCATGTGGATCGTCGTGATCGGGCCCTGCTACGGCATCCTGCTCGTGCCGGGCATGATCGCCTAGCGCTATCCCGCGGGCTGCACCTTCGGCTTCGCGAACTTCGCCAGTCGGTGCGCCCATCGCACGGCGAAGCGCACCGGGATCCCGACGGCGACCACCGCGAGGCCGGCCGCCGAGCGGTCCTTGCGGCCCAGGGCGACCTTGCGCTCCCACGTGTCGCGCGCCGCTCCCCCGCGGCGATCCCGCGGCGGCTTCGGGGGCAGCTCCCCCGCCCTTCGACGGGCGACGAGCTCCTCGATGCGAATCACCCAGTCATCGGCAGCCGCGTCGTGGAAGTAGTTGTCGGCGCGCCACTCGAGGTCGGGCTGCCGGAAGTCCCCAGCGATGACCGCGCTCTCGGAGGCGAGCAGCCCGCTGCCGAGGAATACCGTGTTGATCAGCTTGTCGGTCACCCCGAAGCTGTCCAGGGCGATGACCGGTATGCCGCGGGCGATCGCCTCGATGGCGGCCGTGGAACTGACGGTCACGAGCCCCTCCGCCGTGTCCAGCGCTCGGCTCATTGCGACGGTCGAGACCACGAGGTTGGGCGGCAGGGGCGCCAGCCTGGCGAGCAGATCGGGGATGCCGATGCGCTGCCGGTGGGTCTGATGCTCACCCTTGACGGCGCGCTCCTTCACCACGACGCGACGACTCGGGTCGGCCTCGGCCGCCGCGACGAGCAGCTTCGCCACCCGCATCCGCTCGGGCCGTTCCTGCGGCACGAGCGCCTGCGAGGCGAAGACCAGGTCGGTGGCCCCCGCCGCCGGTCCCGCCGCTGCGGCGTGCGCGGCGAACGGCAGCTGCGCGAGCGCGAAGTTCTGCGCGAGGCCCCGGTATTCGGCGAGCTCCGCGAATTCCCTGACCTCCCGGGTGGAGTGGAGGACGAACAAGTCGCTCTGCGTCCGGTGGATGAGCGCCGCGGTCGTCGCGGGGATCGAGATCCCCGGCAGCCCCGACACGATGACGGGGCGCGGGGTCAGCTCCGCGACGAGGCGGATGAGCACCCGCGCCACCGGTCCCCGCGCCGCGACCAGCACGACATCCGGCCGCAGCGCCGCCAGCTGCTCGGCCAGGCGGTCGAAGTCGACGCGACGCACGGAGTCCCGGCTCAGACCGCTGCGGGCGAGCGCGGTCTCCTGCTGAGCCGGACTGACCGCGAGTGCGGTCTCCACGATCAGCAGGTCGGCAGTGGAGCCGTCCGGAAGGCGGCCCAGCAGGGCCGCCGCCCACTTGACGTACGAGTCGGTGTCGGCCAGGCCGACCACGCGCAGACCTCCAGGCGTCACGCTGTCACACCGTGACGCGGCGCAGCTTCGCCATCGGCGCGAGCTCGCCGGGGAACACGCGCTTCACGCCATCGCCGAGCGCCGTCTCGACGATGCGGATGTCGCGGACCAGATGCCGCAGCCCGGTCGGCTCGAGCGACGCCGCGTGGTCCGAACCCCACATCGTGCGGTCGAGCGTGATGTGCCGCTCGACCGCGACCGCGCCGAGCGCGACGGCGGCGAGGGAGATCTGGATGCCGCGCTCATGGCCCGAGTAGCCCACGGGCACGCCCGGGTAGCGGTCGCGAAGGACCGGGATGACCCGCAGGTTCGCCTCTTCGGGCTCCATCGGGTACGTCGAGGTGGCGTGCATGAGCACGAGCCGATCCGTGCCGAGGGTGTCGATCGCGGCATCGATCTCTGCCGGGGTGGACATGCCGGTGGAGAGGATGACGGGCTTGCCGGTGTCGCGCAGAGCCTCCAGCAGCGCGCGATCGGTGAGGCAGGCGGAAGCGACCTTGTGCGCGGCGACCTGCAGGTCTTCAAGGAACTCGACGCTCGGAACATCCCACGGGGAGGCGAACCAGTCGACCCCGCGCAGCAGCGCGTGATCGGCGATCGCAATGTACTCGTCGCGCCCGAACTCGACCCGGTGGCGGTATTCGAGGTAGGTCATCGTTCCCCACGGCGTCTCGCGCGGCATCCCGCGCATGTGCTCAGGAGTGGAGATCTCCGGTGTGCGCTTCTGGAACTTGACCGCGTCGGCACCGGCATCCGCGGCGACGTCGATGAGCTGCTTGGCGATCTCGACGTCGCCGTTGTGGTTGAGGCCGATCTCGGCGATGACATAGGTGGGGCGTCCGCCGCCTACCACTCGGGATCCGATCGTCACGGTCATTTCTGGCTTCCTTCGGTCTGGTCGGGAACGGCGTGCGGGTCGATGGTCTGCGGCGGCTTCTCGCGCGCACGGAGCACGAGCTCCGCGAGGTCGCGCACGGCGCCCTTGCCGCCGGGACGCGGCACGACGACGCGCGCAGCGGCGAGCACGAGTGGATGCGCATCGGGCACCGCCACCGGCCAGCCGACCGCGTCGAGGCACGCCAGGTCGTTGACGTCATTGCCGAGGTAGGCGACGCGCGCGAGCGGGATGCCCTGGGTCGACGCCCACGAGCGCAGCGCGGTGAGCTTGTCCTCGACGCCCTGCCGCACCTCCACCCGCAGCTTGTTCGCACGCGCCGTGACGACGGGGTGGGTCTCGGTGGAGAGGATGAGCACCGGGATGCCGGCGCGACGGAGCCGCGCGACGCCCATCCCGTCGGTGCGACTGACCCGGACTGTCTCATGGCCCTCGGCGTCGATCACGGCGGTGTCGTCGGTGTGCACGCCGTCGAAGTCGGTGACGACGGCGTCGACATCGATCGCGCCTGCATCGTCACGCCACAGCGGCGCGATCGCCTGTGCGACCTGCAGCTGCTCCTCGGAGTCGATCTCGATCGCGCCGTTCTCGGCGACCTCGACGTATCCCGTCCGTCCGAAGAACCGGTGCTTCGCGGAGCGGAAGCCCGCGGCATCCATCACGTAGAAAGCACCGGTTTCAAGGAAGTGCGGCTCGCGGTCCTGACGACGTGGGCGGGTGCCGGGATCGTGGTTGATCCCCTGTGCGGCACCGGATGCGTCCCGGCTCCACAGGAACCCGTACGTCTCGACCGCGGAGAAGGCGCTGTCGAACTCGCCGTCGCGCACGATGGCGACACCACGGTCCAGGTCCGCCGACGAGACGAAGGGCGATGTCGCCTGAATGAACACGACCACGCCGACATCGATCGACTGGTCGTGCAGCGTCTCGAGCGCGTGGAGCAGGGCGGATTCGCTCGATGCCGTGTCGCCGGAGAGGGCGGCAGGACGGGTGATCACCGATGCCCCCCATTCGTAGGCCGTCGCGGCGATCTCGTCGTCGTCGGTGGAGACCACGACGAGATCGATGCTCTCGGCGGCCTGGGCCGCAGCGATGGCCCGCGCAACGAGCGGCACGCCGCCGACACGACGGAGGTTCTTGCGCGGCACACCCTTCGAACCCCCACGGGCCGGGATGATCGCGACGACGAGACTCATCGAGCCACCCGGACCTTCGCCCCGATGCCTTGAAGCACGAGCGGCAGCGTCGTGGTGGTGCTGGAAGGCAGCGTGATGATCTCGATCGGCTGGGTCGCCCCGGCGAGCACGAGTTCGACCGGAAGCTTCAGCTGACGCACCGTCACGCCCGGGATCTTCCGCACGGCGTCGAGCAGCGCCGTGGGCTCGCGACGGTGCGGGAGGTAGGTGAGCGGGGCGACTGATGCCTCGACCTCGACCCAGGCGAGATACTCGCGCAGCGGCATCCGTCCGTCCACCGAGCGGGCACTGCCGAGCATGACCCGGCCGCTGGGTGCGTCGAACGGGCGCGCGGTGCGCCGCGTCCACTCGAAGCGGTGGCGCTCGACGCGGACGCCGAGGTCGGCGAGGCCGCTGGAGCGCTCCGCGCCGAAGTCGAAGGCCGTGAAGAAGGACACCTGGCCGGCGAGCGCACGACCGAGGATCTGGTCGCGGGCGAACGGTGCCATCCGCGTGGTGAGCCCGCGCTCCGCGACGCCGGGACGGGCGTACGGCTCGACGCCGAGCAGCGCCCCGGCGAACGCCGTGGCGTTGGCCCCGTCGTCGAGGAAGGTGATGCGGCGCGGGCGGAGGACCGTCGCGGCGAGCCGGAACTGACCGGAGAACCCATCGCCCACCAGCCAGTGGTGGTGCGTGGAGAGGAGCTTCCAGGGGATGCCGAGATATGGCTCAGTCGCGCCGAAGGACGCACCACGCGCAATGAGCTCGTCCGCGGTCTCGGACATCTGCGCCGTGAGACGACCGGCGATGGGCACCGTGCGATCGTGGGCGGCGGCCCACTCGGCCGCGCCGAGCAGCTGCAGGGGGGACTCCACCCAGGCGACGGCGGGTGCAGCTGCTCGTTCCACGTCGCCTCCGTTTCACGATGTGCAGGCCAGATCCACGATGCGTGGCACGGCTGAACAGGAACGGTCGGAACGCTGAATCGATCCCGACCACTGGGCAAACCTCCGGTGGACGGATCGCGAGGGCGATCCGACGGAAATCCACGCTAAAGCGGTGCGGGAACCTTGCCCACGGGGTTGACAACCTCCCAAATGCCCCTCCGCGCAGAAGCGCTCAGGCGCTCGACCCCGCGCTCAGAGCCCCACCGTCGATGCGCGGGCGATGAGGCGCAGCGCGTCGCCCGGCTCCGCGTCTTCGGGCAGCGAGGTCGTCGCTGACCGCCCTCGCGGCAGCGCGGCGAGCAGATCCCGCACCATCACGCGCGCGAAGTGCTCGGGCGACAGCTTCACCGACGAGAGCGGGGGATCGCTGACCTGGGCAGTCGGGATGTCGTCGACGCCGATGACGGCGAGGTCGTCGGGGCAGCGCAGCCCGGCGCGGCGGATGCCGTGCAGCACGCGCATCGCGACCTCGTCGTTGTACGCGGCCACGGCGGTGATCCCCGCGTCGTGCCAGCGGMGGACGATCGATTCGGCATCCGATCCGTCCACGGCGAAACCATCGACGGCGATCGTGGCACCGCGCCGGGCGGCCGCCTCGGCGACTCCCGTCCGCCGTGTCGCGACGAACGAGTCGAGTCCGGGCTCGTGCGTGCTCGCGAAGGCGATGCGGCGATGTCCCTGCTCCCAGAGGTGCTCGATCTGCTTCTCGCCCGTGGCTTCGTTGACCTGAGCGAAGCCTCCGCCGCCCGTGACGACCGTGACGCCCATGGCATCGAGCCCCGACCGCTCCTCGGGTGTCAGCGCACGCATGACGGCTATCGTGCTCGCTCCCGTCGCACGCGCGATATCGGCGAGCGGAGGGGCGTGCTCGACGTCGAACGCCACCGACATCAGAAGATCGCGGGCACCGAGCTCCTGCGTGAGGTGCGAAGCGAGCGCCGTGACCTGATCGGAGGAGCGGATAGCGGGGATGAGCAGGAGGATGCCCCCTGCCCCGCCGGCGAGCTGACGTGCCGCGAGATTCGGCCGGTACCCGAGCTCCTCAGCAGCGCGCTGCACGGCCTCCTGGGTCGCCAGCGGGATGCCGTGTCCGGGCTTGTTGTTGAGCACATAGCTCACCGTTGCCCGTGACACTTTCGCACGTCGCGCAACGTCCGCGCTCGTCACGCGCACTTTGCTTGGCCCGTCCGTCACGATCACCCTTCCATTCCGCCCGCGAATCCGAGACCTTTCGCGGATTTGCATCGCGCCGACCACAAGCGTAGGTTACAACTTACCCGCGTCACTTACGCGCGTAATGGCAAAGTTGCTATCGAAAGGACGCAGATGTCTGCCCCCGTGACCACCGAATCAGCCCACCCGCTGGATGCACCCCCCAGTGACGCCCCTCTGCGCGGGAAGGTCGGCAACGGACGCCTCATCGCGGCGTTCGCGATCGCCGCGCTCGCATGGGCTGTGCCGTTCATCGGCAGCATCGTGGTGCTCCTGCCCGCGAAGCTGTCGGAGCTGGATGCCCTGGCTCAGCCGGTCAACCTCGGCATCGTCTCGATCGTCGGATCGATCGTCGCCCTGCTGTCGAACGTCATCTTCGGCGCGCTCTCCGACCGCAGCCGCACCCGGATCGGCGGACGCACCGGCTGGATCATCGCCGGTGGTGTCGGCATGAGCCTCGCTGTGCTCGGCCTGTCGGCCACCAGCACCTTCGCGATGTTCCTGCTCGTCTGGTGCATCATGCAGATGTTCCTCAACATGTACCTCGCGCCGATGACCGCCGTCATCGCCGACCGCGTGGCACCGAAGCGCCAGGGCCTCATCTCGGGCGTCCTCGGCGCCAGCACTGCCCTCGCCCAGTCCGTCGGAGCGATCATCGGCGGCAGCTTCGTCACGAACCCCGACGCGGGCTTCGTGATCTTCGCGATCTTCCCGGTGGTCTTCGCTACGGCGTTCGTCCTGCTGGCACCCGACACCTCGAACCTCGACATCCCCAAGCCGAAGCTCACCGCGCGCGTCTTCTTCGAGGCGTTCTCGTTCCCCACGAAGGGTGTGCGCGACTACTACTGGGCGTTCGCCGGCCGCTTCCTGCTCGTGCTCGGCTACTTCATGGTGTCGCTGTTCCAGCTCAACATCCTCGTGTCCTACCTCGGTCTCGAGGCATCGGGCGCTGGTGCACTCATCCAGCTTTCGGGCCTCATCGGCCTCGCGACGGGTGTCGTGACCGGCCTGGTCGTCGGGCCGATCTCGGACCGCCTCGGCAAGCGCAAGCCCATGGTCATCCTCGCGACGATCCTCGTCGGGATCGGCCTCGTGTTCCCGATGCTCGCCCCCACCGCGGTGTCGATGATCATCTTCTGGACGATCGCCGGCCTCGGCATGGGCGCCTACTGGGCGGTCGATGTCGCGCTCGTCGTGCAGCTGCTGCCCAACAAGGCGACGCAGGCCAAGGACCTCGGCATCCTGAATCTCGCCAACACGGGCGGGCAGATCGTCGCACCGGCGGTCTCGGCGATCATCGTCGCGACCTCGGCGCAGGGCGGGAACAGCTACCAGACGATCTTCATCGTCGCGCTCGTCTTCGTCGTCGCCGCCGCGGCGTGCATCCTGCCGATCAAGAGCGCCAAGTAGTCCGCTCAAGAAGGCCGCTGCCGTAATCGAACGGGGTGTCTGCGCGAGCAGCGAAGACACCCCGTTCGACACCGAGCCACACCAATCGATCACACCGAAGGACAGATTCATCATGGATCGCATCGACATCCCCGCCACCGGCACCCCCGACGAGCGCGCGACACTGCTCGCCGCGCAGCTGACGGTCGAAGAGAAGGCCCAGCAGCTCGTCGGCATCATGCCGTTCGGCCTGGTCGGCCCGCAGGGCCTCGTGCCCGCGGCCGTCGAGCAGGCGCTCGGCGGCGGCATCGGCCAGGTCTCCGGCATCGGCATGTTCGGCTCGCAGAGCGCGCCGCAGGTCGCCGCGTCGGTCAACGCGCTGCAGCGATATCTCGTCGAGAACACCCGCGCGGGCATCCCGGCCATCTTCCACAACGAGGCCCTGAACGGCGTCGTCGCCCCCGGCTTCACGTCGTTCCCCACCGCGATCGCGCTGGCAGCGACCTGGAACCCCGACGCCGTCGAGGAGATGGCCGAGCTCATCCGTGAGCAGATGCGCACCGTCGGTCTGACGCAGGCGCTCTCGCCGGTGCTCGACGTCGCGCGCGACGCCCGCTGGGGCCGAGTGCACGAGACCTACGGTGAAGACCCCTACCTCGCCTCGGCCTTCGGCGTCGCCTTCATCCGCGGCCTGCAGGGCGACGACCTCGACACCGGCGTGATCGCGACGGCCAAGCACTTCCTCGGCTACGCCGTGACCGAGGCGGGCCAGAACATGGCCGCCACCGCGGTCACCCGCCGCGAGCTCCGCGAGGTGTACGCCCGCCCGTTCGAGGCGGCGATCCGCCTCGCCAACCTCGCCTCGGTGATGAACTCGTACTCGACCATCGACGGCGTCCCGGTCGCAGCCTCCCCCGCGATCCTGCGCGGACTGCTGCGCGACGAGCTGGGCTTCACCGGCACCGTCGTCTCCGACTACATGACCACCCAGATGCTCGTGGAGCGCAACGAGGTCGCCGAAGACAAGGTCGAGGCCGCGGCGCTCGCCCTGGCCGCGGGCCTGGATGTCGAGCTGCCCAACCCGTACGCCTACGGGCCGGTCTTGGCCGGTGCCGTCCGCGACGGTCGCATCCCCGAGTCCGCCGTCGACGAGGCCGTGCATCGCGTGCTGCGCGACAAGTTCGCGCTCGGCCTGTTCGAGCACCCGTACGCGAGCGAAGATCCGATCGAGATCAACGCGGTGGCCGGACGCGGCGGCGAGCTCGCCGTCAGCCTCGCGAACCAGTCGGTCACCCTGCTCAAGAACGACGACCACGTGCTGCCCCTCGCGGCGTCGACACGCAAGGTCGCGGTGCTCGGCCCGCACGCCGAGTCGGCGTACACGGCCTTCGCCGCGTACACCCAGCCGGCCGGCATCGAGCTGATGAAGGTCATGATGTCCGGCGGCATGGGCAACATGGCAGGCCTCGACGACACCCCGACCGACCTGCCCGAAGAGGTCGCCGCCGAGGCTGCCGAGGCCATGGCGGCGTTCATGTCGATCGACCTGGAGCAGGTCGTGCGCGGCGCCTACGGCGCCCAGTCGCTCACCGACGCGCTGCGCGACGCGCTCCCCGCGGCCGAGATCGCCTCCGTCGTCACCCCGCTCCGCGAGGAGGAGTGGGACTCTGCGGAGGCCCTGCGCGCCGCCGCGGACGCCGACGTCATCGTGCTCGCGCTCGGCGGACGGTCCTCGTGGCTGGCCGGCGCGGTCGGCGGCACCGAAGGCGAAGGCGTGGACTCGGCAGACGTCGACCTGCCCGCCATCCAGGTGCGCCTGGCACAGGAGGCCGCACGCCTCGGCAAGCCCGTCATCGCGGTCGTGCAGATGGGCCGCCCCTACGCGCTCAGCTCGATCGAGGGCTCGGTGTCCGCGATCGTCACCGCCTACTTCGGCGGCGGCGAGCAGGGCCGGGCCGTGGCATCCGTCCTCACCGGCGCAGCCAACCCCGGCGGAAAGCTGCCCTTCACGATCCCGCGCACGTCGGGCCAGGTCCCGATCCACAGCGGTCAGCACCTCGGCTCGGGCTACCGCCGCAGCGAGACCGACATGCACAAGGGCTACCAAGACCACCCCGCCACGCCCCTGTACGCGTTCGGGCACGGCCTGTCGTACACGACCTTCGAGTACGGCACGATCGAGCTGGCGGATGCCGCGGTCACGACATCCGGAGCCGTCACGGCGACGATCTCGGTCACGAACACCGGCACCGTGGACGGCGAAGAGGTCGTGCAGGCCTATGTCGCCGATCGCGCCCGTGGCGTGACGCGCCCTGCCCAGCAGCTCGTCGGCTTCGCGCGGGTCGCACTCGCCGCGGGCGAGTCGAAGCAGGTCACGGTCGAATTCGACCTGAGCCAGCTGGCCTACATCGGCCTCGAGGACGACGGGTTCATCTTCGAGCCCGGCGCGATCGAGGTGGCGTTCGGGGCGGCGTCCGACGACCTGCGCCAGTCCGCGCGCGTCGAGGTCAACGGCCCGACCGTGCACGTCGGCGGCGAGCGCAGCTTCCTCGCGCGCGTGCACGTGGCGCAGCCCGTCTTCGCCTGATCGTCAATCGCTGATCGGCAGCGCCGGTCACTCCTTCGGGGTGGCCGGCGCTCCAGGCAGCCCGGTGAGCTCGGCATGGTCGGAGTCTGCGGTGATGTCGAGCCGGGCGGGCCCCGCCGGCAGGCGTTCGATGCGCACGGAGCCGATGATCGCCGGAGTCGGCTCCACCCGGGCGACACCGCGCGGGAGGTCGAGCTCGAGCCCTACGGCGATCCGGACCAGCTCGAACGGCGTCGCGGCTGCCCAGGCCTGGGGTGAGCACGAGGCGGGGTAGCTCACCGGCACGGGCTTCTCGTCGCGGCTGAATCCGCAGAAAAGCTCGGGAAGCCGGCCCCCGTGGGCCTCGAGAGCGTCCAGCAGCCCCTCGATGACGGTGGCTGCGGGATCCCGCCGTCCGTATGCCGCCATGCCGGCCGCGGCGAGCACCGTGTCGTGCGGCCAGACCGACCCATTGTGGTAGCTCACCGGGTTGTAGGCACCCGACTGCGCCGAGAGGGTGCGGATTCCGAAGCCGGTGAACATGTCCGGGGCGACGAGCCGGTCGATCACGGCGTCGGCGCGGTGCGGCGGCACGATGCCGCTCCACAGGCAATGGCCGATGTTCGATGTGACGGAGTCGACCTGCCGCTTGTCGGCATCGAGCGCGAGCGCATAGGTGTTCTCCGCCGGCATCCAGAACGCCTCGTCGAACCGCGTGCGCAGCGCTTCCGCCCGGTCGTCCCAGGCACGGGCTGCAACCTCGTCGCCCCACGCTCTCAGGAGGTCGGCTCCCCCGCGCATCGCCGCGTAGCTGTAACCCTGCACCTCCGCGAGGGCGATCGGCGGCCGCGCGGTCGTCCCGCGGTGGAAGGTGACGCCATCGGAGCTGTCCTTCCAGCCCTGATTGAGCAGTCCCCGATCGCTCGAGCGGAGATACTCGACAAACCCATCGCCGTCTCGGTCGCCGTACCGGATGATCCATTCGAGCGCCAGTTCGACGGCGGGCCGGAATTCCGCCAGATCCTCGGCCGGGATGCCCCAGCGCAAGGCGCGGCCCACGAGCATCACGAACAGCGGGGTCGAGTCGATGGAGCCGTAGTAGACGTTCGTCCCGCCCAGGACGAGCGAGAGATCCGCGCCCAGGCGCACCTCATGCAGGATCCGCCCTGGCTGCTCCTCGCTCCGCGGGTCCAGCCGCGTTCCCTGAAGACGGGCGAGAGTTCGCAGTGTGCCCAGAGTGAGCCGCGGTGCGAACGGAAGCATCATCCAGCCGGTGAGGAGTGAGTCGCGGCCGAAAAGAGCCATGAACCACGGCGCGCCGGCGGCCACGACGTCGTCTTCGGGATGCTCGGGGTCCTGGATGCGCAACGCTCCCAGGTCGCGCTCGCTGGTGCGCAGCGCCTCCGCGAGCACGCGGTTGGAGGTGACCGTGTCCGGCACCTCGTCTCGCCAGTCCCGCATCCGCTGCGCCGGTGCGGTCTCGGCGAATGGCCGGTCGGCGGGGTAGAGGAACTCGAGGTCGATCCCCTGAGCGCTGGGCACCGCCTCGATGGTCGTGCGCCACTCGTCGCGCGCGGGAACGACGACGCGGAAGGTGAGGGTGTTCGGACTGGACAGTGCTCCCGGAGCGGAGATCCGGATGCCGCGCTGCGCGCCCGGCCGGTCGAGCCAGTAGACGAGGTCCCCACCGACGTGACGATGACCCACCGGCGGCACGTGCGCGAGCCGGTGCTCTTTGACCAGGAAGAGGTCGGCGAAGTCGGCGTCCGCGGTCAGCGTCAGATCGACGCCCGCCGGCTCGGAGCCGTAGTTGCGCAGGCGGATGTCCTCGCGCATGCCCTGTCCGACCATGCGGTGCCGTTCGACGATGACCGTACCCTCGGCATGACCGGCGCGAGGCGCCGCTCGGCCGACGAACACCGATTCGTAGGGCTCCGCGGCGACCACGCCGAGGGGCTCGATCGGCATCCCGTCCAGACGCAGCTGCCAGCGCGACACGACCCGCGTGTCCTGTACGAAGAGGCCGTCCGGGCGCAGCGGGTCGATGTCGCCGTCGTGGCTCGATACGCAGAATGTCGAGCCTTCGACGAGGGTCACACTCGACTGGACGAGCAGGACTCGCTCGACTCCATCCGTTCGGGGTTCTCGCGACCCGGTGGCGGAGTGCCCGTCGGGCCCACCAGCCGTGTCGTCGTTCGAGGGAACTGGCACGGTTACGTTCAGTGTCACGCGGGATCCTCTCGGATTGCGAAACATCGATCCTACGCTTCACCGGGCGGCGGGTAAACGCCCCCCGTGAAAACGAGTGCTCACCAGGTTCCTCCCCTACCATCCGGAGAGTGCGATCCCGGTCCGTCCGGACCGCACCGGTCACTGCCACGACCTCGATCCACAAGGAGGCGCCCCCATGTCCACTGCCGCCGTCGCCCCTGCGGACCGCCCGACGCAGCGCGCGGAGGTCGCGCTGCGGATCGGCATGATCGCTCCGCCCTGGTTCGCGATTCCGCCCGAGGGCTATGGCGGCACCGAGGCCGTCGTCGCGAGTCTCGTCGACCAGCTCGTCGAGCGCGGACACGAGGTGACCCTCGTCGCCGCGGGCCCGGCGGCCACCCGGGCGACTCGGCACATCACGACCTACCCCGAGCCTCCCTCCGATCAGCTCGGGTCGTCGCCGATGCCCGAGGTCATCCACGTCGCCATGGCGGCCGAGGCGCTCGAGGGACTCGACCTCGATCTGGTGCACGACCACTCCCTCGCCGGCCCGCTGCTCGCGCGCGGCCGCGACATCTCGACCCTGGCGACCATCCACGGCCCGTCCCTGGGCGAGAACGGCGACTACTTCACGCGCCTGGGGCGCACCCTCGACCTCGTTTCGATCTCGCGGGCTCAGCGCAACGATGCGCCGCACCTGAACTGGGCGGGCACGGTGTACAACGCGATCGACCTGAGCACCTTCCCGTTCCGCGAGTCGAAGGACCGCGACGTCCTGTGGGTCGGGCGATTCTCCCCGGAGAAAGGGGCGCACGTCGCGATCCAGGCGGCACGGCGCGCGGGTCGCCGCATCGTCCTCGCCGGCAAGCTCAACGAGCCGGCAGAGCAGGAGTATTTCGACAGCGAGGTGCGTCCTCTCCTGGGGCCCGACGCGGAATACGTCGGAGAGGCGGATGCTGCACTGAAGCGCGAGCTCTACGCGAAGTCGTCGTGCCTGGTGTTCCCGATCTCCTGGGACGAGCCGTTCGGCATGGTCATGGTCGAGGCGATGGCCTGCGGCACGCCCGTCGTCGCGACCCGGCGCGGATCAGTCCCCGAGGTCATCGACGATGGCCGTACCGGGATCATCGTCGACGACGTCGACGACCTTCCCGCGGCGATCGCCCGCAGCGACGAGATCGACCCGTACGCGTGCCGCGAGCGGGTCGCGGCGCACTTCGACCTTCCGGTGATGGGTGCCGGGTACGAGCGCGTCTATCAGCGCGTGCTGAACCGCAGCCGTCGGACCCGGAGCGCCGCGCAGGCTGTGGCATAGCGTCCGCCCGCGCGGGGTCGTCGGCCACGCGGCTGTGAGACGATGGCGCTCGGCATCCGCTCCACGGTGCCGCACCGAAAGGACCCGGACAGTGTCAGCAGCGCCGCAGATCGGAATCATGCTCCCCCGCGACATGGACCCCCGGCGCGTGCTGGAATTCGCCCGTCACGTCGACGAGCTGGGCTTCGACGAACTCTGGGTCGTCGAAGACCTCGGATTCCGCGGCGGCATCGCGCAGGCCGCCGCCACGCTCGCCGTCACCGAGCGGATCCGCGTGGGGGTCGGCATCCTCCCCGCCGCCGTCCGCAACGTCGCCTACACGGCGATGGAGGCCGCCACGCTCGCGCAGCTCTTCCCCGGTCGCGTCGACTTCGGCATCGGACACGGGATGCCGGGATGGATGCGCGCACTCGGAGTCTGGCCGGACCGGCCGCTGCGCTTCCTCGGCGACCAGGTCCTCTCCCTCAAAGGGCTGCTCCGTGGCGAGTCCATCGCGAGCCTGATCGACGGCGACGACCCCATCGTGCTCGACCCCCGCGTCGTGCCCGCGGTCGCACCAGACGTGGTGCTGGGCGTGCGCGGCCCCAAGTCGCTGAAGGTGTCGGGGCAGGTCGCCGACGGCACGGTGCTGGCCGAGCCGTGCACGCCGGAGTACGTGCGCGCGGCCATCGACCAGATTGACGCGGCCGGCCCGCACCGGGTCATCGCCTACAACATCGCGGCGGTGGCCGCATCCGAAGGTGACGCGATCGCCGCCGCCCGGCCAGGGCTGGAGTGGATCGGCGAACCCGACTGGTCGCCGCACATCACGCCCCTCGACATCGCCGAGGAGTTCGCCGCGCTGCGCGCGCGCTGCGGGTCGCCTGCCGAGTTCGCGCAGCGACTGCCCGACGAGTGGGTCGCTCGGCTCGCGCTCGCGGGCACCGCACCGCAGGTGCGTGCGCGGATCAGCGAACTCGGCGAGGCAGGCGTCACCTCGGCGGTGCTCATCCCGGTCGGTGCCGATCCGCTCGCGGCCGCCGACGCCCTCGCGGAGGTGCTCGGATCATGACCGGCCTTGTTCCTTACCTGCACTTCGAGGGCCGCGCGCGAGAGGCCCTCACCTTCTATCACGAGATCTTCGGCGGCGAGCTGACCCTGCACACCTTCGCCGATTTCGGGCGCACGGATGGCCCGGCCGACGCCATCGCCCACGGCATCCTGAGCGGACCCGTCGAGCTGTTCGGCGCGGATGCCGACGGCGACACCGCACCGCTGCGCCTCGAGGGCATCCTGTTCTCGCTGCTGGGGACCGCGGATGCCGCGACCCTCGAGTCGTGGTTCACCCAGCTGTCCGCCGGCGGAACGGTCACCGATCCGCTGCAGCTGCGGCCGTGGGGCGCGCACGACGGGCAGCTGATCGACCGGTTCGGCGTGACCTGGCTCATCGGCTACGAGGACTGATGGAGGCCGTGGCGCACGCGCTCGAGATCCGCGGCCTCACCAAGCGCTTCGGCGGAGCGAATGCCGTCGACGACCTGAGTCTCACGGTGCCGCACGGCTCGTTCTATGGCCTCGTCGGCCCCAATGGCGCCGGCAAGACCACGACCCTCTCGATGGCGACGGGGCTGTTGAAACCGGACGCCGGGACCGCCCTCGTCCACGGCATCGACGTGTGGCAGCACCCGCTCGAGGCCAAGCGGCTGATCGGCAACCTGGCCGACGGGGTCGATCTGTACGACCGGCTCACCGGCGAGCAGCTGATCACCTTCGCCGGGCTCCTGTTCGGACTCGATCGCACGACCCTCGCCGGCCGCGTGCAGGATCTGCTGCGGCTGCTGGATCTCGAGGACGACGCCGGACGCCTCGTCGCGGACTACTCCGCCGGCATGACCAAGAAGATCGCCCTCGCCGCAGCCCTCGTCCACTCGCCGCGCCTGCTCGTGCTCGACGAGCCGTTCGAGTCGGTCGATCCGGTGGCGGCGGCGAACATCCGCGACATCCTGGACAGCTTCGTCAAAGCCGGGGGCACCGTGGTCGTATCCAGCCACTCGATGGAACTGGTGGAGCGGATGTGCGACCACGTCGCGATCATCGCCGGGGGCCGGGTGCTGGTCGCAGGCTCCATGGACGAAGTGCGCGGGTCGGGCGACCTCGAGACGCGCTTCCTCGACCTGGTCGGCGGACGACGACGGGGCGAGGGCCCGGCATGGTTGCTCTCCTCCTGAGACTGCGCTTCCGGGTGCTCGCCAACACCCTGCAGCGCAACACGTTCCAGCTGGTCGCTGTGATCGTGGGCGGAACGCTCACCGCGGGGCTGGCCCTGCTGGCGCTCGGAGTGATGTTCCTCGCCTCGGCGCTCTCCCCCGCCGTGACGCAGGCGGTGGTGGTCGTCGGCGGCGCCACGCTGGTGCTCGGCTGGCTGGTCGTGCCCCTGCTGTTCGACGGGGTCGACCGCACGCTCGACCCCCTCAAGCTCGCGCGGTTCCCGCTGCGCACCCGCACGCTGATGATCGCGATGTTCCTGGTCGGCATCACGTGGGTGCCTGGCATCGCCACCCTCGCGGTGTCCGTGGGCGTCGCGATCGCGTGGCGCGGGTATCCGGCCGCTGTGGCGGCGGCCGTCGTCGGCGGCCTCATCGGCGCCGCGACGTGCATCACGGGATCCCAGCTGGCCACGACCGTGGTCGGCACCCTGCTGCGCGGCCGCGGGGCCGCACGCGTCGCGATCGCCGCCCTCGGCGCACTCGCCCTCGCCGTGCCGCTGGCCATCGCGACGCTGGGTGGTGCGACGGCGGCGAGCGGCGGATCGACCTCCGGTCTCATCACGGCGCTGGACGTGCTCGGCTGGTCGCCGCTGGGCGCGGTCTGGTCGGTGCCCGGCCGTCTCGCGATGGGCGACCCCGCGGGCGCCGCGGTGGCCGCGCTCGTCGCGGTCGGCACCCTCGCCGGCATCGTCGTGCTATGGCGGCTGACCCTCGGAGCCGGCCTGCGCGTACGCGGCGAGCGTCCGCCGCGTGCGATCGCCGGCGGCCGCCTCGGGCCGCTCGGCTGGGTGCCGGCGACCCCGACCGGGGCGGTCGCCGCCCGCTCGCTCATCTACTGGTTCCGCGATGCCCGGCAGTCCCGGCAGCTCCTCCTGCTGCCGGTGATGCCAGCGCTCCTGCTGATCTGGTGGCGGCTGTTCGACCTCGATGCATTCGCCCTGGCCATCGGTCCGATCGTCGCCTCGATCCTGCCGCTGGCCGCGTTCGCGGGGCTCTCCTACGACGGCACCGCCTTCGCCGCCGAGCTCGCGGCCGGCGTGCGCGGCTGGCAGGACCGACTCGGCCGCGCCGTCGCGCTGCTGGTCGTGGCCGGTCCGGCGTCCGTCATCGTGCAGCTCGCCGTCGCCGTGATCATCGGACGGATGTCCGACCTTCCCGCGCTCCTCGGCCTGACCCTCGGCATCCTGCTCATCTCCATCGGCGTGGTGAGCGTGTCGTCGGCGCGGCTCGTGGTGCCGGTGGCGCGCACCGGGCGCAACCCGTTCTCGGCGCAGGCGGGTTCGGCGACCACCGCGATCTTCGCCTCGTACCTGGTGGCCATCGTGACGTTCGTGCTGGCGATCCCGGTCGTCGCACTGACGATCGGCGCGCTGCTGTCGGCCATCCCCGCGCTCGGCTGGTTCACCCTCGCCGCGGGCCTCGCCTTCGGCGGCGCCGTCGCCGCGGGCGGGGTCGCGCTGGGCGGCCACGTGCTCGATGGGTCGGGGCACGCCGTGCTCGCCCGGCTCCGGCTCGTCCGCGCCTGACCCTGCGACAACCGCGTACCCGGCTGCGGGCGTGACGGCCGACACGCCGGGTCGAGGCATCCCTCCCCCGGCGTGTCGCCGATCATCCCCGCAGCTGGGTACGCGGCGTCGCGCGCCGGGCGCTTCGCGGCGAGCCGGTTGCTCACTCCGCGGGATGCGAGTGCCGGTGGTGGCTGTCCGGGTAGTGCTCGTGGGTGTGGGTGAGTTCGGGATGCGCGTGCGGATGCCGATGGCGCGTGCCTGGCGCCACCGGCTCCGCATGCGCGTGGTCGTGGTGGTCGTCGGGGTGCGTGTGCCAGTGATCGTGCTCGAGCGGCTCATGGGTGTGCGGGTGCTCGTGCCGTTCGGTGAGGTGCAGCCAGACGCCGAGCGCCATCAGCGCGCCGGCGATGAGGAGCGGGATCGTGACCGGATCGCCCAGCGCGATCGCGAGCAGCGCGCCGAAGAACGGAGCGATCGAGAAGTAGGCACCCGCCCGGGCGGTGCCGACGTGGCGCATCGCGACGATGAACAGCACGAGGCTGATGCCATAGGCGAACAGCCCGGCGAGCATCGCCGCGCCGACATTGAGGATCGGAGGGACGGATGCCCCGAGCGCGAACGCGAGCGCCAGGTTCACCGGTCCGGCGACCAGACCCTTCGCCGCGGCGAGCCACGTCGCGTCGTGGAGGGCGACCTTGCGGGTGAGGTTGTTATCGAGGCCCCACGCGAGGCACGCGCCGAGGATCGCGACGGTCGGCCAGATCCCGGCGAAGTCCGCCTGTCCCGGCCACGAGAGCACCACCGCCCCCGCGACGATCGCGGCCATGCCAAGCGCGACGCGGCGATCGAAGTTCTCCCGGAACACGAACCATGCCAGCAGCGCGGTCGCAACACCCTCCGCGTTCAGTAACAGGGACGCACCGGATGCCGGCATCCCGCTCAGCCCGAACATCAGGAGCACGGGACCGACCACGCCACCGAAGAACACCCCTCCGCCCAGCGGCAGCAGCTCGCGGCGCGCGAGACGCACCCGCTCCGGCCGGCGGATCAGACGGTACACGCCGAGCCCGATCCCTGACCCGAGGTAGAGCAGGCCGGCGAGCATCCACGGGCTGACGTCGTCGAGCAGCAGCTTCGCGATCGGGGTGCCCGCGCCGAACAGCGCGGCCGCGGCCAGGGCCGCGAGCACTCCGGGGTTGCGCAGCGAGGCGAGCTTCACCGTTCGAGCGTACGCCGGGGGAATCCACCCTCGCCCTGTACCCAGCTGCGGGCGGGACGGCCGACGCGCCGGGTCGAGGCATCCCTCTCCCGGCGTGTCGCCGATCATCCCCGCAGCTGGGTACGCGGTCGCGCGCCGGGCGGCGGCTAGGTCGTGTGCGGGACCCCGCCCACCTGCATTCCGGGGTGGTCGCGCTCGAGGGACGCGCCCTCGAGGTCGACATTCGGCATGACCTTGTCGAGCCAGCGCGGCAGCCACCAGGCCGACCGGCCGAGGAGGTGCATCAGGGCGGGCATCAGCAGCATCCGCACCACGAACGCGTCGAGCAGCACGCCGAACGCGAGGCCGAAGCCGATCGACCGGATCATCGTCGACTGCGAGAAGATGAACCCTCCGAAGACCGAGACCATGATGAGCGCCGCGGCGGTCACCACTGAGCGACCGGCCCGGAAGCCCTGTGCGACCGCCATCTTGGCCGACGACCCGTGCACGTAGGCCTCTCGCATTCCCGAGGCGAGGAACAGCTGGTAGTCCATCGCGAGCCCGAACAGGATGCCGACCAAGATCACCGGCAGGAAGCTCAGGATCGGTCCGGTGCTGCTCAGCCCGATGAGCGACGCGCCCCAGCCGTACTGGAAGACGCCGACGATCAGGCCATAGGTCGCGAACAGCGAGAGCACGAAGCCGCCGGTCGCGATGACCGGCACCAGGAGTGAGCGGAACACCAGGATCATGATGAGGAACGACAGGCCGACGACCACCAGGAGGTAGATCGGCAGGGCGTCGCTCAGCGCGTCCGAGATGTCGATGTTGCTCGCCGCCTGACCGGCCACACCCAGCGTGAGATCTCCGCCGACCGGCGGGAGGGCGCGGATGTCCTGCACGAGCTGCGCGGTCGATTCGCTGTTGGGGCCCTCTTCAGGCACGACCTGGAAGGCGAGGAGAGTGTTGTCGTCGGAGGTCGCGATCGGCGCGACCGCGGCCACGTTGTCGAGGCCGGCGAGCTGCTCGGCCACCTCCACCTGGGCGGCGAGAAGATCGTCTTCGCTGATCGGGTCAGCTGACGTCGCGGTCACCAGCAGCGGTCCGTTCGCGCCGGCGCCGAACTCCTCCTCGATGATCTGGAACGCCTGGTAGCTGGTCGAACCGGCCGGCTCGCTGCCGCCGTCGGGCAGTCCGAGCCGCATCGACATAGACGGAATGGCGATGACCAGCAGCGCCACGATGGTGCCGAGCACGGTGAGGATCGCGCGCAGGTTCGACATCGGCGTGATCGGCTTGGCCACCTTCGCGGGCGTGATCTCGGCGCCGATGGTCGCGCGCTTGCGGCGCGACAGCAGGCGCATGCCGAGCAGCCCCAGCAGGGCCGGCGCGAGCGTGATCGCGACGAGCACGGCGACGCCGATGCAGACTGCGCCGACGGTGCCCATCAGCCCGAGGAACGGGATCCCGGTGACATTGAGGGCGAGCAGCGCCACGATGACGGTCGATCCGGCGAACACCACCGCGGTGCCCGAGGTTCCGGTCGCGAGTCCGATCGACTCGCGCACCGGCACTCCGCGCAGCAGCTGCTTACGGTGCCGGTAGACGATGAACAGCGAATAGTCGATGCCGACGGCGAGCCCGAGCATGACGCCCAGCACCGGCGTGATCGACGCCATGTTCACGATGCCCGAGAACGCCAGCGAGGCGGTCACGCCGACGGCGATGCCGACGAGCGCCGTGACGATCGGAAGGGCTGCGGCCAGCAGCGACCCGAGCGTCACGATCAGCACGATGCCCGCGAAGATCAGACCGATCGCCTCGCCGACGCCGAACAGCTCGGGAACGCCCTGGGCGAGTTCCGATCCGAAGTAGACCGAGACGCCATCGATCGGCTGGGACTCGAAGTGATCGATCGTGGTCTGCTTCGCGTCTTCGGGCAGCTCCAGCCGGGTCTCGTTGAAGGTGACATTGACGATCGCGGTCGATCCGTCCTCGGACACCACGCCGATTCCGTCGGCCAGTTCGAGGAGCGTCGAACCCTGCTCGACCTGCTCGGCCTTGTCGTCGAGCTCGGCACGCGAGGCATCCAGCGTGTCCTGCTGCGCCTGCAGCGCCGCGGTCTGCGCCTCCAGCTGCGCCTGCTGCTGGTCGAGCACGGCGAGCTGCTCGGGCGGGGCGCCGGCCGCCTCGGCCTGGGTCCGCGCCGCAGTCAGCTGCGCCTGCGCGGCGTCGAGCTGAGCCTTCCCCGCATCGAGCTGCGCCTGGCCGGCGTCGAGCTGGGCGCGCCCGTCGTCGATCTGCGTCTGCCCGTCGGCGAGCTGCTGAGCGCCGTCCGCCTGCTGCTGCTGCGCGTCGAAGGGGTCGATCACCGATGCGACGTCGTCGAGGTCCTCGGCGCCGGCCGCGACATCCGAGATCGCCGCCTTCTGCTCGTCGGTGAAAGGCGAGCCGTCATCAGTCTGATAGACGACGGATGCCGTCATGCCGGCGCTGTCCGGAAGCTCTTTGGTGAGCTCGTCGACGACCGCACCGGACGCCGTGCCGGGGATGTCGAAGCTGTTGCTGAGCGACCCGCCGAAGGCGAGGAAGGCGCCGAGCGACAGGCCCAGGATGAGCACCCAGGCGACGATCACCTGCCAGGCCCGGCGTGCAGCGAATGAACCAAGGCGGTAGAGCAGCGCGGCCATGGAGATCTCCTTGAAGTCGCGTTTGATCATACGCACCGTCTCGTCTACTCCCTGGGAGTTAGCCTGGAGCCGTGAACGAGCATCGAGCGGGACCGCTTCGCAGCGCAGCTGCGCGCGAATCCATCCTTGCCGCGACCGCGAAGATGTTCCAGGAGGTGGGCTACGAGCAGCTCACGATCGAAGGCATCGCCAAGCAGGCCGGCGTCGGCAAGCAGACCATCTATCGGTGGTGGGGATCGAAGAGCGCACTCATCGCGGAGTGCCTGACCGACGGGCGGCTCTTTCCGGTCGACCTCGCCGCCCCGAACACCGGCGACCTCGTCGCCGACGTGGAGGCCTGGGTCTCGAGCGTGACTGGCATCCTCGTCTCGCACAATGGCGAGTCGCTGCTGCGCTCCCTGGTCGCCGCGGCCGCCGAGGACGCGGAGATCGGTGACCGCCTCACCACGAGCCTGGGCGTGGATCGGCAGCTAGCCGAGCGGCTGCGCATCGGGATCCGAGAGGGTCAGCTGCCGGATTCCGCACCCGCCGACGAGATCGGCGCCGCCATCATGGGCGCCATCATCCTGCAGGTCCTGTCGCGGAACACCGGCTACGAGGCGCCGATGCGCCGCCTGGTGCGCTTCATCCTGGCGCGGACTTAGATCGACGCCACGCCTGCCCGGTGGAGGTGAGGTGGACGACTCGACCGACCGTCAGCGCGATGAGGAGGATGATCGCCAGCACGAGCAGCCATCCGATGTAGGTGAATCCGATGCCGAGGACGCCGTATCGACTGGCGGAATCTGCGAACAGCGTCGGAAGGACGACTCGGCCCACCAGTCCGGCCACGGCGAACCCGAACCCAGCCAGCACCGAGCCGGGCAGGAGCTCACCAAGGCTCACGCGTCGATTGATGACGATCCACGACGCGATCCACCACAGCAGGCCCCACAGCACCACCTCGGCGATGAATTCGATGACCGGGATCGGACCATCTCCGCGCACGATGATTCGGGTCACGACGATCAGGGCCAGTCCGAGGATCACTGCGAAGACCGTGACGAACCATCTCCACGCGAACTTGAGACTGACGGCCGGCGAATGCCAGATCGTATGGAGCGCCCGTTCCAGGGCCCGGGCCAACGAGGTCGCGGCGATGATGAGGACCACCACGCCGATGACGCCCGTGGCCCGCAGCTCCTGCACTCCTCCGGGCAGGGAATTCTCCAGGATGTCCGCCGTCGCATCGTCGAAGCCGAGGTGCTCGACGAAGATGGGCCCGGTCTGCGGGTCCAATCTCGAGCGCAGCGCGCCCGCGACGATCAGCATCGGAAGGACCGAAGTGAACGCTGTCGCAGCCAGGGTCATGCCGCGATCGATCAGCGCGAGGTTACCCAGGTCGCGCAGAACCCGCAGCGCGAATCGCCCCGCCGACGACCGGGCACCGGCTCGCACCAGGCCAGAGGCGGACCACCGATCCATGTGGCACCTCGCAGACGGTGGGCGATCGGCGCCGATATCACCCGATCCAGTGCGAGGCTAGCACCGCATCGACGGAGCGCCTCAGAGTTCGATGGAGTAGTAGACCTGGGTACATGGTCCTCCTCGTCGATCGCATTCAGGAGGTCGGCCCTCGTCCCACTGTCAGACACAGCAATCGGGCGCCAACGAGGTTGTGTCGGATCGGGCACGATGGACGCACGGCGGGTGCCGCGCGCGCGCACGTCGACTTTGAGGAGGACCCGATGACCGAGAACGCCGTCCGCATGGTGGTGCTGACCACCGACGACCTGGACGCGTCGATCCAGTTCTACGCCGAGACCCTCGGCTTTCCGCTGAAGTTCCGCGATGGCGACCACTTCGCCGCGCTCGACGGCGGCACGATCACCCTGGCGCTCGCGACCGCACTCGACCACCCGATCCCCGGGCAGGTCGTCGTTGGCATCAAGAGCGACGATGTGGATGCTGCCGCATCCGCCATCGACGCCGCCGGCGGCGCCATTGCCCGAGGCCCCTATAACGACGCCCACGAACGCCGCGCCGTGGTGTACGACAGCATGGGCAACGGCCTGGTCGTGTACAAGTCGCTGCCGCGCTGAGGGTTGCGGATCCCCCTTATGGTTCTCGGGAGTTCATCGGGTGACGAGGATGCTGTGGCTCCGGGCGTTGTCACACCTCGTTGGGTCACGCCCTCGCTCTTCGTGCTGGGGGGTGCGGCAGCAATCGCGTTGATGCTCACCGGGCGATTCGTGTTCGGGCTGGTAGTTGCAGCAGTCGTCGTCGTCTTGCTCTTGCTGGCCGTGATCTTTCGTCCGCAGCTTCGCGCATTCAATCGCGGCACGGCCCGCGCGAACACGGCGACATACGGATCATTGGCCGCAATCGGGATCGGTTGGATGATCCTCGGCGTCTGGCGACTGAGCCTTCCCGGCTCGGACGTCATTCTCGGCGCCGTCTGCGTTGTCTTCGGGCTGCTCATGGTGCTTGCTTATGCACCGAAGTACTTTCAAATCCGATTCGCGGCTCGAAGCCGTTAGTGGAGGCGGCACCATCCCGTCTTGCCGGGAGGCGTTCACCCGTTTCTAACGCCCGATTCGGGTGAGCGACTCCGACAGCGCATCGCGAGTTCGCAGCAGTTCCTGAGCGCGGGCATCCATGTCGTCACGGATCGCGACCACCTGGTCGACGATGCTGGGGCACTGGTCTTCGACCTTCTTGCCCCGCGTGCACGGGAGGATCTGCTCGATCAACGCGGACGGCAGACCCAGGTCGAGCAGTGTCTTGATGGTGCCGACGACTGCGACGGCGGACTCGTCGTAGTCGCGGTATCCGTTGGATCGGCGCCGCGGGCTGATGAACCCGAGCTCCTCGTAGTACCGGAGGGAGCGGGCGCTGGCACCGGTTGTGCGGGCGAGCTCACTGATCTTCATCCGCACATCGTGCTTGACATTGACATTGATGTCAATGTTTAGCGTGGAGTTCGCGGCGAGAGACGCCGCAGAACGGATGCGCAATGAACGTCTTCATCATCGGTGGCACCGGCTACCTCGGCTCGGTCCTCGTGGAACACCTCCTCCAGGCAGGACACACGGTGGACGCACTGGCCCGATCGGACGAGGGCGCCGACCGGCTGCGCAGCCTCGGCGCAACCCCGGTCGCCGGGTCGATCAGCGATGCCGACGTGCTCGAAGCGGCCGCCGCGGGCGCTGATGCCGTCGTCTACGCGGCTTCGGATTACGCCGCGACCGCCGAGTCGATGCAGCTCGAACTCGACGCCGTGGCAGCGGTCGTCGCCGGTGCGGGCTCATCCTCGTCAGCGACGCCGGTCATCTACACCTCGACCGGCCTGGTCTACGGGTTCGATCCGACCGACACTGGCGAGGACGCCGAGCTGCCCGAGATCAGCGCTCAGCCCGTGAAGGCCAAGGCGGAGCAGATCGTCCTCGGCAGCGACGCGGTGTCGGGCATCGTGATCAGGGCTGGACTGATCTTCGGACGCGGCGGCACCGGCCTAGTCACCAGCCTCATCGCCGGGGCGGTCGCGAACGGCGCATCCACCTACATCGGCGATGGGGAGAACACCTGGTACCCCGTGCATGTGGACGACCTCGCCGACCTGTACCTCCGCGCCCTCGAGCAGCCGGTACCGGGCATCTTCAATGCCGCCGGCGCAGTCCCGTTCGCGTTCAAGGACCTCGCCGCGGCCATCGGCGACCTGACCGCAACACCCACCGCCTCGGTACCCGTGGTCGTCGCCGAGCAGCACCTGGGCCCGGCGGCCCGCATCATGACGACGTCCAGTCGGCTCCCCGCAGCCAAGGCCCATTCGAGCTACGGATGGAAGCCCACCACCCGATCCCTCATCGACGACGTCCGCAACGGCTCGTACGCAGTTCCGGCTTGATCCGAAACCTGGGTACCCGATTCCGAGCACGCTCGACCGTGTATCGCAAGCCCTCGCTCCGCTCGACGGACGCCGCTACCCTGACGACGAGCGGGGACGAACGACCTCGCGGTGTGGAGATGATCATGGCCGGAGACGACGAGATCCTGAAATCACTGCCGGTGGACGAGATCGCCGCCAAGCTCGGGGTCGACCCGAGCGTTGCGCGGCAGGCGATCCAAGAGGGCGGCGCGACGATCCTGACCGGTCTGCAGCGAAACGCGCAGACACCCGAAGGCTCGCAGGCGATCCTGAATGCCCTCGACAAGCACTCGGGCACCGTGGGCGAGGGAACAGTGGATGTCGACCGCGTCGACACCACGGACGGTCAGAAGATCCTCGGGCACATCTTCGGCGACCAGCAGCACGCCGTTGCGCAGAAGCTCACGTCGGAGCCTAAGACGGCCGGCATCGACTTCGGCAAACTCCTGCCGATCCTCGCGCCCATTGTGCTCGGCTTGATCGCGAAGAGGCAGGGCGGCGCGGCAGGCCAAGCGGATGCCGGCACCGCCGGCGGAGGCGGCATCGGGGACATCATCGGCGGACTGCTCGGGGGCGGTGGCACGGGCGGCGGGTCTCCGGCGGGCGGCATCGACATCGGCGGACTGCTGGGCGGCCTCTTCGGGGGGAAGAAGTAGCGGTTTCGGCGCGCCCCCGCAGATCGCGGGGGGGCTAACTACGCAAGGTGCCGATCTCGTCCAGCGGCACGTAGAACGTGACCTCGCCTGTTTTGGCATCCACCCGCGCCTTGAGATTCACCTTCTGCTTGACGCGATGCCCCCGCGAAATGGCCACAGGGTATGACATCGCAGCATAGACATCACAGTCATCAAGAAACTCAGACATGCACCGGAGCCTAACCTGCGAGAGCACCCTTCTCCGCGACCTGTTTCGTTCACATGGGCTCGCCACCCCCACGTCGAGGCGTGATGGCCCGCTGACCGGCGCGGCTCAGTCGCGCGATGACGCGTTGATGGTGCCGGAGCGTTCCTGGCGGCTGAGGGCGGCGATGGCGGCCATCATGCGCTCGGTGATCTCGCGACGAGCCTTCCCATCCGGCACACCGTCGAGGTCGGCGAGATCGAGCGGCTGGCCGAAATGCACCTCGAGACGCGGCCTCCCCGGCAGGAGGTGGCGCAGCGGCTTGATGGTGGCTGTCCCGATCAGCCCGACGGGCACGACTGCGGCGCCCGTGTCGCGCGCCATCCAGGCGGTGCCACCGTGACCCGCGTGCAGCTTTCCGTCGCGTGAGCGGGTGCCCTCGGGGAACACCGCGAACACGCTGCCGGCTCGCAGGATGCTGGCGCCCGCGTCCAGCGCGGCACGCGCGTCGCGTCCGGTTGCCCGGTACACCGGCACACCGCCTATCGACGCGAAGAACCAGCGCCGAAGGCGGCCGAGCGGCCCCGAGCCGGTGAAGTACGAGGACTTGATGAGGAACTGCACGGGGCGGGCCGCGGATGTCGGGATGATGACCGTGTCGAGTGCCGCAAGGTGGTTGCTCGCCAGCAGCACCGGTCCACGCACGGGCACGTTCGCTCGGCCAACGATGCGCGGGCGGTACATCAGCCAGAACAGCGGCCGCAGGACCGCGCGCCCGAGAAAGTAGATGGCACCCGGCCGTGGTGCAGGGGCAGGGCTCGTGGGAGCAGACGCTGTCACCTCGCCACCATATCCGTCGCCGCCGAAGCGGATCCGCAATCGGGCGATGCCCGGCGGGCGTGGTTTGTGAAGCCCCCGGTGGCGGGATCCTATTCCACGCGGCATCCTGGGTCGCATGACCCGCTTCCTGCTCTCGGCGATGCCGTTCACAGGGCACGTCAGCCCCGTTCGCGCCGTGGCGACTGCGCTCGTTGCACGCGGACACGACGTGCGGGTCTATTCGGGCGAGGCGTTCCGCGCGGCCGTCGAGTCGACGGGCTCGCGGCTCGTCCCGTGGCATCACGCTCCCGACTTCGATGAGAATGACCTCGCCGCGACGTTCCCGCGGCTCAGGGGCAAGAAGGGGCTCAGTCAGCTCCTCATCAACGTCGAAGACGTCTTCATCAACACTTCCGCCGGGCAGGTGCAGGATCTGCGAGAGGAGTGGGTCAGGGAACCGTGGGATGCGATCGCCGGCGACGACCTCTCGATCGGCGCGGCGCTGTACACGGCGCAGAACGGCGGGCCCCGGGCGACGATCTCGATCACCCCGCTGAATCTCTCCGGAACGCAGGGCCCTCCCGCCGGACTGGGTCTATGGCCCGGCACGAATCCGTTCACCAAGGCGAGGGATGCCACCCTCCGCGCGGCTGCGCCGCTCATGGCCCGATCGCTCACGAAGGCGATCGCGAGATCCGAGAAATCCATCGGCCTCCGGCCGCGAGGGCTGACCATGGAGGAGGTCACCTTCTCGCGTCAGCTCATCGTGGCGAGCGGATCCCCGCTCCTGGACTTCGAGCGCACCGACCGGCCCGACTTCCTGCACTTCGTCGGCGAGCTCCGGATGCCTCCGCAGGCGTCGCATCCGCTGCCGGCGTGGTGGAGCGAACTCGAAGGCCGACGGGTCGTACATGTCACGCAGGGGACGCAGAACATCGATCCCGCCGACCTGATCGTGCCCACGCTGGAGGCGCTGGCCGACCGCGACGACCTGCTCGTGGTGGTGGCGACGGGCGTCCCCGGAGATGATGAGCTGCCCTTCCCCGTCCCCTCCAATACGCGGGTCGCAGGATTCCTGCCTTACGCCGAGCTCCTTCCGCGAGTGGATGTCGCCCTGACGAACGGAGGATGGGGCGGGACGCTCGCGATGCTCGCCCACGACATCCCTCTCGTGATCGCTGGAGGGGACCTCGACAAACCCGAGATCGCATCCCGCGTCGCATGGACCGGAGCAGCCGTCAATCTCAAGACCGGCACGCCAACCGCGGCTCAGGTCGCAGCCGCCGTCGACAGAGTGACCACAGACCCGTCATACCGGGATGCCGCAGCCCGCGTCGGCGCACAGCTGCGGTCGCTCGGCGGGGCTGCTCGCGCAGCCGAACTGCTCGAGCAGCTCGCTCAACCAGCGGACAAGTCGACCCTTCGATCCGGCGGCTGACACCGACAACGTTGACGATCTAGGTAGGGTTCKGTCCGTATCCGCGGCCCCATCGGAGCATCCAAGACTCGGGGTCGGCGAGTTGCTCGAACCCGAACTTCTCGTAGAGGCCGTGGGCGTCTTCGGTGAAGAGAGCCGTCCGCTTCAAGCCGAGCGGTTCCAGGTCGTCGATGATGCCTTGCATGATCAGCTTTCCCACGCCACGACCTCGCGCTTCCGGGGCGACGAAGACATCCGCGATCCACGCGAAGGTGGCACCGTCGGTGATCGCCCGCGCGTAGGCGAGCTGTGGGCCACTTTCGCCGTCGAACACGCCGTAGTTGCGGGAGCCGGCCATCGCCGCGTCGTGGGCTTCTCGAGTTCGACCGCGCGCCCAATAGGACTCCTCGGAGAGCCAGCGGTGCACGCGCTCGACATCCATCGCGGATGCCTCGGATGAGAAGACCAGATCATTCGCCATGTCTCGATGAAATCAGCAATGGCGTCGGCATCCGCCGTGCTGACTCGATGCAAGTGGACTGGCAGGTGGGCTGATCAGGAAGTTCGACCGACCGATCTCACTCGGCGAAGGAGAGGATGAGCCCATCGTCGGCGGCGGTCACGCGGCAGGATGCAACGGATGCGATAGCCCAGGTCGGCTCGGCTCGCTTGGCGTCGGGACCGACGCCGAGCACTCGCATCCCGGCGCTGATTCCCGCGGCGATCCCGTTTGCGGAGTCCTCGACCACGATGCAGTCGGCAGGATCCACTCCGAGGCCCGCCGCAGCGAGCAGAAACGCGTCGGGGTGTGGCTTTCCCCGGCGGACGTCCTCCGCGGTGACGGACAGGTCCGGCATCCGCAGTCCTGCCGCGCCCATGCGCGCAACCGCCAGATCCCGCGTTGCGGAAGTGACGAGTGCGTGCGGAACGCCGAAAAGATCGTTCAAGAGCTGTGCGGCGCCATCGATCGCGACAACGCCGTCCAGCTCCGCCGTCTCGGCGGCGAGGAGCTCGCGGTTCTCGGCGAGGTTGAACGTGTGTGGCCGCCCCGGCAGCAGAATCGCCATGCTCTCGTGACCCTGCCGACCATGGATGACCTCGAGCGTGCGCGCGGGGTCGATACCGTGCTCGTGCGACCACTGCGTCCAGACACGCTCGACGACAGCGTTCGAATCGACCAGTGTGCCGTCCATGTCCAGAAGGAGGGCTCCCCCTCGGGTCGACGTCACGTGATCACCCTAACGCCGCGTTCAACTCGTCCCATGCTGCCCGGTTCTCTGCCACCCGATCAGCGCTCGCCCAGATCCCCATCAGTCTCTAGGCCCGTGGCACGCTGACTTCGTGTGGGCACGCGGCGTGATGCTGGTGGCGACACGATCGCCCTAATGAAGCGCATACTGATGACGGTCTGCAAGGGGCTGGGTCAGGAGTGTGGGTGTGCCAGTTCGAAGCATTAATACACTGCGGGCGTGGCTCGACGAGTTCGCCGGTTTGGGGTATCCGACTGCGGAAGCGGCGCGTGTCATCGTTCAGGACGGGGCCGACGACGCTAATACGGGCTTAGTGGTCTTCCAGTTCGTGAACTCACCCACACTGGCTTACCTCCAGCCGGAACMGCCCTCGCTGGAGTGGGTTATCACCATCGAAGGGCGGGAAGGCTCGATCCCGATGAGGCCGTCGACAGCGATGAACGTCGCCTACGAATTCTCAGTGGTCTCAGCTCTGGGGGCGTTCCTTGAGGCGAAGTCTCGGACCTGGATAGCGGATCAAGAAGCAGATTGAGCCCAGAACTCCTGCGGCACCCTGATGCCGTGACAGGGAGCTCCAAGGAGGTTCATCAGGAACCACCCGACGGGTCGGCTTATGCGCGTCAGATGTTTCGTCGCTTGACGGTGATGGCCCCGGMGACCAGCCATAGGGCTGTCCAGAGGACCGTGGTGAAGGCGAGCACTACCGGGTCGAGCTGACCCTCTGCGGTGGTGATGGAGATGAGCGTGCCGAGGGACGCGCCTGGGATAGATCTGCCGACGAGGTTCACGGCGTCGACGGGGATGAGGCCCAGGATCAGGGGCACGAGGTAGAAGAAGCCGAGTACGACTCCGAGGGATCCGATCGCGGATCGCACGATCAGGCCGGCGGCGACCCCGATCAATGCGCAGCACGTTTCGGCTAGGGCCAGATCGAGCAGGACTCTTGTGGCCTCAGGGGACCACGCGTCCATCCCGCCGCCTCTCAAGACGTCGGCGAGAGCGAACGTCCCGATGGCAGTGACGAGCGAAATGGCCACGGCGACCACGAGCACGATCGCGTACTTGGCGAGCACCACGGGGATGCGTGCGGGCACGACGCTGTACGTCTGGATCGCGGCGTTGCTCTCATAGTCGGAGGTCGCCGTCATGATCGCGATCAGGATCAAGAAGATGAGCGTCGCGGCCGAGGATGGTGTTGCGGTGTCGAGGATCGCGGCCGCATCAACGGGTCCGCTCGCCCCGGATGCCCAGATCAGCGTGACCAGGAACGGCACGACGAGTGCGGCGCCGATCAGCCACGGTGTCGCGCGCAGTCCGGCGAGCTTGATCGACTCAGACCGAATGGCACGCCGCATCGTGATGCGGTGCTCGATCGTGGTCTGTGCGACGCTCATCGCTGCTCCTCATGAATCGGCGCGCCGGAGGCGAACTGCTCCTCACCCTCGGTCAAGGCCAGAAAAGCGTCCTCCAGCGAGCCCTGCCGGGGAGTGAGCTGGTGCAAGGGGATCGCGTGAGCCGCGGCGAGGTCCCCAATCGCCTCAGCAGTGATACCGGTAACGACTAGTGCGCCGTCGGGTGCGGTGCTCTCCACCCGACCCCCCTTTGTCGCGACGACGGCGGCCAGGTCGGGGCTGCGCGGCGAGCGGACGAGGACCGAGGAGCGGGTGGCGTGCGCGATGACGTCCGCGATCGGCCCATCCGTGATGACGCGTCCCCTGCCCATCACGATGACCCGGTCAGCGGTCAGCGCCATCTCACTCATCAAGTGGCTGGAGATCAGAATCGTTCTGCCCTCCGCCGCGAGAGAGCGGGCAAGTTCGCGCACCCAGTGAACCCCGTCGGGATCGAGCCCGTTCACCGGCTCATCAAGAACGAGCGTCGCCGGGTCGCCGAGAAGTGCGGCGGCGATGCCGAGCCGCTGACGCATCCCCAGCGAGTAGGTGCCGATGCGCCGAGCCCCGGCATCCGTCAATCCGGTCATCGTCAGCACCGCGTCGACTCGGTGATCGGCAATCCCGTTGGTCGCGGCCAATGCGCGCAGGTGCGTCCGCCCGGTACGGCCGGGATGCACAGCGGTCGCGTCCAGAAGCGCGCCCAACGTCGACATCGGCGTCATCGAGCGGGAGAACGGTGCGCCGTCCACCAACGCCGTGCCGGAGGTCGGCCGATCCAATCCCACTATCAGCCGCATCGTCGTCGACTTGCCGGCCCCGTTCGGACCGAGCAACCCGGTTACCGTGCCCGGCCGCACGGTGAAGCTGACATCATCCACGGCCACGCGAGAGCCGAAAAGCCGCGTCAGACCAGCTACCTCGATCACTCGGACACCTCTCGATCACATTGAGCCTAAGGGCGTGAAGCTTCTCGCGCCCGGATCGAAAACGATCCCCTTGCGGGCAATAAGCCCACTAGCAGTTGACGCCTCTATGCGGTCGGGAGGCCGCAGGTCGCGTCGCCGGTACCTGGAAGATCGACCGGACGGCATGATCGAGACATGGATATCGGCGATCACTACGCGTTGGCTTCCGGTCAGGCTCCGCTGCCTGATGGGCGATCGGTGCAACTGACTGTTGTGGACCTTGGCGAACTGCATGTTGATTCGGGGATGCTCGGCGTCTGCGACCCATACGTGAACCTCGATGCGCCGCTCGTCATCCCGGTCCCGTCAGGCCACTACCCGGTGCGAGTGACCTATGCGGATCTGTCAGAAGCCCAAGACGGGTCGCAGTGGCGGGAGGCATATCTCTCCGTCGTGCTCTCCGCGTCGGAAGCAGCGTCCCTCGAGCCGGCCCCGAGTCTTGACGGACCACCTGACCCCGGCCGGTACTGGGGTATAGAGGTCGATGCCGGCACCGTCGCCTTCGTCGACGCGGAAGCCGCGACCCGCTGCATGCCCGGTGCAGCAGTCGACTGGCGCTCCGAGATTTTCAACTCAGGCAGGCCCGACTCCTGGTTTGCGCAGGCGAAAAGTGACGGCCCACAACCGGTCGACACTGCAAACGTCGTCTTGCCTCTGGCGACTCGCGGGGAGAACCTGATCCTGGCGCGGGCCGGCTACGGCGACGACGGGTTCTATGCACTGGAGCGCACCCTCGCCGCCGACGGCACAGTCACCGGAATCCACATCGACTTCCTAGTCGTCGGCCTGACGGAATAATGGCGAGCCCCCGGGCCGCGACGCCGAATCGGGGCTTCGCCCGGCAGTTCCGACAGAAGTCGGCAGCGTTGGGTGATGCGGTCCTGGCGGCCACGGATCCGGTTGGCGTGCGCCCCGGGCTCGACGAATCCCACACTCGAAACATTAGGTAGACGTGATTCGGCGCCGTCCCTCGCCCGATCAGTATCGGCTGCTCGCACCGGCCAGGGCCCTCAGCGGTCCTCGAAGCTAGTGCACGCAGAGGGATCCTTGCTTGCGGTGGTCGCAAAACAGGCCACTTGCAGGACCCGAGCGGTCGTCGGGCGGGGGCGTCCCGCCCGCCTACGACATCAGCTGTCGCCGCACGACAGCGGCGCTCCACCGTCCCAGCATTGCGCCCGCGACGGTGTCCGAGATGTGGTGCTGGCCACGGTAGACCCGCGAAAACGCGATCGCCCCGGGAATCCCGTACCGAAGGAAGGGGCCCAGGAGCCGCGCGCCACGGGTGCCGTGGTGATCGAGCAGGTCGGCAAGCGTGCCGTGGAGCGCGAAGGCCGCCGCCGTGTGCCCGGAAGGGAACGACGACGTCGCGTGCGGCAGCTCCGGGC